>VGXW01000192.1 GCA_016873195.1 Planctomycetota bacterium | reverse complement strand
GGGGGCCGCGAGATCACGTTCGTGCGCTACGGGGTCGCGGGCACGCCGCTGCTGCTGTTCCCGACCGCCGGCGGCGACGCCGAGGAGCCCGAGCGGTTCGAACTGATCGCCGCGATCGGCGACTTCCTGGCGGACCTGCGGCTCAAGGTCTACTGCGTCGACTCGATCGCGGGCCTCGCGTGGGTCAAGGAGTGCCGGACGCTCGAGCAGGCCGCCACCGCGCAGAACCGCTTCGACGCGTGCGTGCACCGGGAGGTCGTGCCGGCGATCCGGCGCGACTGCGGCGACACCGCGGGCCCGATCTGGACCGCGGGTGCCTCGATCGGCGCGTTCAACGCGCTGGCGGCGCTGTGCCGGCACCCCGACGTGTTCGCCGGCGCGATCTGCCTGTCGGGCACCTACGACATGTGCCGGTTCCAGCCGGGCCAGGCCAACCACGACTACTTCGTGAGTTCGCCGCTCGACTTCGTGCCGCACCTGTCCGGCCGGCACCTCGACCTGCTGCGCCAGCGCTTCGTGCTGCTCGCGCACGGCAAGGGCGCCTACGAGGAACCCGAGCAGAGCTGGAGGGTCGAGCGCGCGCTCGGCGTGAAGGGCGTCCCGAACCGCGTCGACGAATGGGACGCGAGCTGGCGGCACGACTGGGGCACGTGGCGCCGCATGCTGCCGCAATACCTCGGCGAGTTCCTGCCGCCGCGCGAGCGGCCGTAGACTGCCGCTGCTCGACGGCAACCGCCGCAGCGGGGCCCGAGTGCGTGGTTCCGGCCGGGGATCACGTCCAGCGGTGGCCGTGCGCGACGACGACGATGCCGGTCGGCGACGCCGTGAAGCGCTGCTTGTCGGCTTCGATGTCGTAGCCGATCACCGTGCCGTCGGGCACCGTGTTCCACTTGTCGAGGATCACGCGGCGCAGCCGGCAGTTCTTGCCGACGCGCGCGCCGCGCAGCACGATGCACTCGTCGAGTTCGCTGTGCTCGTCGACGTAGACGCGGTTGCTGAGCAGCGAGCGCCGCACCTTGGCGCCCGACACGACGACGCCCGGGCACAGCAGCGAGTCCTGCACCTCGGCGCGCCGGCCGGCGCCGGCCTCGGAGAACACGGTCTTCGCCGGCGGGTCGTTGTGCCACAGCGTGTAGACCGGCCAGTCCTGGTGGTACAGGTTCAGGTGCGGCTTGACGCTGCAGAGGTCCATGTTGGCGTCGAAGTAGGCCTCGATGGTGCCGACGTCGCGCCAGTAGGGGTCGTCGCCGCCGTCGAGGGGGCGGAAGAAGTGCGCGTGGACGGGCACCGCGTGGATCATGCGCGGGATCACGTGCTGGCCGAAGTCGCCGCCCTGGCCCTCGGGCATCGTGTTGTCCTCGACCAGCCGCCGGATCAGTTCCCTGGTCTCGAACACGTAGATGCCCATCGACGCGAGGCAGAAGCCCGGGTCGCCCGGGATCTGCGGCGCGTTCTGCCGCGGCTTCTCGACGAAGCCCCGCACGCGCCCGTCGGCGGCGATCTCCAGGATGCCGAAGCGGCTCGCCTCCTCGGCCCGGATGCGCACCGCGCCGATCGTCAGCGCCGCGTTGTGTTCGACGTGCCCGCGCAGCATGTCGCGGTAGTCCATCTGGTAGACGTGGTCGCCCGACAGCACGACGACGTTCGGCGGCTGCCAGTCCCGGATCGTGTCGAGGTTGTGGAAGATCGCGTCGGCGGTGCCGCGGTACCACTTGCCGACCGCGACGTGGTGCGGCGGGCTGCAGGTGATCCACTGCTCGAGCCGGCGCGGCAGGAAGTTCCAGCCGAACCGGATGTGCTCCTCGAGCGAGCGCGCCTGGTACTGGGTCAGCAGGTGGATGCGCCGCAGGCCGCTGTGGATGCAGGTCGACAGCGTGAAATCGATGATGCGGTAGCAGCCGCCGAACGGCACCGCGGGTTTGGCGCGGTACTGCGTGAGGGGCTTCAGGCGGCTGCCTTCGCCGCCGGCGAGGACGAACGCGAGAGTGTTCTTGAGGTCGAGGTTGACCAATGGGACCTCGGCTGCGTCGGGTGGTGCGCGGGAGAACCAAGGATGCAGGGTCGCCCGCCGTCGCGACAGGGGACGCCGCGGAATCCTGCGGCGAACGAGCGTTGATACCGGGGGTTGCGCCCGTAGGCTGCTGCGCCCGCCCCGCGTCCGGAACCTGCGAACTTGACCCCTGCCGAGCGAACCGCTGCCGACCAGCCCGCCCCTGCCGCGGATCCGCGGACCAGCGAGTGGCTGCTGACCGACGGGACCGGCGGCTACGGCTGCGGGACCGCCGCCGACCTGCCGACGCGGCGCTACCACGGCCTGTGGACCGTGCGCGAGCCCGGTGGGCCGCGCCGCTACCTCGCCGTCGCGGGCCTCGACGAACGGCTCGGCCCCGACGCCGGTGCGACCTCGCTGCTGCACGCGCGCTGGGCCGGCCTGCCGGAGGCGGTGCCGCCGCCCGCGGCGGTCTCGTTCGCGCCGCGCCCGTGGCCGTGCTGGACCTTCCGCGGTGCCGACGCCGCCGGCGCGCCGTTCGGATTGGAGCGCAGCGTGCTGCTCGTGCGCGGCGGCGCGGGCAGAGCCCCGTCCCTGCTGGTGCGCTGGCGCAACCTCGGCGATCGGCCGGCGCGCTGCTGGATCCGGCCGCTGCTCGGCTGGTGCGACGCCGACCACCTGCTGCACGAGGGCGCGCCGTTCGACGGCACCGTGCACCGGCGCGGCGCGAGCTGGGGCGTGCGGCCGGACGGGCGCCTGCCGGTGCTGTGGCTCACGGTGGACGGGGCCGCCACCTTCCGCGGCGACGCCGTGTGGTACCGCGGCTTCCTGTACGAACTGGACCGCGCGCGCGGCTACGACCACGTCGGCGACCGCTGGAGCCCGGGCGTGCTCGAGGTCGAGCTCGGCCCGGGCCGCGAGGTGGTCGCCGCGTTCGCGTTCGGCGAACCGCTGACCGGACCGGCGGCGGCCTGGGGGGACGCAGCGGCGCAGGCGGGCGCTGCCGACGCCGCCCCGCGGCCCGGCGGTGGTCCCCTGTGGGCGAGGCTGTGCCGCTCGGCCGACGACTTCCTGTACCGCGGGCCCGGCGGCCGCCTCGGCGTGCTGGCGGGTTTCCCGTGGTTCGGCGAGTGGGGGCGCGACGTGTTCGTGTCGCTGCCCGGGCTCACGCTCGCGCGCGGCCGCGGCGACCTCTGCGCGGCGGTGCTCGACGGGGCGCTGCCGTTCCTGCGCGGTGGTCTGTTGCCGAACATCTACGGGCGCAGCGCCGCCGACAGCCACTACGGCAGCTGCGATGCGGCGCTGTGGTTCGCGCTCGCGGTGCAGCGCTACGCGGACGCGGGCGGCGACCCCGGGCGGGTGCAGGAGACCTACGTGCCGGCGCTGCGCGCGATCGCCGACGCCTACGTCGCGGGCACCGGACTCGGCATGGTGGTCGACACCGCGGGCCTGCTGCGCGCGGGCGGCGAGGAGCTCAACGCGACGTGGATGGACGCGCGCACGGGCCAGGGCCCGGTGACGCCGCGCAGCGGCCAGCCCGTCGAGATCCAGGCGCTGTGGTACGCGCTGCTCGCCTTCCTCGCCGAGCGCGGCGAGGCCGCCTGCCGCGAACTGTGCGGGCGCTGCGGCGCCGCGTTCGTCGAGCGGTTCTGGCTGCCGCAGCAGCGTTGCCTCGCCGACCGCTGGCACGGCGGCGAGGCCGATGCGACGGTGCGGCCCAACATGGTGGTCGCGGCGGCGCTGGCCCGCTCGCCGCTGACGCGCGCGCAGCGCGAGGCGGTCGTGCAGAAGGCGCGCGCCGAACTGCTGACGCCGCGCGGCCTGCGCACGCTGTCGCCGCGCGATCCGGCCTACCGCGGCCGCTACGAGGGTCCCACCGAGGCGCGCGACCTCGCCTACCACCAGGGCACCGCATGGCCGTGGCTGCTCGGCTTCTACGTCGAGGCCGCGCTGCGCGCGGCGGCGCGGCAGCAACTCGGCGCGGTGCGCGGCGAACTCGGCGCGCTGCTGCAGGGGTTCCTGCCGGAACTCGACGCCGGCTGCCTCGGGCACGTGGCCGAGGTCTACGACGGCGATCCGCCGCAGCGGGCCGGTGGCGCGTTCGCGCAGGCGTGGAGCACCGCCGAACTGTTGCGCGGATCGTGGCTCGTGGACCGCAGCCGCACCGTCTCCCCGGACGAACTGCCGTGATCGACGCCGGCTCCGGCCGCCGGGTCCACCGGACCTCCCGGCGGTGCCCGCGGCAACCCGGCGACCGGATCCGGAAGCCGGGCCGCTGCGCCGGCCCACGGCACCGGTTCGTCGCCGGGCGCACCGCGCGGCGAGGGCGCCGACCGGCTGTCCGGCTGGTGCGGCCCCGGTGGCGCTGCCGGCCGAAGGGCTGCGCGCGGCTCGACCTGCGACGGCGCAGCGACCCGCCGTCGGGCGGCGTCGTGTGCCGTTTCCCGAACCAGGGGTGGCCTTCGTGCCCCCTGCTTGCCGATAGGTTCGCGGGCCGGCTGCACGACCTGCCGCCGCCGGCGCAGATTCGTCGGGCTGTTCATGGACCACGCGACCTTCGGCGAGCACCAGTGGGAGCACCCGGGCATCTCCGGGTGCACGCGGCGCCTGCCCGGCCTGCCGGGCGGCGGGCGGCGGATCACGGCGTCGGGCCACGTCCGCTGCGCCGCGACGAGGCACCGGGCGGGTGCTGGCGCGCCCGGAGATTCCAGCCCCTGCGAGCCGCCGCACGCGGCGTTCGCGACCACGACGACGGCCCTCGACCACCTGCGGGCGCAGGTGCGGCGGGCCGGTGAGAACCACGGGAAGTGACCATGGCGGAGCGTCCGTTCCAACTGTTCGAGATCAGCTGGGAAGTCGGCAACAAGGTCGGCGGCATCCACACGGTGCTGTCGAGCAAGGCGGTGACCGCGGTCGAACGCTTCGGCGACGACTACGTGACGATCGGCCCGCAGTTGCTCAGCGGCACCGGCGTGCTGCCGCCCTTCGACGAGGAAGCCGGCCACGAGGAGTTCGTGCAGTCGTGCCGGCAGCTCGGCGTGCCGATCCGCATCGGCCGCTGGCGCATCCCGGGCCGGCCGCGCTGCATCCTGGTCGGCTTCTCCGGGCTCTACGAGCAGAAGAACGGCATCCTGTCGGGGCTCTGGGAACGCCACAAGGTCGACTCGATCGCCGGCGACTGGGACTACGTCGAGCCGGTGCTGTTCTCGATCGCGGCGGGCATGGTGATCGAGCGGTGGTGGGAGGAGTACCTCGCGCCGTTGCACCGCCGCGCCGTGGTGCAGGCGCACGAGTGGATGACCGGCGCGGCGCTGCTCTACCTGCAGGAGCGCATCCCGAGCATCGGCACGGTGTTCACGACGCACGCGACGATGCTCGGCCGCTCGCTGGCCTCGCTCGGCATCACCGCGGACCCCGCGGCCGGCGACAAGGGGCTCGGCGGCAAGTCGCCCGAGGAGCTGGCGCGCCAGCACGGCGTGCAGGCCAAACACTCGCTCGAGGGCGTCTGCGCGCGCAAGGCGGACGTGTTCACGACCGTGTCGGCGATCACCGGGGCGGAGGCGGAACTGCTGCACCAGCGCAAGGCCGAGCCGCTGCTGCCGAACGGCATCGACCTCGCGGTGATCGACCAGCTGGCCGCGGGCGACCGGGCGGCGACGCGCGCCGAGCTGACCCGCGTGGCTTCGGCGCTGCTCGGCGAGGACGTCGGCGACGCCGCGTTCGTCGCGCTGGCGGGCCGCTACGAGTTCTACAACAAGGGCATCGAACTGCTGCTCGACGCGATGGCGCAGCTGCGGGGGCAGCGGGGCCGGCGGCTGGTCGCGTTCCTGCTCGTGCCGGCCGGCAACAGCGGCGTGCGCGGGGAACTGCGCGAGCGGCTCGCCGGCGGGTCCGGCAACGGCGGCCCGGGCAACGGCGGCCCGATCGGCATCTGCACGCACAACCTGTTCGACGAGGACCGCGACCCGGTGCACGCGCACTGCCGGCGCCTGGGCCTCGACAACCGGCCCGGCAGCCGCGTCAAGGTCGTGCAGGTGCCGATCTACCTGCGGCCCGACGACGGCCTGTTCGGGCGCGAGTACGAGGCGGTGCTCGCCGCGATGGACTTCGGCGCCTACCCCTCCTACTACGAACCCTGGGGCTACACGCCGCAGGAGGCGCTCGCGGTCGGCGTGCCGACGATCACGACGGACCTCGCCGGCTTCGGCCGCTGGGCGATGGCCGCGGGCCTCGGGCCGCGCGACGGCATCACGGTGTTGCGCCGCGACCGCGTGGTGTACAAGGAGGTGGTCCGTTCGCTCGCCGAGGCGCTCGAGGGCCTGCTGGACTCCGGCGGCGACCGCGACGCGATGCGCGACCGCTGCCGCGCCGCTGCCGGCCACACGTCGTGGCGCGGCCTCTACGGCCACTACCTGCAGGCCTACGACCTCGCGATGGCCGCGGTGCAGTCGCGCGTCGCGTCGGGCGTCGTGCAGTTCCGGCTGCCGCGCCGCGCGCTGCAGTCGCCGGGCTCCGGCACGACGCCGCGCCTGTCGGGCTTCGAGGCCTCGGCGACGCTGCCGCAGAGCCTGCGCGGGCTCGAACGGCTCGCGCGGAACTTCTGGTGGGTCTGGAATTCCGGCGTGCGGGGCCTGTTCGAGGAACTCGCGCCCGGCTTCCGCCGGCTCAACGAGAACCCGGTGGCGTTCCTGCAGAGCGTCGGGCTCGACACGCTCGAGTCGAAGGCCAGGGACAAGGACTACCTGCGCCGCCTGCAGGAGGTCGTCAAGCGCTTCGACGCCTACCTGGCCGAGTCGCAGCGCGCGCTGCCCGTGACGCAGGACGGTGCCGGGCCGGCGCTGTCGCCGCAGCATCCGGTCGCCTACTTCTCCGCCGAGTTCGGCGTGCACCACTCGCTGCCGGTCTACAGCGGCGGGCTCGGCGTGCTCGCGGGGGACCACCTGAAGTCGGCGAGCGACCTCAACATCCCGCTGGTCGGCGTCGGCCTGTTCTACCGGTTCGGCTACCTGGGCCAGCAGGTCTCCAGCGACGGGCAACAGATCGCGATCGACCGCGAGAACCGGGCGCGGCAGCTGGCGGTCGAGATCGTGCGCACGCCCGACGGCCGCCCGCTCGAGGTGGCGCTGCCGCTGCCGGGCCGCGAGATCATGCTGCGCGCCTACAAGGCGATGGTCGGCCGCGTGCCGCTCTACCTGCTCGACGCGAACTGCCCGCAGAACCGGCCGGAGGACCGCGACATCACCCGCCACCTGTACGGCGGCGACCACGAGACGCGCATCCAGCAGGAGATCGTGCTCGGCCGCGGCGGCGTTCGCCTGCTGCACGCGCTCGGCATCCGACCCGCCGTCTACCACATGAACGAGGGCCACGCGGCGTTCCTGACGCTCGAGCGCGTCAGCGGACTGGTGCGCGGCGAAGGCCTGCCGTTCGAGGCGGCGCGCGAGTACGTCGCGTCGACGACGCTGTTCACGACGCACACGCCGGTGCCCGCCGGCCACGACCGCTTCGCCGAGGACCTGATGCGCCGCCACTTCGGCGACGCCGAGGAGTGGGTGGGGTTGCCCTGGGACCGGTTCTTCGCGCTCGGCCAGGCCGGTGCCGGCACCGAGTTCAACATGACCTACCTGGCGATGCACTTCGCCTCGTTCGTCAACGGCGTCAGCAAGCTGCACGGGCTCGCCTCGCAGAAGCTGCTGCACGCGTTCTGGCCCGGCCTGCTGCAGGGCGAGGTGCCGGTCGCGACGGTCACCAACGGCGTGCACCTGGCGAGCTGGACGCAGAACGGCATCGCGCGGCTGCTGCGCGGCGACGACTCGCCCGTGCGGCCCGACGACTTCGCGAACGCGCGGCGCATCGATCCCGCGGAGCTGTGGCTCGTGCACCAGGCCAACAAGGCCGGCATGCTCGAGGCCGTGCGCGAGGTCATGACGCACGCGTTCCACGCGCGCGGCGACAGTCCGGTCGTGCTCAGCGCGATGCTCGCCGGGCTCGACGAGAAGGCGCTCTACCTCGGCTTCGCGCGGCGGTTCGCCCCGTACAAGCGCGCGCACCTGCTGTTCACCGATCCGGCGCGGTTGCGGCAGATCCTGTCGCATCCCGACCGCCCGGTCCGCGTGCTGGTCGCCGGCAAGGCGCACCCGCGCGACCGGCAGGGCCAGGACATCCTGAAGTCGATCGTGCAGATCTCGCGGTCGCCCGAGTTCATCGGCCGCGTGTTCTTCGTCGAGGACTACGACATCGCGGTGGCAAAGACGCTGGTGCACGGCGTCGACGTGTGGGTCAACACGCCGACCCGCATGGAGGAGGCGAGCGGCACGTCGGGCATGAAGGCGGCCGCCAACGGCGTGCTGAACCTGTCGATCGCCGACGGCTGGTGGCCCGAGGCCGCCGACGGCCGGAACGGCTGGACGATCGGCGGCCGCCAGGTCTACGGCAGCCACGAACTGCAGAACCAGGCGGACGCCACGGCGCTCTACCGCCTGCTCGAGGAGGAGATCGTGCCGTCGTTCTTCGCGCGCGACGGCCGCGGGCTGCCGACGAGCTGGCTCGACCGCATGGTGCACTGCCTCGCGACCGTGCCGACCTGGTTCAACACCGACCGCATGGTGTCGGACTACCTGGCGCAGGCCTACCGGCCGCTCGCCGAGCACTTCTTCGGACACCTGGCCAACAAGCGCGCGGCGGCGCGGGAGCGCGGCAAGGAGCACCTGCGGATCAAGTCGGGCTTCGACCGCGTCCGCATCGCCGCGGCGACCACCGTCGAACTGCAGGAGTTCCGGGTCGGCCAGCACCTCGACGTGCACCTCGAGGTCGATCTCGGCCCCCTGCAGCTCGCCGACATCGTCGCGGAACTCGTGGTCTGCCGCGGCGAACCCGCCGACCTGCGCGACATGGTGGTCGTGCCGCTGCAGCACCTCGGCGCCGTCAAGGGCACCGTGCACGCCTACGGCGGCGGCTACCGCGTCGAACGCGCTGGGCACTACCAGCACGGCATGCGCGTGCGCGTGCCGGGGCACGGTGGCCACGACGCGAAGGTGCGCGGGCTCGTGCTGTGGGCCTGATCTGCCCGCCGCCGCGCCGCGGCGGTGGGGACCTCAGCCCGGGAACCACGGCGGGGCGTTGCCGCGCCGCCACTTGACGTTGCAGCCGAGGCTCGGCAACTGGCGGGCGTCGACCGGTCGCCCGGCCAGCACGGCGTCGAGCGCCCGGCGCACGTCGCGCCCGGTCACGGGCACGTTGTTGCCGGGCCGGCTGTCGTCGAGCTGGCCGCGGTAGACGAGCCGCCGCGCGGCGTCGAACACGTAGAAGTCCGGCGTGCAGGCCGCGCGGTAGGCGCGGGCCACGGGGG
>VGXW01000191.1 GCA_016873195.1 Planctomycetota bacterium | reverse complement strand
GGGCGGCGAGGGCGACCGGCGACGGAGTCGTATTCGTCGTGCTCGTGCCGCTGCCCGTGCCGACCTTGGTCCAGACGCCCGGCGTCTTCTCGAAGGTCAGGTAGTTGCCCTGCTTCATGTAGACGTCGACCGTGAACGCCGTCGCGGCGAGGCTGGCGAAAACGTCCATGCTGTTGATCTCGACGCCCTGCGGGTTGGTGACGTTGAGGTCGAAGAACACCATCGCGCCGTTGCTCCCGGTGTTGTTCGGCGCCACGTTGTGCGAGAGGCTCTGCACCGGAACGCTCGACTTGGTGACCGAGGATGGCGGCGAGCACAGCCGCGTGACCGTCAGCGTGACGTTGACCGCGTTGGCGTTCGGGTAGACCCAGATGGGGTTCTGCACGGTGCTGTCGGGCACGAGGTCGCCGTTGAGGTCCCACGACCAGGTCGTCGCCGGCATGCTCGAGGTGTCGATGAACTGCATGGTCAGCGGGCCGATCAGCGTCGACGTGAAGTTCGCCGTGATGCGGTCGGTCTGGATGTAGCTGGTCCTCGTCAGCGTGTTCGCCGGGTTGACGCCGTCGATGACGGTCAGCGACACGGTGTAGTTGCCGCAGGTGTTGTAGACCCAGCTCGGGTTCTGCAGCGTGGTGTCGATGACGCTGTCACCGTCGAGGTCCCAGGCCCAAGCGATGATGCCGCCGGGGTGGGTCGTGAAGGAGCTGTCGGTGAACTGCACCGTGAGCGGCGTCGGGCCGCCCGTGGGGGTCGCCGTGAATCCGGCGTACGCGCCGACCGGCGGTCCCCACTCGTAGGTCAGGCCGCTCGTGATCACGTTCGCGGGCGCGACGTTGTTGTAGAGCATGCCCGACGTGTTCGACGTGCCGGGCAGCGACAGCAGCCAGTCGTCGTTGACGCCCTTCGTGTTGAGCCGGTTGTTGATGTTGGCCGGGAAGGCGTTGGTCGGGCCGCGCAGGCCGACCTGGTTCACGGTCGTGAACGTCGTCAGGCCCGGCGAGCAGTTGCCGTAGACGAACTGGACCTTGTTGGTGGACTCCTCCAGGCGGATCTGGAAGTTCAGCACCATGTGCTGGGTGGTCGTCAGCGTGGTCCAGCCGTAGCGCTTGAAGTTCGTCCACTGCACGACGAACACCTGGTTCGGGGTCGTGCCGAGCGTCTCGTAGCGCAGTTCGGCCCACGGGCCGACGGCTCCGGCGTAGCCGGCGGTGCCGGTCGAGGTCGCATTGAGGCTCATCGTGATCGTGTTACCGGCGATCGCGGTGATCATGGCGCCGGTCGCGATGCCGTTGCCGGTCAGGTAGTCGCCGACCTGCATCGGGCCCAGCGCGGAGACGTTGGTCAGCGTGTTCGTGCCGGACACACGGTCGCAGGCGAAGCTCCAGCCGGCCTGCAGGTCGCGGCCGAACGCCGACGCGGCGCCGGCGTAGGCGGTCGCGTACGACAGCGGGGACCAGTTATTGACCGCCGGCGGCGTCGTGCCGAACGTCAGGTGACCGTTCGTGTTGACGTAGATGCCCATCTGCGCGACGCCGTCGAAGGTGAACGTGAACGGCAGCGGCACCGCGTAGTTGACGTCATCGAGCGAGGCCGCACCGGCCGTGCCGGTGCCGGTGCCGAGCACCGTGCCGCCGGTGATCGGCACGTAGGCGCCGAGGTTCTGCGTGAAGGCATAGGAGCCGACGCCGAGCTGGGCGTGGGCGACTCCGGCCAGCGCGGACGCGGCCAGGAGGAACAGGGTTTTTGCCATGGGTGGAGTGCAGATCTCTTGGTGTGTCTGATATGGAAACGAGAGCCGTGCCAGGCGGCACCCGAACAGGAGAGCCCAGCGTACTTTCGACGAAGGGCGGGTGCTCGTGGCCAGGCGTGGAACCTCGTTGCGGCGGGCAGGAAGCCGTGCCGGCGATGGTCGTTCGCCCGCTGTCACCGCTGCCACGGCGGTCGCTGCGGTCCTCTCGCCGGTGCCGTCCCCGGTGCCTTGCGCACCGGCTGCGTGCGCGCGGGCAGGCGGCCCGAGATCGCGCCGAGCAGGAACTCGAGCACGTCGTCCGCCGCGTACTCCTTGCCCCGGCCGCGCGGCGGCAGCATCAGGTGCGTCTTGCCGGCCTCGACCGCGCGCACGTCGCCGAAGTTGTCGAGCCAGCTGCCGCCGAGCGGCACCCCCGGCGGGTGGTGCACGACCAGGCGGTCCTGCTCGACCCACTGCACCGCGTGCACGCCGAGGCCCATCAGCCCGTGTTTGAGCCGGAACACGCGCAGCAAGGTGCGCACCGGCTGGGGCAGCTTGCCGTAGCGGTCGCGCAGCTCCGCTTCGAGCGCGCCCAGCCGTTCGTCGTCGACCGCCTCGTCCATCTCGCGCAAGAGCTCGAGCCGCTGGCGCGGATCGCCCAGGAAGTCGAGCGGCAGGAACGCCTGCACGCGCAGGTCGACGTCGACCTCGACGACCGGCACGCGCACGGGCCGTTGCACCTTCGCCGACTCGATCGCCGTGCGCAGCAGCTGGCAGTACATGTCGTAGCCGACCGCGGCGATGTGGCCCGACTGCTGCGGCCCGAGCAGGTTGCCGGCGCCGCGGATCTCGAGGTCCTTCATCGCGATCGCGAAGCCCGCGCCGAGGTGCGAGAACTCCTCGAGCGCCTTGAGCCGCTGCCGCGCCTCGAGGCCCGGCGGTTCGTCGCGGTCGAGCAGCAGGTAGCAGTAGGCCTTCTGGTCGCTGCGGCCGACGCGGCCGCGCAGCTGGTGCAGCTCGGCGAGGCCGAAGTGCTCGGCGCGGTCGATCAGGATCGTATTGGCGCGCGCGATGTCGAGGCCGTTCTCGACGATCGTCGTGCTGACCAGCACGTCGAAGTCGCCGCGCACGAACGCGCGCACCGTCTTCTCGATCTCGCGCTCGCTCATCTGCCCGTGGCCGATCGCGATCCGCGCGCCCGGCGCGAGCTGCCGCAGGCGGTTCGCCAGCGGCTCGAGTTCGCGGATCACGTTGTGCAGCACGAACACCTGGCCCTGGCGCGCGAGCTCGCGGTGCAGCGCCTCCTGCAGCACGCGGTCGTCGCGGAACAGCACGCGCGTCTCGACCTCCTGGCGGCCCGGCGGCGGGTGGTCGAGCGTGCTGACGCCGCGGATGCCGAGCAGCGAGCCGTGCAAGGTGCGCGGGATCGGCGTCGCCGACAGCGTCAGCACGTCGACCTCGGCGCGCAGCTGCTTCAGCCGTTCCTTGTGCCGCACGCCGAAACGCTGCTCCTCGTCGACCACGACGAGGCCGAGCCCGCGGAAGGCGACGCCTGCGCCGAGCAGCTGGTGCGTGCCGACGACCACGTCGACCCGGCCCTCGCGCAGGCCGCGTTCGACCGCGCGGCGGTCCTTGCCGGTGCGGTAGCGCGACAGCAGCTCGACCGCGAGGCCGAACGGCGCGCAGCGGTCCCGGAACGTGCGCGTGTGCTGCTCGGCAAGGATCGTCGTAGGCGCCAGCACCGCGACCTGCCGGCCCTGGACGGCGACGCGGAAGGCGGCGCGCAGCGCGAGCTCGGTCTTGCCGAAGCCGACGTCGCCGCACAGCAGGCGGTCCATCGGCGAGGGCGACTCGAGGTCGCGCCGGATCTCGGCCCACGCGCGGACCTGGTCCTCGGTGTCGCGGAACGGGAAGCCGTCGAGGAAGTCGCGCTCGAGCGGGTCGGCGGCATGCGGCGGCCGCTGCACCAGCGCGCGCCGGCTCTGCACCTCGAGCAGCTCCGCGGCGAGGTCGAACAGCGCCGCCTCGACCTGCTCCACGCGCCGCTGGAAGCCCTTGCCGCCGAGTCTGTCGAGCGGTGCCTTGCCGCCGCTGCCGACGTACTTCTGGACCAGGTGGATCTTGCTGGCCGGCACCAGCAGCTTGACCTCGTCCTGGAAACACAGCCGCAGGTGCTCCTCGGTGCCCTGGCCGCGGTGCACGAGCTCGGTGCCCTCGAACCGCGCGATGCCGTGCACGGCGTGCACGACGAGGTCGCCGGGGCCGAGTTCGAAGAAACTCTGGATCGCGCGGCTCGGCACGGCGATCCGTTCGCGCGCGCGCGCCGGCTGCGGCACGCCCGCGAACTCGACGTTCGACAGCGCGGTGGTCTGCAGCTCGGGGATCCGGAAGCCGCGGCTGAGCCCGCCGACCAGCAGCTCGACCTGCTCCTGCGCGAGGTCGAGGCCCCGGTGCGCGAAGATCTCCTGCAGGCGGCCGCGTTCCTCGTCGGTGCGGCAGAACAGCAGCACGGAGCCGCTGACGCCGCGCACGCTGCGCAGCCGGCCCGCGGGGTCGGCCTCGCCGGACCCGGCCGCCGAACCCGCGGACAGCACGCGGTAGTCCTGGTCGTGGCTCGGCAACGACGACACGTCGATGCGCGCGCACGGCCGCAGCGTGTCCTCGAGTTCGCCGAGCGGGCCGCGCAGCTCGCCCGCGAACGCCAGCAGGCGCGCCTGTTGCTCCTCGAGGCGCAGCGGTTCGTAGGCGACCAGCAGCACGTGCGAGGGCACGAGGTGCTTCAGCACGGGCCCTTCCTCGGCGGCCGGCCCGCTGCCGAGCGACAGCGCGTACTGCGCGTGCACGGCGGTCGTGCGCTGGCTCGCGGCGTCGAAGGTGCGGATCGACTCGAGCACGTCGTCGAGGAACTCGAGCCGCACGGCGGCGGCGGCGGCCATCGGGAACAGGTCGACGACGTCGCCGCGCATGCTGCACTCGCCGGGTGCCAGCACCAGCGGCACCGCGCGCAGGCCGGCGTCCTTGGCCCGCTGCAGCACCTGCGCGCGGTCGATGCGCTGGCCGGCGCGCAGCTCGAGCTGGGCGCGGCCGAGGCTCTTCGGCGTCGCGACCGGCTGCAGCATCGCCTCGAGGCTCGCGACCAGCGGCGAGCGGTCGAGCGCGTGCTGCTGCAGCGCGCGTTGCCGTTCGCTGCGCGTGGTCGCTTCGGGCTGCCCGTCGTCGTCGGTCTGCTGGCACGGCAGCACGTGGGCACGCACGCCGAACGCGGCGAGATCGGTCTGCAGCTGCAGGCTGTCGACGTCGTCGGCGGTCAGCACGAGCAGGGCGCCGTCGTGTGCGCGGTGCAGCGCGGCGAGCAGCAGCCCGGCGGAGGCGCCCCACAGGCCGCCGGCCTTGCAGCGCGCGCGCCGCCGCACCTGCGCGACCAGGTTCGACGTCGCCGGCAGGCGCGCGAACGCGTCGACCAGCCGGGCGGCGGGGGAGGTGGGCGGGGGGGCGGGCACGCGGGCGATGCAGGGGCGGTGGCGCGACGAGGCTACGGCAACGGCGCGTGCGGGGCACGCGCGTCCCGGTCGGCAGGCAGGCACTGGCCCGAACGGGGTATCTGCCGGAGACTGTCGCGATGCGACGACTCAGGTTCCCGGTCCAGTTCCCGATCCTCCTGCAGTGCCTCGGCCCCAGCCGGGCCCGGTGAGGTGCGACCATGGCCAAGGCTCTGTTCCGTGCGCAGGACGTTGCCACCGCGAACCTGCTCGAGGCCGTGCCGGTGGTGGCCGGCGCGATCGTCAGCAAGACGCTGGTCGACTGCGGCAGCGGCAAGTGGATCGTGTTCGCGATGGACGGTGGGCAGGCGATCAGCGAGCACCACACGCCGTTCTTCCTGACCGTGCTGGTGCTCGACGGCAAGCTCGACTTCGCGGTCGGCGGCAAGAAGCACACGCTGGGCCCCGGCGACTGGCTGTGCGCGCCGAGCAACGCCGAGCACGACCTCGTCGCGGCGTCGCCGACGCGCTTCCTGCTGACGCTCGTGCGGGCCTGAGCCGCGCGGGGGACCACGGCGAGTCCGCACCGGCCGGCGCGCAGCGGGCCAGCACCGTGCGCTGCTGCGGCCTGCCGGGGCAGGCGACCGCGGGCGGTCCCCGACGCCGGACCGGAACAGGCACTGCGGGGTTCCCCCGCAGCGTTCTGGCCCTCGGGCGCGCCCCCCCCCGACCTCCGCTGCCCTCGCCTACGACCTGCCGACCATGGCCCCGGCGGGCCCCATCCGGCAGGATCGCGCGGCCAGACCCTGCGATCCGCCGGAACCGACCATGAGCAAGCCGCGCCGCCCCACCCTGCCGAAGCAGTCCACGCGCCGCCCGCCGCCCGCACCCGACGCGGCGCTGCCGGCGCGCCGGCTCGAGCGCGTGTTCGGCAAGCCGGCGCCCGAGTGGACCGCGGCGGACCTGGTCGAGTTCGTGCGCACCGAGGGCGTCCGGGTCGTGAGCCTGATGCACGTCGGCAGCGACGGCTGGCTCAAGACGCTCGACTTCGTGCCGCGCTCGGTCGAGCACCTGCGCGACGTGATCCAGGGCGGCGAACGCGCGGACGGCTCGTCGATCTTCACGGGCTCGGGCATCCGCGCCGGCGCCTCGGACGTGCTGCTGCGGCCGCGCGTGTCCTCGGCCTTCCTCGACCCGTTCGCGGCGCGGCCGACGCTGGTCGTGATGTGCGGCCACGCCGGCCGCGACGGCCAGCCGCTGCCGGTCTCGCCGGACACGATCGTGCGCGCCGCGCACGCGCGCGTGCAGCAGGAACTCGGCATCGATCTGTGGGCGCTCGGCGAGGTCGAGTACTTCCTCGGCAAACGCGCCGCCGAGGTCGACTCCTACGGCGCCGACGAACGCGGCTACCACGCCTCGTCGCCGTTCGTGTTCGGCGAGCGGTTGCGGCGCCAGGCGCTGACGCTGCTGGCCGAGATCGGCGTGCCGATCAAGTACGGCCACAGCGAGGTCGGCTACATCCGGCCCGCGGCCAACGAGGACACGATCTGGGAGCAGCACGAGATCGAGATGTCGCTGGCGCCGTTGCCCGAGGCCGCCGACCACGTCGTGCTCGTGCACTGGGTGCTGCGCAACCTCGCGCACCAGGACGGCATGCGCTGCAGCTTCGACCCGATCATGCGCAAGGGCCACGCGGGCTCGGGCCTGCACTTCCACTTCTCGCCGACGAAGAAGGGCCAGCACCTCGGGCGGTTCGACAAGGACGGCCGCATGGCGGACCCCGGCCAGTGGCTGATCGCCGGATTCGTGCGCCACGGCGGCGCCCTGATGGCGTTCGGCAACCGCGTCGAGGGCTCGTTCGTGCGCCTGCTGCAGGGCAAGGAGGCGCCGACCGCGGTCGCGTGGGGCCGTTACGACCGGCACGCGCTGGTGCGCATCCCGATCACCGCGCGCGCGGCCGACGGCCGCGAGGTGTCGCCGCCGACGATCGAGTTCCGGCTGCCGGACGGCTCCGCGCACCCGCACCTGCTGCTGGCCGGCGCCGCGCAGGCGATGGTGGCCGGCCGGGCGGTGCCCGACCTCGCCGGGCTGCTCGCGGCGACCGCGGCCGAGCGCGTCAAGCAGGACCCGTCGGGCGCACCGCGCCTGCCGGTGACGCCGAGGGAGATCGCGGCCGCGCTCGCGGCGAGCCGCGAGGCGTTCGCGGCCGGCGGCGTGTTCCCGCCCGAACTGCTCGACTACACGGCCACCGGGCTGCGCTGAACGGCCGTTGCCACGGCCGGCGCGACTGCCGCCCCGGTGCCGGGCCGGCGGCGCCGGTGGTCCCGGGGTTGCCATCCACCGGCCCGGCATGGATCCTGTCCGGTCACGCCCGCCCCGGTGCAGAGCCATGCCCACCCGATCCCTGCCGCTTCCCGTCCTCCTCGCCGCCCTGCTGCCGCTCGCCACCGCGTTGCCCGCGCAGATGTCGCCGCCGCCGAGCCACCTCGAGTACGTGCAGGTGGCCAGCGGGCCGCGCGCCAACCCGACGCCGATCGAGGTCGTCGTGTGGCAGGACTTCGTCTCGCTGCCGCAGGGCATCCCGTGGCTGCGGCTGCACTACCGCAAGGCCACGCTCGACCAGGGCAGCTACCTGCGCGTGGTCGCGCTGCGCGACGGCGAGGTCATGACGCAGCACCAGGAGCACGTGCTGCAGTGGAACTCGACGAGCGCCTACTTCAACGGCAACGCGGTGCTGGTGCAGCTCGTCGCCGGTCCGCACACGGCCGGCAACGAGGTCGAGATCACCGAGGTGCTCGCCGGCGACCCGGCCCCGGACGTCCTGCCCGAGACGATCTGCGGCTCGACCGACGACCGCGTGCCCTCGTCCGACCCGCGCGCCGGCCGCCTCAGCAACGGCTGCACGGGCTGGATCATCGAGTCGTCCGGCGGCGGCACCGAGAAGCTGCACCTGTCGGCAGGGCACTGCTACTCGGCTTCCGGCGTGCTGCAGTTCGCCGTGCCCGCTTCGAACGCCAACTGCTCGCTGGTGCAGCCGCCGGTCAGCAAGCAGTTCGCCGTCGACTCCGCGTCGTCGCTCTACGTCAACGGCGGCGTCGGCAACGACTACTGGGTCTACCGCTGCTTCCCGAACTCGACGACCGGCCTGACGTCGTTCCAGGAGCAGGGCGCGGCGTTCACGCTCGCGACCACGATGCCGGCGATCAACGCGACCGTGCGCAACACGGGCTACGGCGTCGACGGCACCAACACGAACAACGCCCCGGCGAGCAGCAGCTGCTCGTGCAGCAGCAGTGCCGGCACCGGCACGCGCACGCAGACGCAGCAGACGAACACGGGCCCGCTGGTCGGCAACTCCGGCACGACGATCCGGCACCAGGCCGACACCTGCGGCGGCAACTCCGGTTCGCCGCTGATCGACGAGGCCTCGGGCCTCGCGATCGGCATCCACACGCACGGCGGCTGCTCGACGACGGCGGGCTCCTCGAACGCGGGCACGCAGGTCACGCATCCGGGGCTGCAGGCCGCGATCGCCTCCCTGTGCCCGACGTGCGCGGCGCACACCGCCTACGGCACGAGCTGCGCGTCGGCGCGCACCTTCTACGAGCTGTTCGCGGCGAGCGCCAGCGACCTCGGCGGCCGCACGCTGGTCGCGACGCGCAACGCCGCCGGCGGCTACGACGTGGCCGTCGGGCCGCTGACGACCTTCCGCACGCCGACCGGCACCGGGCTCGCGCTGACCGACGACTCGATCTCGGCCGCGCAGACGCTGCCGTTCACGTTCCAGTTCCCGGGCGGCAGCACGAGCAGCATCCGCGTCGACTCGAACGGCCGCATCCACCTCGCCGGGACGGGGTCCTGGGACAACACGCCGACCGCCGGCGAACTGGTCGGCTCGGCGACGCCGCTGCTCGCCGCGACGTGGTGCGACCTGAATCCGGACGGGGCCACGAACACGCGCAACGTGTTCTGCCACAGCCCGGTCGCCGGCGAGTACTGCATCACGTGGAACAACGTCAGGTTCTACGGCGTCGCCGGCGCGGTGACGATGCAGATCGCGCTGCTCGACAACGGCACGAACGACCGCTTCGAGCTGCGGTGGTCGGCGCTGACGACGCCGAACCTCGCGAACCTCGTCGGCTTCTCGCCGGGCGGCGGCGCCGTCGACCCGGGCCCGCGCGACCTGACCGCCGGCCCGTTCGCCACGGGCGCCGACCTGCCGATGCTGATG
>VGXW01000190.1 GCA_016873195.1 Planctomycetota bacterium | reverse complement strand
AACTCGCGCGGCAGGCCGTGCTCGAGGAAGCGCTCGCGCAGTGGCGGAAGGACCAGGACAGCGAGGGCGCGCGCATGATGCTCGCGATCCACCAAGCCGCGAACCAGCCGATCGCCCAGGGCGAGCCGCCGCTCACCGCGCAGGCCGTGGAGGCGTTCGCCGAGTTCCTGACCTTCGCGGCGGGCAAGGCCGCGGGCGTCGAGGCGAAGCTGCCCGAGGACACGCGCGAGAAGCTCGTCGCCGGCATCGCCGAGGGCTACGCGGACCTGCCGAAGCCGCAGCGCGAGCTGGTCGCCAGCATGCCGAAGGTCTGGGCCGCGCTGCGCGTGCTGTGGCCGGACCTGCCGCCGCAGGAGCAGCAGGGCTACGTGCAGGGCTGGCAGCAGGACGGGTCGATCGCCGCCCTCGGCAAGGTGCTGAAGGACCTCGCCGCCGTCGAGAGCGGCAAGAACCTCGCGAAGCTGCAGGCGCAGATGCAGGCCCAGCGCATGTACTTCCAGACCATGCAGAACGTCATGCAGATGCGGCACGACACCATGCGCATCATCATCGGCAACATCGGCGGCAACACGCGGTACGAGTACCGCTACCGGTGGTGACCGTGGCCCGCCTGCCCCGCCTGTTGCGGCCGTTCGCCGCCGCGCTGCTGGCCCTGCTGTTCGCGGCCTGCAGCACGGTCGAGGAGACGCAGCGCTCGCAGTACATCCTGCCGATCTTCACCGACTCCGTGATGGTCGAACTCGGCGCCGACGCCTACACCGAGGCGACCGCCGGCTTCCGGCAGGTCACCGGCACCAGGGAGGCGCAGATGGTCGAACGGGTCGGCCAGCGCATCGCCGCCGCCTCCGGGCGCGACTACCCCTGGCAGTTCGCCCTGTTCGACGACCCCGAGGTCGTCAACGCCTTCTGCCTGCCCGGCGGCAAGGTCGCCGTGTTCACGGGCATCCTGCCCGTCTGCCAGGACGAGGCCGGCCTCGCCGTCGTGATCGGCCACGAGGTCGCGCACGCCACCTCGCGGCACGGCGCCGAACGGATCAGCCAGGAGCTGACCGCGCAGATCGCGCTCGGCCTCGTCGCCGCGGGCATCGACGAGACGGAGTGGAGCGACGAGACCAAGGCGATCGTCGTCGGCGCGCTGGCGCTCGGCGCGCAGTTCCTGGTGCTGCTGCCCTACAGCCGCGCGACCACGAGTGCGAAGCCGACGAGATCGGCCTGCGCTTCGCGATCCGCGCCGGCTACGACCCACGGGCCGCGCCGGCGCTGTGGGAGCGCATGGCGGCGCTCGGCGACCAGGGGCCCACCTTCCTGTCGACGCACCCCGACCCGGCGGACCGCGCCGAGCGGCTGCGGGCCCTGATCCCCCGCCTCGTCGCCGAGGAGGCCGCCCGGCGCGCAGCGCCGCGGCGCTGAGCGGCGGTGCCGGAGCCCTACCGCCGGCCGGGCCGGGCCGCTAGCATGCCCGCCCGCGCCGCCATGAGCCGACCGGACCGAGCCAGATCGACGAAGTTCCCCCACTGGGTGGCGCTGTCCAGCCTCGGCCTCGTGCTGTGGCTCTACTACGGCAACACGGTGCCGGCCCTGCACGAACGCGACCAGCTCGAAGCGCTGCAGGGCGACCTCGCCGACCTGCGCGCCCGCTACGACGCGGCGATCCGCGACGCGCGGCTGGGCCGCGCCCTGAACGCCGATGTCGACCTGCAGGCCTGTTGTTCCTCGCGATCGACCGGCGCGGGTACACGCCGGCGGAGCTGTGCGCGGCCCACCCGGCAACGGAGGCCGCCGGCGGCAACGCGGCGAAGGACCGGTGACGCGCCCCCGCCAGTGCCCGCTGCCGAACCCCCGGATTCCGCGGCCCGTTCCAGCCGCCGGCGCGCCACGCCCGTAGAGGCGCACGCGCCGCCCACCCCTTCCCCCGAGCCCGACCCCTCGCCCGAACGTACGAACATGAGCAACGAAGCGAACCCGAAGGACCTCGAACACGTCGAGAAGCTGCGCCAGGCCTACGCCGCGATGAAGGACGAGATCAAGAAGGTCATCGTCGGCCAGGACCACGTCGTCGACGAGCTGTTCATGGCGCTGTTCTGCCGCGGCCACTGCCTGTTGCTCGGCGTGCCGGGCCTCGCCAAGACGCTGCTGATCTCGACGCTGTCGAAGGTGCTGTCGCTGTCGTTCAACCGCATCCAGTTCACGCCCGACCTGATGCCGAGCGACATCACCGGCACCGAGGTGATCCAGGAGGACCGGGCCACCGGGCGCCGCGAGTTCAAGTTCCTGCCGGGCCCGATCTTCGCGAACGTGATCCTCGCCGACGAGATCAACCGCACGCCGCCGAAGACGCAGGCCGCGCTGCTCGAGGCGATGCAGGAGTACCAGTGCACCGTCGGCGGCAAGCGCCACGAACTGCAGAAGCCGTTCTTCGTGCTCGCGACGCAGAACCCGATCGAGCAGGAGGGCACCTACCCGCTGCCCGAGGCGCAGCTCGACCGCTTCATGTTCATGGTCAAGGTCGACTATCCGTCGGCCGACGAGGAGCGCGAGATCGGGGACCGAGGACCGCACCACGCAGATCGCGCCGGTGCTCGACGCGAACGAGATCTTCGAGCTGCAGCACATCGTGCGCCGCGTGCCGATCGCCGACGCGGTGCTCGACTACGCGCTGAAGCTCGTGCGGCTCACGCGGCTCACCACGGGCGAGGCGCCCGACTGGATCGTCGAGTGGCTGCAGTGGGGTGCCGGACCGCGCGCGAGCCAGAACCTCGTGCTCGGCGCCAAGGCACGCGCGCTGCTGCAGGGCCGCTTCTACGTCGCCGCCGAGGACGTGCGCGCGGTCGCCAAGCCGGTGCTGCGCCACCGCCTGATCACGAGCTTCGCCGCCGAGGCCGACGGCGTGACGACCGACAAGGTCGTCGACCGGCTGCTCGAGCAGGTGCAGCCCAACGACAGCGCCGTGCTCGCCGACGGCAGGCTGCCGCGCGTGGTCGCGCAGGGCTGACCGAGGCGCCTGCGCCGCCGCGTCCCGAGCCGACCCGCCGATCCCGCCATGACCGAGATCCCCACCAACTACCTCGACCCGCGCGTGCTCGACAAGGTCGGGCGGCTCGAGCTGCGCGCCCGACTGGTCGTCGAGGGTTTCGTGACGGGCATGCACAAGTCGCCCTACCGCGGCTTCTCGGTCGAGTTCGCGCAGCACCGCGAGTACGTGCCCGGCGACGACCTGCGCTACCTCGACTGGAAGATCTTCGGCAAGTCCGACCGCTTCGTCGTCAAGCAGTTCGAGGAGGAGACCAACCTGCGCGCGCACCTGTTCCTCGACCAGAGCGAGTCGATGAACTACGCGCACGACGGCGGCATGTCGAAGTTCGACTACGCGGCGACCGCGTGCGCGTCGCTGGCGTTCCTGATCCAGCAGCAGGCCGACGCCGTCGGGCTCGTGCTGTTCGACGAGAAGGTCGTCAAGCAGGTGCCGCCGTCGAACACCCGCGCGAGCCTCGGCAACGTGTTCGGCGCGCTCGAGCAGGCGCGGACCCGGCGGCAGAAGACGAAGATCGGCGCGGTGCTGCGCGAACTCGCGAGCCACCTGCGCCAGCGCGGGCTGGTGCTGGTGTTCAGCGACCTGTTCGACCGCCCCGACGAGATCCTGAAGGGCCTGCGCGAGATCCAGAGCCGCGGCCACGACGTCGTCGTCTTCCACGTGCTCGACCGCGACGAGGTCGAGTTCCCGTTCGAGCGCATGACGCTGTTCCTCGGCATGGAGCAGCTGCCCGAACTGCTGTGCGACCCGCGGTCGCTGCGCGACGCCTACCTCGCCGAGATCGAGGGCTTCGCCGAGCAGCTGCGCAAGGGCTGCCTGGGCCAGCGCATCGACTACGTGCGCGTCGTCGACAGCATGCCGCTCGACGTCGTGCTGACCTCCTACCTCAGCGCGCGCACGGCGCGCGCCAAACGGCGCAAGTAGCGTGTCGTTCCTGAACCCAGCCCTGCTGGCCGGCGCGGCGCTGTTCGTGGTCCCGCTGGTGATCCACCTGCTGAACCGGCAGCGCCACCAGAAGCGGCCGTGGGCGGCGATGGAGTTCCTGCTGCGCGCCTACCGCAAGCAGCGCAACCGGCTGCGCACCGAGAACCTGCTGCTGCTGCTGCTGCGCTGCCTCGTGCCGATCGTGCTCGCGCTTGCGGTCGCGCGGCCGCTGCTGCAGCGCGCCGCCGGCCTGCCCGGCGGCGGCACCCGCCACCACGTGCTGGTCGTCGACGGCAGCTACAGCATGGGCCTGCGCAGCGACGGCGGAACCACGCCGTTCGAGCGCGCGCGCGGCCTGGTCGGCCGGCTGCTCGACCGGTTCGAAGAGGCTCCGGAGCAGGCGCAGAAGATCACGCTGGTCGCCGCCGGCGTGCGGCCGCGGTTCCTGGTGCGCGGCGATCTGTCGCTCGGCGCGGCGCGCGGCCAGTGGTTCCGGCTGCAGCGGCCGGAGGACGCGGCGGGCGACCTGACCGACGCGCTCGTGCAGGTCGCCGACGCGATCGACGAGGCCGGCGACGCCGACGTGCAGGTCTACGTGTTCACCGACGGCCAGCGCCGCGCGATGGGCCGCGCCTTCGCCGAGTACGCGCGGACCGCCGCGCCGCCCGAACCCGCCCAGCCGCCGGATGCCGCGGCGTTCCGCGACTCCGTGCGCGACGTGCTCGAGCGGCTGCAGCGGCGGGACGGCACCCGCGTGCACTGGATCGACGTCGGCCCGTTCGCCGGGACCCGGCAGGGCGGCACCGCCGACAACGTGCTGATCGGCGACCTCCGGATCGACCAGCCGGCCGCCGTCGTGCGCGCGCCGGTCGACGTGGTCGCCACGCTGAAGAACCGCGGTGCCGCGACCGTCACCGCCGAGGTCACGCTCGCCGTCGACGGCGGCGAACCGCAGCGCAAGGTCGTCACGCTGCCGCCGGGCGCCGAAGGCGAAGCCGACTTCCAGGTCGCGTTCCGCGAACCGGGCCGCCGCAAGCTGCACGCGCGCCTGCCCGGCGACGGCCTCGAGGCCGACGACGAACGCTTCGCGACCGTCGAGGTCCGCGACCGCCTGCGCGTGCTGCTCGTCGACGGGGCCGCCGGCGACGACCCGCTGCGCACCTACCGGCACCTGTGGCGCCTGATCCTGGACCCGGATCCGGCCGCGCTGCCGACGTTCGCCGTCGAGGCCGTCGAGCCGCTGGCGCTGCTCGGCGGCCGGTGCGACCCGGCCCGCTACGACCTGACGGTGCTCGCCGACGTCGACCGGCTGAACCAGCGCGCCGCCGCGGCACTGCAGCAGGCGCTGCGCGCCGGCAAGGGC
Organism: Planctomycetota bacterium; assembly: GCA_016873195.1. Lineage (GTDB taxonomy): Bacteria > Planctomycetota > UBA1135 > UBA1135 > UBA2386 > VGXW01. The sequence continues at coordinate 4,163 of VGXW01000190.1, read as the reverse complement.
CTGCTGGTCGCGTTCGGCGAGAAGACCGACGCCGAGAGCTACAACCTGCACCTGCACGGCGACGGCCCGATGCCGTTCCGGCTGACGGCGGCGCGCGGCGGCGCACCCGGCAGCGCGGTCCCGCGCGCGCCGGTGCTCGCGTTGCCCGACCACCCGCTGTTCCGCGAGTTCGAGGAACCGGTCTACCGCGAGGTGTTCCAGGCGATCCCGGTCTGGCGCTGGCTCGGCGTCGCCGACGGTTCGCTCGCCGACGGCGCCGAGGTGCCGGCGCGGCTCGACGACGCGGAGCGGAGCCCGCTGTGCGTGGTGCGCCCGTTCGGCGAGGGCAAGGCGGTGTTCCTGCTCTCGGCGCCCGGGTCCGAGTACCGGCCCGACCGCTGGAACCGGCTCGACGACCCGATGGTCGCCTACCCGCTGCTGCACGGCCTCGCGAAGTACCTGGCGCTGCCGGCGCTCGACCCGTTCCACGTGCCGATCGGCGCGGAACTCGCGTGCTCGTTGCCCGCGCGGCCGGTGTCGGCCGAGGTCCAGCGCCCGGACCGCGACGGCGGCGGCAAGGTGCCGATCGCCGAGGACGCGCGCGCGCTGCCCGGCGGACGCTACGCGCTGCCGCCGCTCGGCGACACCGTCTACGCCGGCTTCTACACGGTCGATCTCGTGCTCGACCGCGAGAGCGGCCGCGAGAGCCTGACGCTGCCGTTCGCGGTCAACGTCGACCCCGAGGAGGGCGACCTGCAGTACGCGGCGCACGACGCGGTCGCCGCGGCGCTCGGGCTCGACCGCGTGCTGACCGCGCTGCCGCCCGAGGCCGACGCCCAGGCCGACCCCGGCGCCAACGATCTCGGCCCGAGCCTGCTGCTGGCCACGCTGCTGTTCGTGCTCGCCGAAGCCGCGCTCGCGCGGTTCGTGTCCGTGCGCCGCTACTGAACCGAGATGCCGATGCCGCCCCTGCCCCAGCAACCAGAAGCCGCGCCGCCGCACGTCGAGGAGACGTTCCGCTTCCTCGCCGCCCCGCCCTTGTGGGTGCTGGCCCTCGTGGTGCTGCCGGCCACCGTGCTGTTCGCGGCCTGGGCCTACGGCGGCCTGCCGCTGCTCGATCGGCGCGCGCGCGTCCTGCTGTCGGCGCTGCGCTGGCTCGCGATCTGCTTCTGCCTGTTGCTGCTGTTCCAGCCGGTGGTCGAGACCACCACCTGGCGGCGCACGGAGACCCAGGTGCACGTGCTGGTCGACGACAGCGCGAGCATGCTGCGCAAGGACCGCTACCCGGCCGCGGAGCAGCGCGCGGCGCTGGCGAGCCTGTGCGGCGGCGACGTCGCGGAACGCACGCGCCTGCAGCTCGTGCAGCAGGTGCTCGAGGCCGGCGGCGGCCTGCTCGCGCGGCTGCGCGAGACCCACGACGTGCGGCTGTTCCGCGTGCAGCGCAAGCCGGTGCCGGTCCGCGGGCTCGACGAACTGCAGGGCCGCGGCAACCGCACCGCGCTCGGCGACGCGCTCGACCTGCACCTCGGCGCCTCGGCCGCGGGGAACGTCGATGCGGTGGTGCTGGTCTCCGACGGCCGCAACAACGCGGGCCTCGATCCGGTCGAGGTCGCGCGCAGCTACGCGCTGCGCGGCATCACGATCCACACCGTCGGCGTCGGCGACCCGGAGCCGCCGCGCAACGCGTGGCTGGTCGGCCCGGGCGGCCCTAAGCAGGCGCTGTGCCTCGAGGAGGTCGGGTTCGACGTCACGCTGCGCGCCGAGGGCCTGCGCGGCCAGCGCGCGCGGATCGAGCTGCACGGTTCGCGCGACGGCGGACCGTTCGCGCCGCTCGCGACCGCCGGCGCCGAATTGCCCGCCGACGGCGAGGCCGCGCGCGTGCGCGTGTTCCACGCCTTCGGCGAGGCCGGCGACTGGACGCTGCGCTTCCAGCTCGCGCCGTTGCCCGAGGAGAGCCAGCTCGACGACAACCAGGACGTGCGCTTCCTGCGCGTCGACGACCAGAAGATCCGCGTGCTCTACGTCGAGGAGCGCCCGCGCTGGGAGTACCGCTACGTGCAGAACTGCCTGAAGCGCGTCGACGCCAGCATCCAGATGCAGGCGGTGCTGTTCGAGGCGAGCCCGAAGTTCGAGCAGGAGCGCAGCGCCGGCCTGCCGCCGCTGCGCGACCTGCCGCGCACCTTGCCGGAGCTGTTGCAGTACCACTGCATCCTGCTCGGCGACGTCGCCCCGGAGCGCATCGCCGCGACCGAGCAGGGCATCCGCCAGTGGCTCGAGCTGCTCGTGCAGTTCGTCGAGTTCGGCGGCGGTGCCGGCTTCCTGTGCGGCATCGGCCGGCATCCCGCCGAAGCGGCGATGCCGGAGCGTTACCGCAACACGGTGCTGCAGGACCTGCTGCCCGTGGTGCTCGAGGACCCGGTCTGGCTGCAGCGGCAGCGCCCGGCCCGCGACCTGCCCTTCCGGCCCGTGCTCGAGAACCCGCTGCAGCCGCACGAGATCCTGCTGCTGCAGCGCGACCCGGCCCTGAACCGCCGGCTCTGGCAGGAGGGCCTGCCCGGGTTCTTCGTGCACCACCCCGTGCAGCGCGCCAAGCCGGGGGCGACCGTGCTGCTGCGCCACCCGACCGACGCGAACCGCTACGGCAACCGGCCGATCGCCGTCGTGAGCCCGCACCCGCGCGGCACCACGTTCTTCCTGGCCACCGACGAGACCTGGCGCTGGCGCGACCCCTACGGCGAGACCTACATGGACGCGTTCTGGCGCAACGTCGTGCGCCACCTCGCGCAGGGCCGGCTGCAGCGGCGCAACGACCTGCTCGAACTGTCCGTCGACAAGACCGTGCTCGAGACCGGCGACAAGGTCCGCGTGCAACTGCGCGTGCTCGACGCCGAACTGCAGCCCGCGGTCGCGCCGGAGCAGCCGATCTTCCTGCGCGGCGCGCTGTCGGCGCCCGAGCGGCGCATGCTGCGCGCGGTCCCCGCCGACTGGCCGAGTCCAGCCAGGATCCCGCGGCCCTGCAGCGCATCGCCGAGGCGAGCCGCGGCGCCGACGGCTCCGGCCGCTACGTGTTCCTGGCCGACGCCGCCGAGCTGGCCGGCGACCTGCAGTCCAGGCGCGCCCACGCGGCCCGGGAGGATACGCGCACGCGCCCCGTCTGGGACCGCGCGTGGACCCTGTTCGTGCTGCTGCTGCTGCTCGGCGCCGAGTGGCTTCTCCGCAAACGCGCCAGGCTCGTATAGAAGCGCAGCCGCCGCCCCCCGTCTGCCGATGCCCTGTTCCGCGCTGCGACCCCGACGAACCGACCTACCGCCGCGAACGAACATGTCCCGCCGCCTGACCATGGCCTTCGTGCTGCCGGCGCTGCTCGCCGCCGCACCGGCCCAGGAACCGGACCGGCGCGAGACGACCCGGCCGATGGAGTTCCTGACCAGCCAGGACGACAACCTGTTCTCGCTGCACCGCTCCCAGGACGACATCCACGAGTGGGAGCTGGCGCTGGCCGAACTCGACGCGGGTGCGCACGGGCCGGGCGTCGAGCGGCTGCTGCGGCTCCTGCGCGGCGAGGTCGGCGGCGTCGTGCCCGTCGGCCCTGGGCGCTTCCAGGGGCTGCGCCTCGCGGTCGTCACCACGCTCGCCAACCTGTCGCCGGCCGGCGTCGAGGCCTACGCCGCCCTCGTGCGCCGCGAGGCCGGCAACCTCGCCGGGCGGCCGCTCCAGGAACTCGGCCTCGACCAGCTCGAACGGCTCGCCTCGGCGTTCCCGGCCAGCGCGCTCGGCCAGGCGGCGCGAGTACGCCTCGGCGACCTCGCGCTCGAGCAGGGCGCCGCCTTGGCCGCCGCGAACCACTTCCGGCTGGCCCTCGACGGCACGCCGATCGGCAGGGGCACGCCGATCGGCGGCGCCGACGCGCGGCGCACGACCGAACGTCTGCACTGCGCCGCCGCGCTGCTCGACCCGCGCTGGGCGCGCGCCGCGCTGAGCGCCCGCACGCTGCCGCGGCCCGCGGCCGACGTGCTGCCGGCCCTGCCGCCGGCCGGCGATCCGACGGGTTGCCCCGCACCGGGCGGCGGCGGTCACGGCCGCACGCCGATGGCGCTGCCGGTCGGCCAGCCCACGCTGTTCCATTCCGAGGTGCTGCGCGCCGAGGGGTTCGACGCGCGCGGTGCCTGCGCGATGCTGCCCCC
>VGXW01000189.1 GCA_016873195.1 Planctomycetota bacterium | reverse complement strand
AAAACGTGTAGAAGTTCAGGTCGCGCACGTGCTCGGGCGCGAGCGTGCCGCCGGGCAGGTTGAAGGGCCCGTAGGCGCCCGCGCCGCGGCCGACCAGGAAGCCGCCGCGCTCGCGCTCGGCGTCGCGCCGTTCGCGCAGGAACCGGTGCACCGCGCTGTCGTGCGCGTAGGGCAGGGCCTGCCCGCGGTTCAGGTGGAAGCCGAACTCCCCGAGCTCGAGGCCCGTGAAGCCGAGCGCGAGCAGCGCCGGCCAGCCGGCCAGCGCCGGGCCGCGGCCGCGCAGCGACACGAAGAACAGGAAGCCCGCGGCGAGCAGCAGCGCGATGCCGCCGCGCTGCAGGTTCCAGTGCAGACGGTGGCGGCCCTGCACGATCGTGTCGTAGGGGCGGTCCAGGTCGAGCGGGTTGTCGGCCCGGAACTGCAGCCGGTGCGCCGCGGCCGGCGTGACCTCCGCGACGGGGATCTGCTTCTCGCGCGCGTAGCTGTCGCGGTAGCGCTCGACGATGCGCACGAGCCACGGGTCGGCATCGGGGTCCGTCGGCCGCACCTGGTGCGTCGACTCGGCCAGGCAGTAGCCGCCCGCGGCCGCGAGCACGACGGCGAACAGCCGCAGCAGACCCGGTCGCGTGAGGCGGCCCAGCGCCTCGAAGCCGAGTGCTCCGAGCATCGCGACGAACGCGCAGGCCGGGCCGGCGAAGCGGTAGGGCGGCACGGTCTTGAGGCCGGGCAGCGTGAACGCGAGATGGGCGCCGAACGCGCCGGTCGCCGCGAGCCAGAGGCCCGCGAGCCCCAGCGCGATCAGGAACCGCCACCGCGGGCCGCGCAGCAGCAGCGCCAGCACCGCGAACCACAGCGGCAGCGTGCCCGGGAACAGCGCGTACTCGGTGAAGTTGTAGTTCGGCAGCAGCAGTTCGCCGCCCTGCCAGTGCCGCAGGTCCGACAAGAGCCACGGCAGCGGGGCTGCCTCCGTCGGCATGGTCACGTCGCCCGGATGCGAGAAGAGGTCCGGGAACAGGTAGCCGAGGAAGCCCATCGGTGCCCACGCGTGCCGGCTCGCGCGGTCGAGCGTCTCGTCGATCGGCCGGTTCGACAGCGGGTAGAAGTGCAGCATCTGCTGCAGCGACGGCATCGCGAGCAGCAGGCCCACGCCGGCACCGAGCAGCAGCCAGCCGAGCAGGCGCAGCGAAGCAGCCGGACCGGACCGCAGTTCCCGCACGACGAGCAGCACGCCGAAGCAGGCCGCGAGCAGCGTGACCGGGATGCCGTACTGCGGGAACCCCGACAGCCACGTGCACGCCACCGCGAGCGCGAGCCCGATCGCCGGCAGCGCGCGGCGGCGGCCGCTGCGCCGCGCGATCGCGAGCTGCGCCCACAGCAGTCCCGGCAGCAGCGCGAGCGGCTCCATGCGCATGAACCAGTGGCCGTTCGCGGTCAGCGTGCCCGACCACGCGAACGCGATGCCGCCGAACACCGCCGGCAGCCAGCCGAGGTGCAGCGCGCGCAGCAGGCCGAACATCAGCCCGCCCGCGAGCGCGAACATCAGGTAGGTGAGGCACAGGAGCCCGTCGGCCGGATCCGCGAACAAGAGCGCGGGCCAGTGCAGCGGGTCGAGCAGGCCCAGGTGGCCGTGCGCGAGCATCGGCGCGCCGTTGCGCACGTAGCCGTTCCAGTGCGGCAGCTGGCCCCGCGCCAGCGCCTCGCGCGCGAGCTGCAGTTCGACCGCGAACCAGATCGGCGCCTCGGTCGCGTCGTAGTTGGCCGTCGCGCGCAGCGCGTGCCGCTCGGCCGGCGTCAGCGTCGTCGCGATCGGCGGGAACTCGGCGAGGTCGTAGGGCAGGTAGGCCTTGCCGCCGAACAGGCATTCGCCGAGCAGCGCCGCGGGCAGCAGCAGGAACAGCACGAACGCGAGCGCGTCCTGACGTCGTCGTGGCGCGGCGATCACGCCGTCACGCTACCCCGCCCCGCGGGGCGTGCAACCCGGCGTTCGTCAGGTTCCGTTCCCGGCGGGCCGGGCGCGCGCGAGCAGGCTGCCCAGCGCCGTGGCGCCCAGGATCAGCAGGCCGCCGGCGACGGCGAGCCAGTGTGGCGCTTCGCCGTGCGCGGCGAACGCGAACAGCGGGTTCAGGGCCGGCTCGACCATCAGCAACAGCGAGGCCTGCACGGCCCCCACGTGCGGCATGGCGCGCACGAGCAGCGCGTAGGCGAGGCCGACCTGGAAGATCCCGAGCACGGCGATCACGAGCCAGTCCTGGGCGCTGCCGGCCACGAACGTCTGGCCGACGACGGGCATCAGCAGCAGCGCGACCGGGAACGTGCACGCGTTGCCCCACGCGACCGCCGCGCACGCTTCGCCCTGGCCCGTGGGGCCCGCGCGGCCGAGCCAGCGCATGCCGAGCAGCAGGAGCCCGTAGCTGAGTCCCGACGCGATCGCGATCGCGTCGCCGAGCCGCGGCTCGGGGGCGGTCGCGGCGACGGCGGGCGGCGCGACGAAGAACAGCGCCAAACCCAGCGCGACGCACAGCAGCACCGCGAAGTCGGCGCGGCGCGGCCGTTCGCGCAGCAAGAGCGGCCCGAGCAGCGCGACCCACAGCGGCGCGGTCGACTGCAGGAAGATCGCGTTCGCCGCGGTGGTCAGCGTGTTGGCGACGACGAACAGGCAGGTGGCGCCGAAGTAGGCGGGCGCGAGGCGCAGGATGCGCGCGTTCGGCAGGCGGCGCGCCTGGGGCAGCAGCACGAACAGCGCCAGCGCGGCGACCGCGGCGCGCAGGCCCGCGCGCTGCAGCGACGGCAGCGCGCAACTCTTGATCAGCGCGCCACCGGTCGCGAACAGGGTGCCGGCGAGCAGGACGCGGAGTTCGGGGCGCACGGGCGGTCAGCCGCCGGCGAACACCGCTTCGAGCGTCGGCGCGTCCAGCACACGATCGGTCCAGCGGTCGAGTTCGTCCGACGAGGCCTCGCGCAACCGCGCCTCGACCTCGGCCGGCAGCACGCCGAAGCGGCGCGCGAGCAGCCGCAGCAGGGTCGCGACGCGGCCCTTGGCCAGGCCGTCCAGTCTGCCCTCGGCCTTCAGCTTCTCGGCAGTGCTCATGAACTTCTCCTGGGCTCTCTGCAGGTTCCTTTCCAACGCCATGCGCACGTCCTCGACGGGAGTCTCGTTGACGTGCAGAAGATACCAGCCGAACGTCTCGATGGCGTCCTCCCCCGGAGGTGGGCCGTCGTCGCGGTCGACCTCGCGCAGCAGCGCGCCCCAGCGATCCAGCGCGGCGATGGTGCCGGCAGGATCGAGGTGCGGCAGGAATCGCACGCCGAGCATCGCGAGGCGCAGAAACGCGGTCAGCGGCTGCGCGAGGATCTGCACCTCGCTCTGCGCCGTGAGGTTGTCGGCGAGCACGCGAAGTTGCGGCTGCAGCGGGCCGAGCATGGCCGCGAGCGCCGGTGGGCACTCGATCGCGACGCTCGGCCGCAGGTCCAGCGCGCCGGGGCCATGGTAGAGCACGGTGGCGATCACGGCGACCGGTGCGTCGCGCCGGCGGCGCCGTGCGCCGTGGGCGAGCCAGGAGCTGTACCGCACCAGCGTGTCGTGCAGGCCGGGATGCGGGTAGCTCCGGTGCTCGATCGTGAAGGCCAGCCAGAGGTCGGTGCCGAGCACGCGGACCACGTAGACGAAGTCGGCGAGCGACGTGCGCAGACCTGGTCCGTGGATCCGGGCGCCGACGAGGCGCAGCGTCGGCCAGTCGCAGATGGCGGCGATCTCGGGGCCGAGGCGTGCCCGCAGCCATGCCTCGGCATGGCGCGGATGCCGCAGCGCCGCATGGATCAGGACGTCGTGCGGCGTCGTCGTGGCGAGGTTCACGCCCTGGTGGATCGCGCGGCGTGCAATCGGGCGACAAATCCGGGAAAGTCCAGGTTGCCGTGCGGAAACCACGGTCCCCCCGTCGCGAGACTGACGACCCGCCATCGGCAGGGGGGCGCGACGGAACCGCCGAGCAGACCGCCGCAGCGGCGCCCGAGAGCGTAGCTGCGCCCGCTGCAAGTCGCCGCCTGGCGGCGTTCGGTAGCTCAGTACCAGTGCACCACGCTGCGCACGCCGTTGCTGAACACCATGCCGAGCGCGTTCGCGCCCGGCACGAGCGCCACGGACTGGCAGCACAAGGGCAGGCCGACGAACGAACTCGACCAGGGCAGCTGCAGCGTGTAGGTCGCGGTCGGCCGGCCGCCGAGATACACCGAGGCGCCGAGGTTCGCATCGACGAGCTGATAGCAGTTGGGCGCGCCGAGGTGGCTGAGTGGGGTGCCGGGGTCGACCTTGGCGAGGCTCACGACCTGGATCGCGAGCGGGGACAAGACCGGCAGATTGCTGGTCGTGTACCGCAGCGCGTAGCCCGACACCGGGGCCGGCTGCACCGCGAGCGCGATGCCGCCGCAGGCCTGGCCGTAGCTCGTGTTCTGCGCCGCGTTCGCCAGCGGCACCGACATCGCGAACACCGACAACTCGGTCGGCGAGGTCGAGACGCGACCCATGCCGAGGAGCTGGGTCATTCGCCGCGGCCCCTCGATGCTGCTCCAGCCCACGTAGGTCAGCCGATTCCAGCCAGCGTTGGCGAGTCCGCCCGGGATCAGGGCGCCGAGGTCGGTGAAACCGAGGTCGGGCCGGTAGGCGAAACCGTGTTCGACCTGTGGGCCGGTGCCGCCGGCGTAGGTCCAGTAGTGGCCGAGCGCGATGCCCTCGGTCGTGAGCCAGACCGGCCGCAGGAACGAGTAGCCGTCGGCCGTGCGCACCAGGTCGGCCACGCCGGCGCCGATGTCGTGGACCGTGCCGGTCGCGGCGTCGAAGTAGAAGCCGCCTTCGCCGTTCTGCACGCCGGCGGACGTGTAGCGCTTCTGCGTGCCGATGGCGTGGTCGTGCTCGTCGATCGCGAGGGGGCTGGCGAACTGCAGGCCCGAAGCGGCCGTGTAGGCGCCTCCCGTGAGGCCGATGGGCACGGACGTGCTGCCGTTCCAGAAGAAGCCGTGCTGGCCGATCGCGGTGCTGCCCGAGTAGCGGTAGGCCACGCCGACGACGTGGCCGCGGTTGTTCATCCCGGTGGGTGCGCTCTCCTGTCGCCCCGTGCTGCTGGTGTAGACGCCGCCCGTGAGGCCGATCGCGACCGTCGTCGTGCCGTCGTCGACCCAGGCCTGGGAGCCGTCGTCGGTGTTCACGCCGGAGATGCGGCTCGCGATGCCCGCGACGCGACCGGCGGCGTCGAGGAAGCGCGGATTGCCCTGCTGCAGCCCGTTGCTGCCCGTGTAGCCCGGGCCCGTGAGTCCGATCTGGCGCGTGGTCGTGCCGTCGTAGACCCAGGCGTCCCAACCGTTCTGCGTGTTCACGCCGAGCAAGCGGATGGTCGTGCCGATGACGCGGCCGGCGCTGCTGAGCGCGGGACCCGTTCCTTCCACCTGGCTCGAGCGGTAGCCCGCGCTCCCCGTGTGCGCGGTGTCCAGCAGACCGACGATCGTGGTGGTCGTGCCGTTCCAGACGAAGACGTCGGTGCCGTTCACCGTGCTGGTGCCGGTGTAGCGACGGGCGAAGCCGGTGACCGTGCCGGCTTCGTTCTGGCGCGTCGGCCCGCTGTGCCGGTAGCCGCCGCTGCTGGTGTACTCGCCGGCGCTCGGGTTGATCCGCACCGTCGTCGTTCCGTTCCAGACCCAGGTGTCGTCGCCGAGGCTGGTCGTCTGGCCGGTGATACGCTGCGAGGTGCCGGTCACCTGGCCGGCTCTGTTCTGCTGCCCGAAACGGTGCACCTGGTAGCCGTACTGGCCGCTGTAGCCGCTGAGCAGGCCGAGCTGCGTCGTCGTGGTCGCATGGGCCCAGAGCTGTTCGCCGTAGTAGCTGTCGATGCCCGTCACGAGGTAGGAACGGCCGATGATCGTCCCGGCGTCGTTCATGCTCAGCGGTTCGCTGTACTGGTAGCCGAGGAGGCCGGTGTAGCTCGTGCCCGTGTAGCCGAGCTGCACGAGAGCCGTGCCGTTCCACAGCCACGCATCGCGGCCGTTGTCCGTGTCCACGCCGGTGAGGCGTTTCGAGAAGCCCGCCGCTCGCCCCGACGAGTTGTAGGCGACCACGCGGCTGTGCTGATGGCCGCCGGAGCCGGTGTAGACGCCGCCCGTGAAGCCGACCTGGATCGTCGAGCTGCCGTCCCACAACCAGCCGTCGTAGCCGCCGTCGGCGATCGTGATGCGCTTGGTGATGCCGGCGACGCGGTTGTGGCCGGAGTTGACCTGGACCGACGACCAGTGGTCCCCGGAGCCGGTGGTGTAGGTGGGACCGAGCAGGCCGAGCCGCGCGATCGAGTAGGTCTGGAACGTGGCCGGCCACTGGGCTGGCAGGGCCGCCGCAGACGCGATGGCCGCGGCGATCGCGGTTCTGGCGAGGCAGTGGGTCGGGAACGGGTGACGGACGTGGCGCAGCGAATCGTGGTCGGACATGTGGATTCCTGCTCTCGAAGAACCTGTCTACCAAGTTCGTGACGCGCGCCGGCGGAAACCCGCGCGGGCTCTTGGCGGTAGACCGGCCACGGGCTTCGGCCCATGCGCGGCGCCGCGCCCGCGCGCTTCGCGCTGGACTCGCCGTGCGGCCGGGGCCACCCTCTGCGCACGATGGCCGCCTACCAGACCCTCGAAGTCGCGCGCGAAGGCGCGGTCCTGCACGTACGCCTGAACCGTCCCGAGGTGCGCAACGCGTTCGACGGAACCGTCGTCGAGGAACTGCAGGCGGCCTTCACCGCGGCCGATGCCGACGCGGGCGCGCGGATCGTCGTGCTGTCGGGCAACGGCAGGAGCTTCTCGGCCGGCGCCGACCTCGCATGGATGACCGAGCAGGCCGGACTGCCGGTGGCGGAGAACCAGCGATCGGCGGAACGCATGGCGCGCATGTTCCTCGCGGTCGCGCGCTGCACGAAGCCCGTGATCGGCCGCATCCACGGCCACGCGCTCGGCGGCGGCACCGGCTTGACCGCCGCGGTCGACATCGCGCTGTGCACGGAGGACTGCGTGTTCGGCCTCACCGAGGTCAAACTCGGCATCGTGCCCGCGGTGATCTCGCCGTTCGTGCTGCAGAAGATCGGCGCGGGGCGCGCCCGCACCTTGTTCCTGACCGGCGAACGCTTCGACGGCCGCGAAGCGCAGCGTTTCGGCCTCGTGCACCGCGCGGTGCCCGCGGCGGAACTCGACGCAACCGTGTCGCGGACCGTGCAGGAACTGCTGGCCGCGGGGCCGTGCGCGGTCGCGAGCGCCAAGCAGTTGATCGCCACCGTCGCGGGGTTGCCGATCGAGGACGCGATCCCGGTGGCGTCGGAGTGGATCGCCGCGCTGCGCGCCACGCCCGAGGCGAAGGAGGGCTTCGCGGCGTTCCGCGGCAAGCGGCAGCCGGGGTGGATGCCGTGAGGCGCGGCGTCGCCGTCCTCGTGCTCGGCGGGCTGTGGGCGAGCGCGGGCTGCCGCGGGGCGGCCGCGCCACCGGCCGCAGCCGCCGCACCCGATCGCGCTGCCGAGGCCCTCGCCGCCCGCCGCGACGCGCTGGTCGGACGCGCGCTCGGCGACAACCGCGCGATCGTGCTGCTGCAGGGCCTGCTCGACGCCGCACCCAGACGCCTCGCCGGTTCGCCCGGCAGCCGGGCCGCCGTGTTGTGGGGGCTCGCGACGATGCGCGAACTCGGCCTCGAGAACGTGCGCGCCGAGCCGGTGCTCGAACCGTGCTGGGTGCGCGGCGAGGAGCGCGCCGAAGTGGTCGGGCGCGGCGCGATGCCGCTGCGCGTGACCGCGCTCGGGGGCAGCATCGGCACGGAGCCGGAGGGCATCGAGGCCGAGGTGGTCGAGGTGCGTTCGTTCGAGCAGCTCGCGGCGCTCGGCGAACGGGCGCGCGGCAAGCTCGTGTTCTTCAACCGGCCGATGCCGCGCTGGCTGCGGCGCACCGGCCAGGCCTACGGCGAAGCCGTGCCGCAGCGCACCAACGGCGCGATCGAGGCCGGCAAGGCCGGCGCGATCGGTGCCCTGGTGCGGTCGATGACGACGGCGATCGACGGCCACCCGCACACCGGCGCGATGCACTACGAGGATGGCGTGCCCGAGGTGCCCGCGGCGGCGATCGCGACCGCCGACGCCGAGGCGCTGGCGGCGCTGTGCCGGCAGGGCCCCGTGCGCGTGCGGCTCGTGCTCGGCTGCAGGACGCTGCCCGACGTGATGGGGGCGAACGTGGTCGGCGAGCTGCGCGGCAGCGAGCGGCCGGGCGAGATCGTGCTGATCGGCGGCCACCTGGACGCCTGGGACCTCGGCCGCGGCGCGCACGACGACGGTGCCGGCATCGCGCACGTGCTGGAGGCCGTGCGGTTGCTGCAGGCCTGCGGTTTCCGGCCGGCCCGCACCATCCGCGTCGTGCTGTTCGCCAACGAGGAGTTCGGCACGAGCGGTGGTCCCGCCTACGCGCAGCAGCACGCGGCGGAGCTCGCCGCGCACGTCGCCGCGATCGAGACCGACTCGGGCGGCTTCTCGCCGCTCGGCTTCACCTGTTCGCTGCGCGGCGCCGAAGCCGAGAAACTGCGGCGACTGTTCCTGCCCCTGCAGGAAGTCGGTGCGGGGCTGTTCGTCGCGGGCGCTGGCGCCGGCGGCGCCGACATCGGACCGCTGCACCGCGCGGGCGTGCCGTGCTTCGGGCTGTGGGTCGACGGGCAGCGCTACTTCGACTACCACCACAGCGCCCTCGACGACCTGCCGATGGTGCACGAACGCGAACTGGCGCTCGGCGCGGCCGTGGTCGCCTACGCGGCGAGCGTGCTCGCCGACCGGTGACGGCCGCGCGCGCAGTTCACCGCGCGAGTGGACCGCGGGCGTAACGCGCCGCCTCGTGGCGCTCTGCCGCCGCGGCCAGCGCCGCGAAGTGCTGCTCCGTGATCGCCGCCGGGTCGGCCCGCGCGAGCAGTTCGCGCACCGTCTCGCCGGGGCGCAGCGCGAGCCCGGCCGCGCGCGCCGCGCGCCGCAAGTCGACGACCTCCGGCAGGCACTGCCGCCGCCGCGCGCGCCGCAGCAGCAGCAACAACACCACCGCGAGCGCGGTGCCGGCGAGCCAGGCGTGGCGGACGAGCGCCGCGAGCGCGCGACCGGGAAGCGCTCCGAGGTCGCCGAGCAGGGCCGCACGCTGCTGCGCGTCGAAGCCGACCACGGCCGCCCACAGCCGCTGCAGCGCCGCGCGCGCACGATCCCAGGCACCGGTCGCGGCCGCCTGCGCGCCGGCATCGGCGGGCGGGGTCGGGTCCACGGTGCACCACGCGCCGTCCGGCAGCAGCACCTCGACCCACGCGTGCGCGTCGCGGGCCCGCGCGACCATCGAGGCACCGTCCGGATCCCACTCCTGCGCGAGGTAGCCGCCGACCACGCGGCACGGCGTGCCCTGCAGCCGCAGCAGCAGCGCCAAGGTCGTCGCGAAGTACTCGCAGTGGCCGGGCGCCGTGCCGAGCACGAACTCCTCGAGGTTGCGTGCGAAGCCCGGGCCGCCGGGCAGCTGGTAGCGGCGGTGGCGG
>VGXW01000188.1 GCA_016873195.1 Planctomycetota bacterium | reverse complement strand
CCCCGCGCAGCGGCGCGGCCACGTGGTCGTGATCGGCTCGATCGCGGGCCACAAGGCCTACGCCGGCGGCGGCGTCTACTGCGGCAGCAAACGCGCGCTGCAGCCGATCTGCGAGGCGATGCGCATGGAGACGCTCGGCAGCGGCGTGCGCGTGACCAGCGTCGACCCGGGCATGGTCGAGACCGAGTTCTCGCTGGTGCGCTTTTCCGGCGACGCGGAGCGCGCGGCGAAGGTCTACGAGGGCACGCGGCCGCTGTGCGCCGAGGACGTCGCCGACTGCGTGGTGTTCGCGGTGAACCGGCCGGCGCACGTCAACGTGGACTCGATCCTCGTGATGCCGACCGACCAGGCGACGCCGCAGCAGGTGCACCGCGGCGGCAGGTAGCCCGCGGCCGGGGCGCCCCGGCCGCTACGGCCCGGGCGGGCGCAGCAGCATCGGCACCGCGGCCTCGAGCCGCGCGGCCCCGAGCTGCTGCAGGCGGCCGGCCAGTTCCGGATTCGCCTCGAGCACCCACAAGGACGGCACCGCCGCCAGCGTGCGCTGCAGTTCGCCGCGCGGGAGCATGACCGTGTCGCCGTGCAGCAGCCGCGCGACCTCGCCGTCGTCCCCGCCGGCGAACGTCCAGACCGCCGTGCGCGGCCACAGCGCGTCGGCCACGCGCGCCGTGATCAGTTCGCCCTCCGGCACCACCAGCACGAGATCCGGGTGCAACACCAGCGCCGCGTCGACCGCGGCCCGCACGCAAGCGGTGCGCCGGTCCTGATCGCGCAGCGTCGCGAGGTCGAGCATCAGCAGGTGCCGGCCGAGCCGCGGCACCGCCGGCAGGTTCTCGTGCGGCACGAGGAAGCCGTCGCCGCGCGCGGCGACCTGCCCCACGGGCGGCAAGGTGAAGAAGACCAACTGGTGCACGGCGAGCGTCAGCAGCAGCACTGCGGGCGCCCAAACCGGCCGCCGCAGCGTGCGCAGACCCGCCACGGCCATGATGCTCGCGGGCGCCAGCAGCACGAGCACGTAGGCCTTCTTGTGGAAGTAGACCGCGACGAAGAACAGCAGCGGCGCCGCCACGGCGACGGCGAGCAGGGACGCGCCGTCGCGCTGCCACGGCAGGCGGCGCCAGCGCAGGACGGCGAGGCCGAGGCCGAGCAGGCCGGCGAGCCCGAGCGCGACCACGGCGGAGGAGGCGAAGCGCACCAGGTTCGCCGCCACTTCGCCCGCCACCGGCGACAGGAACACGCAACTCTGCGCCATGCTGTCGGCCAGGAAGGCGTTGGCGGCGCGGTAGGCGGCCAGTCCGCCGGTGTCGATCATGGTCGGCACGAACCAGCACGACACGCCGCCGAGCAGCAGAGCCGTGGCGGCACCACGATGGCGCCAGGAGCCCGGGCAATGCCACACGGCGAAGAACCAGCACGGCGCGAGGAAGACGAGCAGGTTCTGCCGGAAACCGCCGGCCAGGCCGAGCAGCAGGCTGCCCCACACGAGGCTGCGGCGCTCCCCGCGTGCGCCCGCGACCAGGAACCACAGCACCCACGGCGTCCACAGCAGCTCGGTGATGCTGGCGAGCCCCACGCACGAGTAGAACCAGCTGGCCGGGTTGAACAGGCACAGCGCAACCGCCCACAGAGCACCCTGCCGGTCGAGGAACTGGCGCGCCAGCAACCAGGTCGGCACGGCCGCGAGCGCGCCGGCGGCGGCGGCGAACCAGACCAGCGCCGCATGGGCGTCGCCGGTCACGGCGGCCAGCATCCGCACGATCATCACGTAGAGGAAGTAGCCCGGCGGATGCGGGCGGTGCTGCGCCACGTCGAAGTCCGCGACGGCGAGCATGAAGTTGCCGACGTCCACCTCGAACGGCTGCTGCGCCAGGAACGGAACCCGCAGCACGACCAGCAGGAGCACGCCGGCGGCAAGCAGGGCACGGGTCCACGGAGACGCAGGTCGCATGTGGCGAGGTGGCGGCCTGCGGATGCTAACGGCGGCCCCCGCGGGGGCCAGCGCGAGGCCTCGCGGTGGCAGCGGCCACGGGGGCCGCTACCCTTCCGCCATGCGCCCGCGCCTGTTCGTCCTGCCGCTCGTCGCCGCCGCCGCGGCGTTCGCGATCTGGAAGTGCTCGCCCGCCGCCCCGCACGCGCCCGCCTGCACCTGGCGCACCGGGACGGGCACCGCGATCCAGCAGGGCGCGAACTTCGACAAGCTGGCGCCCGAGTCGCCCGTGCGCCTGTCCGTGCACCATGACGCGCCGCTGCACCTCTACGTCTTCAGCCACTCGACCGAGGACGGCACGCTGCTGCTGTTCCCTTCGCCGAAGGTGCAGAGCGACTGCCGGAACCCGCTGCCCGCCGGCCAGACCGTGCTGCCCGGCAGCTTCGACGGCAAGGAACTCGCGTGGACGACGCGCAGCGGCATCCTCGCGGGCACCACGTTCCTCGCCATCGCGTCGCGCGAGCCGCTGGCCGAGCTCGACGCGCTGCTGCCGGTGGTCCGCCAGTGGAGCAACTCGGTGTTCCCCGACCGGTCGATGCAGGTGACGAATCCCGGAGCGGGCGCCGACCTGCTCGGCAAACCGCGCAGCGGCTGGCCGGAACCGATGCTGCAGCGGGCCAGCGAGGCGCTGCGCGAACGCACCGACCCGAACGGGCCGATGCTGGAGCTGGCCGGCCGCGACTCGGCCTGGGCCTCGGCGTGGAACGTGCTCGAACGGCGCTGAGCCGCCGCGGCGCTACGGACCGAGCGCCTGCTCGACCGCCGCGCACAGCACGTGCACGCAGACGAGGTGGCTCTCCTGGATGCGCGCCGTGTTCGCCGACGGCACCTGCACGGCGACGTCGGCGAACTCGAGCGCGGCGCCGCGTTGCTCGCCGCACAGCACCGCCGTCGCGAGCCCCGCGGCCTTCGCCTGTCGCAGGGCCGCGACCACGTTCTTGCTGCCGCCCGAGGTCGTGAACCCGACCAGGAGGTCGCCCGGCCGGCCGATCGCCTCGACCTCGCGCGCGAACACGTGCTCGTAGCCGGCGTCGTTGCCGATCGCCGTCAGCGTCGGCACCTGCTGGCCCAGCGCGACCGCGGCGTAGGCGCGCCGCTGCTTCTGTTCGAACCAGCCGACCAGCTCGCCCGCCGCGTGCGCCGCGTCGCAGGAACTGCCGCCGTTGCCGCACAGCAGGATCTTGCCGCCGCCGCGCAGCGTCGCGACCGCGAGGTCGCACAGGCGCTTCAGGCTCGGCAGGCACTGCGCGAGCAGGCGCTGCTTCGTCGCGATGCTCGCTTCGAACGTGGCACGGATCTTCGCTTCGTCCATCGGAGTGGGGCCGCCTCACGGCGGCGAGGGGAACTCGGCGCGCGCGGCGGCGAGCGCCGCGGACACGTCGGCCGCGTGGCCCTGGGCCTGCAGCGCGTCGCCGAACGCGGCGAGTGCGCGCAGCACGTTCTCGGGCCGGGCACCGTGGCCCATGAGCCCGACGCGGAACACCGCGCCGGCGAGCGGGCCGAGCCCGGCGCCGACCTCGATGCGGTGCACCTGGCGCAGATGGCCGCGGAAGGCCCTGTCGTCGACTCCTGCCGGGTAGCGCACCGTCGTCAGCATCGGCGTCGCCTCGGACCACGGCACGAGCGGCGCAAGGCCCAGCGGCGGAAGGCCCTCCCGCAGCGCCGTGAACAGCGCCGGGGCCTTCGGCCCGTCCTTGCCACCGCCGGCGAACACACCCCCGAGGCCCAGGAACAGCGCGAGCACGCCGAGGACGTGGATCAGCCGGTAGGTGTCCGCAGACATGGACCCGATCATGGGGCGGCAGCGGGGGCGACGGAACCCCCAGCCTCCGCCTTCGCCGGCGCCGGTAGACTGCCGCCGCCATGTCCGCCCCGACCCACCCGCTGTTCGCGCGCCTGCTGGCGCTGGCCGCCGGCGCGCCGCTCGCCGTCGCGCACCGCGGCGACAGCCGGGCCCTGCCGGAGAACACGCTGCCGGCGTTCCGCTCGGCGCAGACGCTGGGCGTGCCGGTGCAGGAGTTCGACGTGCGCTGCACGCGCGATGGCGCGCTCGTCTGCGTGCACGACGCCACCCTCGACCGCACGACCGACGCCGCGACGGTGCTCGGCCCCGGCGCGCTGGTCGCGCAGTGCTCGCTCGCGGAGCTGCGGCGACTCGACGCGGGATCGTGGCACCCGTCGCGCGTGAAGACCACGCTGCCGGAGCTCGCCGAGGCGCTCGCGGTGATGCTGCCCGGGGCCGTGCCGCTGATCGAACACAAGGCCGGGGCGCCGGAGGCCTACGTGCAGGAACTGCGCCGGCTCTGCGCGCAGACGAGCTGCATCCTGCAGTCGTTCGACTGGCGTTTCGTCGCCGCGTGCAAGCGCCTGTGCCCGGACCTCGCCGTCGCCGTGCTCGGGCCGAACCCCGTGTTCGCCGCACCCGATGCCGCGGCCGTCGCCGCCGCGCGCGAACTCGGCGCCGGCATGCTGCACTGGCGCGCGCGCGCGCTGACGGGCGAGGACGTCGCGCGCGCGCAGCGCGGCGGCCTGCTCGTGTGTTCCTACACGACCGACGACGAAGCCGGCCAGCGCGGCCTCGCGGCGATGGGCGTCGACGCGATCTGCAGCAACGTGCCCAGGCACCTGCAGCACCTGCGCGCGGCGGGGCTGCTGCGCCGCGGGGCGACGCGGCCGCTGCCCGAATCGGCCGGGTGACCACCTGCCCGCAGGGCCCGTGGGTGCGGGTGTCGGCCGGCACTTCCCCGTGGCCCTTCCCGTTCGGCTCTTCCCGTTCGGAGCTTCCCCGGAGTGCAACCAGGAGACGCACCGAGGTGGCTCCGCCCGCGCCTCACAGCACGAGCGCGTTGCGGCAGCCCTGCGGCAGCGCCTGCAGACACATCTGCTGCAGCGCCCGCCGCACGGCCCGGTCCTCGGCCGACGTGAACACGTAGAGCTTCCACAGCCGCGGGTAGCTCGACGCGAGGTCGAGCAGGCGCGGGATCTGCTCGGCGAACCCGTCGAGCGGCAGCGTGCGTTCGCCGTGACCGGGGAAACGCACCAGCGTGCGCGCCTCCTTGAGCTGCATCGCCCGCGCCGGGCAGTAGAGGATCACGTCGAGCGCCTGGCCGAACGCGCGCTGCGCCTCCCGCTCCATCGCCGCCTCCCAGGCGAAGCGCGGTTCGGGCCGGCCCGGCGTGAAGTACGTCGCGAGCAGTTCGTCCTGCACCGCCTGGTTCTGGTACCACGGCAGCACGAGCACGCGCTTGGGCAAGGCGCGGCGCTGGTAGCGGGC
The DNA here is from genome assembly GCA_016873195.1 of Planctomycetota bacterium. Classification (GTDB taxonomy): domain Bacteria; phylum Planctomycetota; class UBA1135; order UBA1135; family UBA2386; genus VGXW01. The sequence continues at coordinate 4,353 of VGXW01000188.1, read as the reverse complement.
CACGAAACGACGCAGCCGGGCTTCCGCCTCCGCGTCGCCGAGGTCCAGCGCGCCGAGGTGCCAGACCAGCGACTCGTCGGTCAGCCGCTGCAGTCCCGCCGCGTCGAGGCGGCCGCAACGCAGCGCGAGCTCGACCATGCGCGACAGCAGGGCGCCCGCGGCGATCTTCGCGTGGTGGTAGTAGACGCGTTCGCTGAAGTGGTAGCGGCACTCGAGCACGCGCAGCAGCTCGCTGACGATGTCCTCGCGCAGCATGCCGTTCTTCTCGCAGTCGACGAACAGCCGCTGGCTCGACCGGTCGATGCGGAAGTAGTCGAGCACGCGGCGGTCGTAGCGCAGCTCGAGGCCCGTGTAGTGCGCGTCGCGGCGCAGGTAGTCCAGCGTGTCCGCGTCGATCGTGTCGCTGACGAGCTGCCGCCAGAACGGCGGCACCGCGCCCGCGCCGGTGAGGATCGCCAGCACGTCGTCGCGCAGCCCCTGGCGCGCGAGTTCGGCGCCGAGTTCCGTGTCGCCGAGCACCGCGGCGAACCGTTCGGGCCGGTCGTGCCGCGGCAGCAGGCCGGTCTGGTCCTCGATGTTGTGCCCGAACGGGATGTGCGTGACGTCGTGCAGCAGCGCCGCCGCGCGCAGCAGCCGCCGTTCCGCGGCGGTCGTGCGGTGGCAGCCCGCGGGATCGCGCGCGGCGTGTCTGTCGCAGGCGCCGAGCAGCAGTTCGCACAGGTGCAGCGTGCCGATCGAGTGCTCGAAGCGCGTGTGCACGGCGCCGGGATAGACCAGGTGCGCGCTGCCGAGCTGCTTGATGCCGCGCAGGCGCTGGAACTCGGCCGTGTCGACCAGCCGCAGTTCGTCGCGCGAGAGCTCGATGTCGCCGTGGACCGGATCGCGGAGGATGCTCACGTCGGCGCGACCGTAGCACCGGGCTCCGCGGCGGAAAAGAAAAGCGGGGATCGGGCCTGGCTGCAGGACCGATCCCCCACCACACAACGAAGCCACACGAGGCTCGCGCCGCGCACACACGCGACGCAGGGCAGGATACCCCACGGCCGCCGCCGCGGCCGGGCGCAGCGCGCGCGGCCCGGTGCCGGCGCGGCGGAACGCCGGCACCATCGGTGGCTCGTGCGATCCCGCCGCGGGACGACGTTCCCGCCGTCGCCGCCGGTCATTCGGGCCGCGGCGCAGCGACCTCCACGGGGCCCGTGGCATCGACCGTTGCCAGCACCTTGCGGCCGACGACCCGCCCACCGGCCGAGGTCTCGAGTTCCACCTCGTAGCGGCCCGCGCGCGGCAGCGCCACGGCCGGCGCCTCGTCGGCCGCGTGTTCGAGCACGAGGCCGCCGGCCAGGTTCCACTCGCTGGCCCAGCGCACGCCCGGACGCGGCGGCAGCAGGCGCAGCGCCGGCTCGCCGCCGCCGCGCCAGCGCGGCAGCACCGCCGCCTCGGGCAGTTCCTGCGCGAGTTCGAGGTCGACGCCGGCATGGCCGGGCGCGCGCAGCGACAGCACGGTGCCCGGCAACGGCGCCGGCGGGGCGAGGTGCAGTCCACCCTGGTCGTCGCCGTGCGCGACGATCGCGCCGGCCGCGTCGAGCAGCGGCGGCAGCAGCCGCAACGAGGCGCTCGCGGGCACCGGCGCGCCGCGTTGCCGCCACAGCGCCACGGCGAACGCGACCGGCTCGCCCGCGTCGTCGACCACGCGCAGCGGCCGCAGCGGCAGCGGCCGCAGCGGCACGGTCGCGACGGTGCGCGCGCCGAGCAGCCGCACGGGCACCGGCGCGCCGATCGGCGCGCCCGGGTGCACGACCACGACGCCGACCTCGCCCGCGCGCGGCAGGCCGGCCACGGTTGCCCGCCCGGCCGCGTCGGCGGGGGTCCCGCGCGAGAGCGCCTGCAGGAAGAACGGGAACTGCGCGAGTTCGGAGGCGACCGCGGCGCCGGGCACCACGTAGACCCGGGCGGCCTCGACGTCGGGCGCCGGGGCGGCGAGCTGCACCTCGAGCTGGCCGCCGTCGGGCAACTGCACGTCGACCTGGTTCGGCTGGTTCCCGACCACGCGCAGCGCGCGCCACTGCAGCGCGCTGCCGGCGGCCTCGAGCAGCAGCGGCACGGCGTCGCCGGCCGGCGTGTCGAGTTCGAAGGCACCGTCGGCGTCGGTCGTGGCACAACGGCGCCCGCCTTCGGCGTCGAGTTCGCCGAGCGACACCGACACCCCGCCGAGCGGCCCGCCGCGCGCGTCGCGCACGCGTCCGCGCACCATCGTGCGCGGGCCGAGGTGCACCGAAGGCGGCTGGTCGGGGGCGACCGCGGCGAGCCGCAGCCAGCGCGGCCGCTGGCCCGGGCCGCCGACCAGCGCGAGGCCGGCGCGCGGCGCCGGGACGAACGGGTTCGCGCCGGAGCCGGCGAGCACGATGCCGGGCTCGAGCACTTCGCCGGGGGCCCCGGCGAAGGGCACGGGCGGCGGCGGCGGCACGTAGGCGCGGAGTTCGCGCACGGTGACCCGCACGCGCAGTTCGGCGGCCGGCACCGCAACGGCGGGATCGCGGGCGGCAGCCGGCGCGGCCGGTGCCGCGGGCACGAGCCCAGGGGCGACGGGCGGCGGCAGTTCGCTCGGCGGCCACAGCAGCCAGCCAGCTCCCCCGAGCAGGGCGAACGCGCACAGCAGCAGGGTCTGGTTCCGTCGTTGCATGCCGCCCGAGGGCGGAAGGAGGATACCCGCGCCGCCGTCCCAGCGGCGCGCCGACCCGAGAACGACCTTGCCGCTGCCGATCGCCCTCGACTACCGCCCCGCCCTGCTGTCGCCCGCGGGCATCGGCCGCGCGTGCCGCGAACTGGCGCGGGCGCTCGCCCGGCGCGACGACGTGGCGCTGCACCTGTTCGGCCACAGCCTCGCGCGCGCGCGCGTGCCGGTCGAAGTGCCGCCCGGCGCGAGGCTGCACCGGCTGCCGATCCCCGGCCGTTCGCTGCCGCTGCTCGCGCGCTGCGGCCTGCCCGCCGCGCGCCTCGCCGGCGGTGCGCGCGTGTTCCACTGGACCGACTTCGTGATGCCGCCCGTCGGCGCCACACCGGCGGTGCTGACCGTGCACGACCTCGCGTTCGTGCGCGATCCCGCCTGGCACGGCGCGGCCGCGGCGGCCGAACTGCGCGAACGCACGCGCGCGGCGATCGCGCGCGCGGCCGCCGTCGTCGTGCCGTCGCGCACCACCGCGCAGGACGTGCGCGCGTTCGCGCCGGAACTGCGCGCGCTGCACGTCGTGCCGTTCGGCGGCGACCACGTGGGCCGGGCCCCGGCCGGCCCGCCGCACCCGCTCGGCGGCAGCCCGTACGCGCTGTGCCTCGGCACGATCGAGCCGCGCAAGAACCACGGCAACCTGCTCGCCGCGTGGCGGCAGCTGCCGGCCAGCCGGCCGCTGCTCGTGGTCGTCGGCCGCGCCGGCTGGGCCTGCGACGGCATCGTCGCCGCGCTGCGCGAGGCCGCCGCCGAGGGGCTCGTGCAGTGGCGCCCGCGCGCCGGCGACGCCGAGGTCTTCGCGCTGCTCGCGCACGCCGAACTGCTCGTGTATCCGTCGCTGTGGGAGGGTTTCGGTTTCCCGCCGCTCGAGGCGATGGCGCTCGGCGTGCCGGTCGTCGCGCACGACGCGCCGCCGATGCGGGAACTCGGCGACGGCGCGCTGCAGCTCGCCGACGCGACCGATCCCGGGGCGCTGGCCGCAGCCTGCGCGCGGCTGCTCGGCGACGGCCCGGCCCGGGTGCAGTGCGCGCAGCGCGGCCGCGCGCGCGCGCAGACGTTCCGCTGGGCCGACTGCGCCGCCGCGCACGCGGCGATCTACCGCGAGGTCGCGCGATGAGGGTCGCCTTCGACGGCGCCTGCCTCGCGGCCGGTCCGATCACCGGCGTCGGCCGCAGCTTCCTGGACGCGCTCGCCGCCTACGCCGCCGCCGGCACCGCGGAGTGCCTGCTGCTGCTGCCCGACGGCGTCGATCCGCCGCCGTGTCCCGGCCTGCGCGTGGTCGCCGCGCCGCGCGGGGCCCTGCGCCGCCAGCTCGCGCTGCCGGCCCTGCTGCGGTCGCTAGGCGCCGATCTGCTGCACAGCCCGGTCGCCGCCGTGCCGCTGCGCGCGCCGTGCCCGACGATCGCCACCGTGCACGATCTGCCGTGGCTGCACGAAGAGCTCGGAGAACCATCGTCGGCCTGGCGCCGCTTCGCGACGCGGCTCGCGCTGCGCGCGGCCAGCGCGGTGATCGCGCCGTCGGCGATGACCGCCGCGGACGCAGCCCGCCTGCTCGGCGACCGCGGCCCGCCGCTGCACGTGGTGCCGCACGGCACGGAACTCGGCCCGGCCCCCGACGCCGCGTCGGTCGC
>VGXW01000187.1 GCA_016873195.1 Planctomycetota bacterium | reverse complement strand
AAAAGTCCGCCACCCTCTGGAGCCGGAGGCTGCGCCAGCGCATCCTGTCGCGATGCGCGTCCGCAGCCTGCTGCCCCTTCCGCTCGCCCTCGCCGCCTGCAGCACCCCGGAGCCCCAGCGCCCGCCCGCGCCGACCGCCGCGGTCGGCCGCGCCGCCGACGGCACGCAGACGACGCCGGTGAACCAGACCCTCCCCCCGCACGGCATCTACCAGGACCTGCCCGGCATGCGCCCGCAGGTGCTCGCGCTGTCGCGCGACGGCCGCCGCCTCTACACCGCGGGCAAGACCAGCGAACTCGCCGTGCTCGATGCGGCGACCGGCGCCGTCGTGCAGAAGGTGCCGCTGCCCGCCGAGAAGCAGGCCGTGCCGCCCGGCGAGCAGAGCCCGATGGAACTCGAGCCCGACAAGGACGGGCAGGTCAGCTACACCGGCCTCGCGTTGTCGCCCGACGGCCGCACGATCTGGCTCAGCAACGTGCGCGGCTCGCTGAAGGTGTTCGCGGTCGGCGCCGACGGCACGGTGACGCCGTCGCACACGATCGCACTGCCGCCCGCGAACGCACCGCGCCGCAAGGCCGAGATCCCGAGCGGCCTCGCGGTCGCGGCCGACGGCAGCCGCCTCTACGTCTGCGGCAACCTGTCGAACCAGCTGCTCGAACTCGACGCGCGCAGCGGCGCAGTGCTGCGCAGCTTCCCGGTCGGCGTCGCGCCGTTCGACGTCGTGCTGACCGGCGGCCGCGCGTTCGTCAGCAATCAGGGTGGCCGGCGCCCAGGCGCGGGCGACCTCACCGGCCCCGCGGGCCGCGGCACGGTCGTGCGCGCCGATGCGCGCGGCATCGCCACCGAAGGCAGCGTCAGCGTGTTCGACCTCGACAGCGGTCTGCTCGTCGCCGAGACGCGCACCGGCCTGCACGCGAGCGACCTCGCCGTGTCGCCGGACGGCCGCTTTCCGTCGCCTGCGCCAACGCCGGCAGCGACACGATCTCGGTGCTCGATCGCGACGGCCGCCTCGTCGACACGATCTGGGCGCGCAGCCGGCCGAACGACCTGCTGCAGGCCTCGCCGAACGCGCTGTGCTTCTCGCCCGACGGCGAACGGCTCTACGCCGGCAACGGCACGATGAACGCGGTCGCGGTGTTCGAGTTCGAGCCCGACCGGCGCGGCCAGAGCGAGTTGCTGGGCCTGATCCCGGTCGGCTGGTATCCCGCGGCGATGTCGTTCGACGGCCCGCGCAACCAGCTCGCGGTCGCCAACGTGAAGGGCCTGACGCCCGGCCGGCCGCGCAAGAGCACGGGCGCGATCGAGTTCAACACGCACCAGTACCACGGCTCGCTGTCGCTCGTGCCGGTGCCCGGCGCCGGGGAACTGCGCCGGCTGACCGCCCAGGTCGAGGTCAACCTGCGCCGCGCTTCGATCGAGCAGGCACTGCTGCCGCCGCGCCCGGGCCAGCCGCCGCGCGCGATCCCCGAACGCGTGGGCGAACCGAGCCGCATCCGCCACGTCGTCTACGTGATCAAGGAGAACCGCACCTACGACCAGGTGCTCGGCGACCTGCAGCAGGGCAACGGTGACCCCGGGCTGTGCATCTTCCCGGAGTTCGTGACGCCCAATCAACACGCGCTCGTGCGCCAGTTCGTGCTGCTCGACAACACCTACTGTGCCGGCATCCTGTCCGCCGACGGACACCAGTGGAGCACGGCCGCGTTCGCGACCGACTACCTCGAGAAGAGCTTCGCGGGCTGGCCGCGCAGTTATCCCGACGGCATGGGCGAGGACGAATCCGACGCGCTGTCCTACTCGCCCGCGGGCTTCCTGTGGGACCACGCGATCGCGCGCGGCATCACCTTGCGCAACTACGGCGAGTTCTGCGGCCCGAAGGTGCGCTGGCGCGATGCGAGCCGCAAGGGCGAACCCTCGTGGACGGCCTGCTACCGCGCGTGGCGCGACCGGACCGACGCGGTGGTCTTCGAGTGCGAGCCGAGCGTGCCGTCGCTCGCGCAGTACAGCCCGACCGGCTACGTCGGCTGGGAGATGTCGGTGCCCGACCAGTTCCGCGCCGACTTCGTGCTGCGCGAACTCGCCGAGTACGAACAGAAGGGCGAGTTCCCGCAGCTCGTGCTGATCTGCCTGCCGAACGACCACACGAGCGGCACCAGCAAGAACTGCCCGACGCCGCGCGCGTGCGTCGCCGACGGCGACCTCGCGTTCGGCCGCATCGTCGCGGGGCTGTCGCAATCGCGGTTCTGGCCCGAGATGGCGATCTTCGGTATCGAGGACGATCCGCAGAACGGCTGGGACCACGTCAGCGGCTACCGCACGACCTGCTACGTCGCGAGCCCGTTCGCGCGCCGCGGCGTCACGGTGTCGACGCAGTACAACACGACGAGCGTGCTGCGCACGATCGAGCAGATCCTCGGCATCCCGCCGATGAACGTGTTCGACGCGAGCGCTTCGCCGATGTTCGACTGCTTCACGGAGAGCCCGGACTTCACGCCGTTCACGGCGCTGCCCGCGAACGTGCCGCTCGACGAGATGAACCCGGCGCCCGCGGCGATCGCCGATCCGCAGCTGCGCGCGGATGCGGAGCTGTCGGCGACGTTCGACTTCACCAAGGTCGACCGCGCTCCCGAAGACGCGCTGAACCGGATCCTGTGGCGCGCAATGCGCGGCACGGCGATCCCCTACCCGGAGTGGGCGGTCACGCTCGTCGCGGACGACGACGAGCACTGACGTCCCGCGCGCCGCACGCGGCGCGACTGCGATACCGCTTCGTTACGCGGCGCAGTGGCCGACCCCGATTGACGGTTCCTGTGGGCGGGGGTCGCCTGTTGGTCCCCGCACTTGCGGGGCTTCCCTTCCGCCACCCGAGGTGAGCATGAGAACCGTACTTTCTGCTCTGCTGCTGGCCGCCGCCGCGACGTCGCTGGCCACCGCCCAGGAGACCTACTGGATCGCGAACCGCGCCTCTTCCGACATCATGGAGGTCTCGCCGTGGGGCTCCGTGCTGCGGCGCGTCGTGATGCCTACGACGCTGCGCAGCGCCCACGTGGCTCCCGACGGCAAGGTCTGGGTCGTGCGCTTCATCCAGACCACGTTCGACATCGTCGATCCGAGCACCAACCCAGCCACGATCACGCCGGTCGCGATCGCGGTGGCCCCGTACGACATCACGTTCGACGCGGCGGGCACGGCGTGGATCACGGCCGGCGGCACGGTCGTCAACTACGACCCGAACGGCGTGTTGCTCCAGACCTACACGCTGCCGGCAGCGAACGGCCTCGGCATCACGATCGACACCACGGGCAACAAGTGGATCGCCCATCGCGTCACGCCGCCGTCGGTCTCGCGCATCGACCCGGCGGGCGCCGTCACGAACTACCCGCTGACCGGCGCCGCGAGCGCGTTCTTGCCCACGCGCGCCGTGGCCGACTACCGCGGCCTGCTGACGCCGAGCCACGTGTGGATCATCGGCGACAGCGCCCCGAACCTCGTCGAGATCGACGAGAACGGCGTCACGCTGAACGCCTACACGCTTCCGACGGGGAGCATCTACGCGTTGGCGGTCGACAAGAACGGCGACCCCTGGGCCGGCTACTCGACGGGCACGCTGCTGAAGATCGACCGCACGAACGGTTCGGTGCTCGCCACCTATGCGCTGCCGCCGAGCATCAACGGCCTCGCGATCGACTTCGCGGCGAACCTGTGGGTCACCGCGCGCATCACGTTCTCGGGCGTCGGCCCGCCGTGCGAAGTGCGCCGCGTCGACCCGGCCACGGGCATCGTCGAGGTTCCGGGTGCGCTCACGTTCGGCGGCAACAATGCCGCCGGTACGCAATCGTCCCTCAGCACGACCTACCACTACGCGAACGTCGTCGCGCCGTTCGGCGACCTCGACGGCGACGGCGATGTCAACTGGTCCGAAATCCAGAACGGCACCGCGCCGCGCGATCGCTGGTCGACGAGCGCCTGCCACGTCGAGACGTCCGGAGTCACGAGGATCGCCAACACGATGTCGTTCGACGTGAAGACCGGCCCGACGACCTTCTGGCTGCTCGCGTTCTCGTTCGGCCTCGTCGCGCCCGGCACCGGCTACACCAATCCGGCCTTCGCGGGCGAAATGCGCCTCGACCCGACGCTCGCGCTGCCGGTCACCCAGTCGGGCGTCGGCAATGCGAACCTGCCGTTCGCGATCCCGAACGACCCGAGCTTCGTCGGCCTGCACTTCTTCATGCAGGGCTTCCACTCCGGCCCGACCACGCTCGCGTTCACGAACATCGGCGGCTTCCTGATCTGGTGAGCCCGCACGGCGCGGAGGAGCGAGCGCGGGCGGCCGCGGCCTCAGGCCGGCTGTCCGCGCCGCGGTCCGGCCGCGATCTTCGTGCGTAGGAAGGCGATCAGGCCCTCGACGTCGTCGGTGCCGATCTGCACGCAGCCCCTGGCGGTCTGCACGCGCACGCACTCGAAGCCCCACAGGTTGAAGGTCCAGCCGCGTCCGGGGATCCAGTGCACGCCGAAGCCGTCGATCCACGACGAGCGGCCCGCTTCGACCGTCGCGATGTCGCCGTAGGCGATGCGCGTGCCGAACCACGGCAAGGGTCCGAAGCGCACGTGCAGCGCCTCGTCGCCGCCGGTGACGGTGATCCGGTGGAAGGCGGCCGCGGTCATCACGAACACGACCACCAACACGCCGAGCGCGACCCGCGCGAAGAAGTCGTCCGCGAGCAGCGCTGCCACCGCACAGCCGAGGCCCAGGGCCGCCAACAAGGTGGACCACGGCCCGCGCTGGCTGTGCTGGTAGCCGATCCCGGTCATCGAAGGAGCGCAGTGTAGTGGCGATGCCACTGTTCGCCCAGGAGGTCGCGGCACGGAGGCGCGGACACGGCGAGCCGAGTGCAGCCGACCGGCCCGGGGCCACTCACCCGACAGGAGCCAACTTGTCGGTTCCGGCGAACCGCGCGATCATCGTGCAGGGGAGTCGAGATCCAACCATGCCCAAGCCCCACAGCCCGTCCACCGTTCTCGCCCTCGTGACCCTCACCGCGCTCGCCGCGGTCCTGCCCGCGCAGATCGCACCGACCCTGCTGCGCAGCGGCAACGTCCCACCCGGCAATCTCGACCCGGCCATCAGCTACCTGCAGGGCCCGTCCGCGACCGCCTTCGGCTTCCCGTTCGCGGCCGCCGACTTCCTGGCGGCGCGCACCGGGCCGAACCCGATCGTACTCGGCAACATCGCCGGCGGCTGGCCACTGCAATTGCCGCTCGATCCATCCGCGCAGTGGATCGACACGCCGGGCAGCAGCCACACGGCGCTCTACGCAATCCCGTTCCCCGTCGCGCAGCCGTTCACGTCGGCGGTGCTGACGCTGCAGTTCGCGGCCGACGACAGCCTCGGCGACACGGTCGAGCCCGGCGTCTACGTCAACGAAGTGCCGCTCGCGGGCACGGTGAACGTTGGCGGCTACTACTTCGTCGAGAACACGGCGCACGGCGAGATCGGCCCCCTGCTGGTGCAGGGCCAGAACTGGCTCTACCTCTACCTGCACAACACGGGTGGCCGCGGCGGGCTCCTGTTCCACGCGAAGATCCAGCTCGACGGCGGCCTGCTGCGCACCTACGGCAGCGGCTGCTCCGGCAGCGGCGGCACGCCGCTCCTGCTGCCCGTGGGCACGCCGCAACCCGCCGCCCCGGTGGAACTGCGCTTCTACAACCTGCCGAACACGCCAGGGCTGCTGGCCGTCGTGATGGGCCTCACCTCACAGTTCGCCTTCGGCATGCCGACGCCGGTCGACCTCGGCTTCCTGGGCTACCCCGGCTGCTCGGCGTGGTGCGATCCACTGACGGCCCTCGCGGTGACGACCAACGGGGGCGCCGCGCAGCAGACGGTGACGCTGCCGGGCGCGGCCTTCCTCGGCCAGAGCATCTTCACGCAGGGTTTCGTGTTCGATCCGTCGATCGCGCGCGGCGCCTCGGTCAGCAACGCCCTCGAACTGCGCAGCGGCTGGTGACCCTCCCCGCGGACCGCGCTCACATGGGGCCGCCCGGCCGCCCCGCGCGGCCGAGCGCCGATTCGCGCTGTTGCTGCAGGAACAGCACGCGGCGCAGGGCACTGACCGGTTCGGCGAACGGCGGCGACCCGCGGCGCGCCCGCGCGTAGATCGCGAGCAACGCTTCGACGTGCTCGTCCAGGCCCGGTGATGCCTTCGGCCTCGCTGCGCGCAACCCGCCCCACAGCCCCGGCTCGTCGACGAACCGCTGCAACGCCCCCGCGAGCGCCGCGTCGTCGCCAGCGCGCACGTGGAGCCCCGCGCCGCCGCAACGTTCGGGCAGCGCGCCGAGTTCGCTGACGACGCACGGCAGGCCGAGCTCGAAGCACTCGTCGAGCACGAGCCCGTAGGTCTCGAGGCACGTGCTCGGGAACACGCCGACGTGCGGCGCCGCGGCCCGCAGCCGCGCCGCGTCGAACGCGCCGTGGAACGTCACGGGCAGGCCACGCGCGAGGTCCGCGAGTTCCTTGCCGAACTCCTCGCTCTCGGGGCCGCCGAGCACGTGCAGTTCGGCGCGGCCGGGGCGCGCCGCAACGAGCCGGCGGAAGGCGCGCACCAGCACGTCGACGCCCTTGTGCCGGCCGACCCCGCCCCAGAACGCAAGCCGCCACGGCTCGCCCGCGCGCGGCCCGGGCAGCGGCTCCTGGTCCGGCCAGCGCGGCCGGTAGCCGAGCGGCAGCACCTCGTAGCGTTCGCGCGGCACGCCCGTCGTGGCCGAGAGCAGTGCCGCCGTGGAACCGACGGCGACGAGCACGGCGCGGGCGAGCGCGAGTTCGGCGCGGTAGCTGTCGCGGTAGAGCTCGATGCCCGCGGCGAGTTCGGCCTCGGGTTCGTAGCCGTGCCTGGGCGCGCAGGAGGCGCAGTTCGCGGCGTTCAGTTCGGCCCGGCACGCCTCGTCCCCGGGGCGGCGGCGGAAGGCGCGCGGGCAGCTCGTGAAGTAGTCGTGCAGCGTGACGACGGCGGGGATGCGGAGCCGGCTGCAGATCTCGACGAGGTTGCACGTGAGGCGCACCCAGTGGTGCACGTGCACGAGCGCGGGCCGCCGTTCCCGCAGCAGGTTCTCGATCGTCGCCTCGACCTCGGGGTGCCACGTCTTCGCGTGGTGGTCGAAGTAGAAGTCGTCGCGGTGCAGGCGGCGCACGGGCAGGCCATCGACCTCGTCGCGCGCGACGGTGATCCGCGGCTGCCAGTGTTTGCTGCCGCTCAGGACCTCGACGTGCAGCCCGCGCGCGCGCTGGCGCTGCGCGACATCGAACACGTAGGACTCCGAACCGCCGCAGCTCTCGGGCGGGAACTGGTGGATCACGTGCAGGACGTCCATCGGCCTGCGCGGTTATACCGCGGGGGCGGGGCTTTCCCGCGGCGGCGCGGCCCGAGGAAGGCGCGGGCTCGGCGGAGCCGGCGGGTTCAGCGGAGTTCGAACCGCAGCACGGGCGCCAGGTGCACGGTCGCCTCGCCGAACGTCTCGGTCGGCGAGCCCTCGACGAGCGCCATGCCGAGCGACGGCATCGCGTTCGCCACAGTCCACTGGATCGCGTTGCTCGTTGCCGGCTGCGTGAGGTCGAGCCACTGCGTCGTCAGCGTGAGGCCGAACATCGACGCGTTGTTCGGCAAGCGCACGCGCACGTCGGCGAGCCCGGCGTGTGTGGCGAGCAGCGGGTGCGTCTCGGGCACGAACACCCTCACCAACGTCGCCAGCACGAGGTTGGGCAGCAGGTGCATGCTGCACCCGGGCGCCTGCAGGCCCAAGTTCGCCAGCGGGATCGGCACGGGGCTCGCGGCCCCGAACGCGGCGATCGCGAAGCCGTTCGGCGGCCCGTAGGCCCAGAACCGCGCGTGCGCACCGGGCAGCAGCGTGCGCGTCGACGTGAACGCCCATTCGTGCGTGGGGCCGCCGTAGGCGCCGCAGCCGGGCCCGACCTGCAGTTCGGTGCCTTCGATGTCCTCGAACATCGCGTCCGCCATCCACCAGTTGGCGTTCTGGCCAGGGACCGGCTGGCCGACGATGTCGACGAGCAGCGTGCCGCCGAAGTAGGTGAACGGCGCCGTGAAGTCGATGCGCACCACGTTCTGCGAAGTCCACGGGACGACCGGGCCGGTCGTGGCGGGCGAGGTCGGGATGGTCACATCGCCGACGAAGACCTGGACCGCGTCGAGCCCGACGTTGTCCTGGTAGGTCGGACTGCAGGTCAGCGGTTGGTTGGGGGACGTCGACAGCGTCACCGAGAGGTTCGTGGTGCCGCCCTGGTAGATCTCGTTCGCGGCATTCCGGCGTAGTTCGATCGCGAGGATGTCACGGCCGAGCATTCCGGTCAGGTGGTTCGAACCGACCAGGACCTGCTGGCGCAGGTTGCGGCTGGCGCCGGCGATCCACTCGTAGGCGATCGCGTCGGTGGTGGTGTACGCTGCGGGAGCGACCAGGAACTGGGGGCTCTGGGCGCAGATGGCGGCGCTGAGGAGGACGATCGTTTTCCCCGACTGCTGCATGGTCATGGCTTGCATCGGTTCTTGGCTAGTTGAGTGTTGAGATGACCTCGACGACCAGAATGCGTGCGCGTGCGCCGGTACCGATCTGCACGTAGAGCACGGCACCTCCCGGCACGTTGGGAACGGGAATCGAGGCCTGCTTACCCGGCTCCACCTTCACCTTCGTGACCGGGCCCCCTCCCGCCTGGCTGATCTCGACAGTAGTGTCGTTGGGCCCCAAGCCGACCACGATGGTCCCACCCTGAGGGACCACGGTCGGACCTCTTAGCCCTTCACCAGCGCCTTGCATCATGCGAGGTCACTACTTCCTGGTTGCTTTCCTGAGGCTGTTGAGTTCCGGAAGCACTCCGTCGAGTCTGAGTTCGGCGGGCGGGGAGCCGCGCTCAATGGTCGCACAGACAACCAGGAGCAAGGACCTGTCCACTGCTGAAGGGTCCTGCACGAGGTGCCGCGCCAACCGATCAATGCCCCGCCAGAGGATTGCGTCGGATGGATAGGAGATGTCTCGCTTGCGGCAGAACGCGACCCCAAGGCGGACCAACTCCTCGATCGGAGCCTTCACCGCCAGCCGCCGGAGTTCGTCGAGCTCGGCGTCCCCCGTCTTCAGTTCGTCCTCACCGGCACCCGCCGCAGCCGCTCCACCACCCCCAGCTCCGCCCACGGCAACGCCGATCGTGTAGCCGCAGGCGCCACCCAGCACGGTTCCGGCCGTGAACATGCCTCCGGCGACGAGGAACGCACGCCGCGAGGTCATGGGCTGCGGTTTGGCTCGGGGAGCTACAAGAAGGACAGGCTCCAGGCGCATGTTCGAAGATCCCTGGTGTGCGTTTGTCCGCGGAACGCCGCGAGAACGAGTTCAGGTAGGTTCCCACCGCGTGCCGCTCCGCGTCAAGAGGGCAACCCCGGTCAACCCGGCCGACCGGCGTCAGCAGACGCCCGAGCGCACGTGGCCGGGCGCACTCCGCGCTGACCAAGGCCCACGGGCGACGGGCCGCGACACGCCCGCGCAACCTGCTTTCCAGCCCGTTCTTCCGCCTCCCGCCGGGCCGCGTCCGCCGGACCGCCACCCCCTTGCCCGTACGCAACCCGGCCAGGAGGCGCCTGCCCCCTGGCCGTCCCCCTCCCGCCCGCACCGCCCGCCGCTCAGCGGTACTCGAACCGCCAGACGTGCGCGAAGTGCACC
>VGXW01000186.1 GCA_016873195.1 Planctomycetota bacterium | reverse complement strand
GCGCGCCAAGGTCGACGACTACTTCGGCCGCTGCCGGCTCGCCGCGTTCGACCCGCGCGCGCTGGCCGCCGTGAACCGCGAGGAGGCCGCCTACATGGCCGCGGCCGCCAAGGACCTCTCGATCACGGCCGCGGAGGTCGCGCACTTCCCGCTCGCGATCGTCGAGGCCAACAAGCCGCTGCCGCTGGGCAAGGGGGTCAACCCGGCGTGGGCGGGCGCCGTCGCGGCGCTGCAGGCCACCTGCTGCAAGGGCAAGGACAGCTTGACCGAGGCCGAATGGACGGCGCTGTGCGCGAAGTTCGACGGCCACGCGGCGTGGCTCGGCAAGCAGAAGGGCGGCAAGGTCGCCGGGCTCGGCCTGCCGCGCGTGCGCGCGATCCTCGCCGGCAGGACCAAGGCGGCGCTGCAGCAGGCGATCGCCGACGACCTCGCGGTCGCCGCCCAGGTCGATGCGATGACGCGCGTCGAGAAGCTGTGCCGCCTGCACCGCGACTTCGCGCGGCTGCTGAACAACTACGTCAGCTTCACGGACTTCTACGCGCGCCGCGGCGCGATCTTCCAGGCCGGCACGCTCTACCTCGACGGCCGCTCGCTCGACCTGTGCTTCCACGTCCAGGACGGCGGCAAACACGGCACGATGGCGCCGATGGCGAAGACCTACCTCGCCTACGTCGACTGCACGCGCCCCGGCGCCGGCAAGATGCAGGTCGCGTGCGCGTTCACCGCGGGCGACAGCGACAACCTGTTCGTCGGCAGGAACGGCATCTTCTACGACCGCAAGGGCCAGGACTGGGACGCGACGATCACGAAGATCGTCGACAACCCGATCAGCATCGGCCAGGCGTTCTGGTCCCCCTACAAGAAGCTGATGCGCTGGATCGAGGAGCAGATCAACAAGCGCGCGGCCGCGGCCGAGTCGGCCTCCAGCGACAAACTGACCGCCGCCGTGGGCAAGGTCGGCGACGCCGCCGCGACCGGCAAACCGGCCGAGGCGAAGAAGTTCGACCCGAGCATCGTGGCCCTGTTCAGCGTTGCGATCGCCGGCATCACCGGCGTGGTCGGCACGATCATCACGACGTTCACCGGCATGGGTGCGTGGCTGCCGGTCGGCCTCGCTGCGGTGATCCTCGGCATCAGCGGCCCGTCGATGCTGATCGCGTGGCTGAAGCTGCGCCAGCGCAACCTCGGCCCGATCCTCGACGCGAACGGCTGGGCGGTGAACACCTTGACGCGGGTCAACATCCCGCTCGGCGGCTCGCTGACCGAGCTGCCGAAGCTGCCGCCGGGCTCGGAGCGTTCGCTCGTCGATCCGTACGCGCCGAAGAAGAGCATCTGGCCGAAGGTGATCGTGTTCCTGCTCGTGCTCGCCGGCATCGGCTACGGGCTCTACCGCACGAACCTGCTGCACAAGTGGCTGCCGGACTACGTGCCGGCCCACCACTCCGAGCTCGACCTCGGCGCCGACAAGACGAGCGGTGCAGCGGGCGAAGCGGTCGAGCTGACCGTGAAGTCGGCGGCGACCACGCTGCAGGTCACCGACGCGACGGACGGCAACAATCCCGTGGAACTGCCCGCCGTCAAGGTCGAGGCAGGCAAGGCGACCTGGACGATCCCGGCCGGGGCGAAGCCGGGTGCCGTCTTCGTGATCCTCGACGCCGTCAGCGGCACCGAGGTCGAGATCACCGTCGTCGAGAAGAAGTGACGCGGGCTCAGCGCTGCGCCTCCGCCGCCTTCGCGGCGAGGCGCAGCAGCACCACCGCCGCCGGCAGCACCGGGATGCCGTCGATCGTGCCGCCGCGGCCCGTGCGCGCTGCGACCACCCCGCTCTTCCTGCGCCGGATCTCCTTGAGTTCCTCGGGCCGCACCTGCGCGGCCCACTTGACCTCGAGCAGCTGCAGCCGGCCTCGCTCGAGCCACGCGCAGTCGACCTCGCCGGCACCCTTCACGTAGTAGCCGTCGGTGAACCTCGCCACGTGCGCGGAGAACGTGGCCTCGAGGTCGCGCTGCATCCGCGCGTCGTCGTCGAGCCCCGCGTCCGGCTCGCCGAGCCACGCGAGCAGGGCCCGATGGATGAACGGGTCGGCGAAGAACACCTTGCGCGCCTTCTTCGGCGCGGCACCGCGCAGGTGCTCCGCGAACGCCGGCACCACGACCACCGCGTCCATGCGTTCGAGGATGCCGGCGTAGTCGGCGACCGTCTTCGGATGGTCGATCGACAGTTCCTTGCTCAGCGAGGTCCAGCTGATCTGGCTGCCGTAGCGCCGGTGGATGCCCGCGACGATCTCGCGCAGGTAGCGCTCGCTGCGGTCCAGCCGCAGCACGTCGCCGCGGATCCAGTCCGCGTAGATGCTCAGCGTCGACTCGCGCACGGCGCCCTCGCGCGCCACGTCGTTGATCGCGGTGAGGAACCCGCCGGTGCGGTGGTAGTCGCGCAGCGCGCGCTCGAGCCGCGCGAGCACCGCGTCGGTGGCCGCGACCGGAGCGCCGAGTTCGGCGCCGGCCAGCCCGTCGAGAGTCTTCGCCGGCAGGACCCCGAGCAGCCGGCAGTAGCCGAGGAAGGACAGCGGCCGCAGGTGGAAGTCGACCCGCGCCGCCTTGCCGCGCCGGCCCGGCAGCCGCTTCAGGCTGTCCTGGATCACCAGGTGGTCGGAGCCGGTCAACAGCACGAAGCAGCCCTCCAATCCGCCGGCGTCGGCGAGGAACTTCACCATGCGATCCCAGCCCTGCACGTAGGTGACTTCGTCGACGAAGAGCCAGGTCGGGTGCGGGCCGGCCCCCATCGCCTCGAGCAGCCTGGTCAGCACGGTCCGCAGTTCGTCGGCATCGCGGAACGGCTCGCAGGTCACGTAGCCGATACGTTCCGGTGGCTTGCCCGCCTCCAGCAGCCTCTGCATCGCCTGCTTGCACAGCGTGCTCTTGCCGACCTGCCGGCCACCGACCAGCGTGTAGACACCCGGCGTCTGCACCGGCAGTCTCCCGAGCAGGGCGTCCTCGCTGACGTAGGGTGCGTCCACCAGCTTCCGCAGCGTGGGGTCGAGCTTCGCGAACGACCGGACGGAGGTCCAGTGCAGGTTGTGCGGCAGGAGCCGCGGGTCCGCGTCCATGCCGGACAGGGTATCGAAGTTTGATCAGTCTGCACTGATCAAATTTGATCAGTCCCGACTGATCAAACTTCGCACTCCGCTGCAACCGCCCGGCTCACCGCGAGTTGCGGTCAGCCGTGTGCGGTCGCCGTCTCGCCCGCGTCGCCCGCCACCGGCGGCATCGCCGCCGCCAGCTCCAGCGCCTGCGCCTCGGCCGCGGCCGGCTCCGGCGCTTCCCACAGGATCGCCGCGAGCCGTTCGTGCACCTCGGGCCGCGGGTCGCGCAAGAGCCGCTCGAGCAGGCCCAGGTCCGGCTCGTCGTCGGGGAAGCGCGTCTGCAGCAGCGGATGCTCGCGCGACGCTGCCACCCAGCGTTCGGCCGACAGCGGCCGGTAGCGGCAGAAGAACTCGAAGTGCCACGGCAGGAAGCGCATCGCGCGTTCGCGGCCCTTCGCGTCGTCGCGGAAGTGGACCTTCATCTTCTGCGCGAGGTCGTGGTAGACGGCGAGCCGCTCGCTCGCGTCCGGCTCCCAGGCCTGCTTCTCGGCGATCTCGCGGAAGATCCACGGTTTGACCAGGGCGCCGCGGCCGACCATCACCGACGCGACGCCGCTCCGCTGCCAGCGGTCGTGCGTCTCGTACCAGGTCAGCAGGTCCCCGTTGCCGATCACCGGGATCGTGAGCTCGGCGGCGAGGCGCGCGATCGCGTCCCAGTCGGCGGCGCGCGAATAACGCTGCTCGCGCGTGCGGCCGTGCACACACAGCGCCGCGGCCCCGGCCTGCTCGACGGCCTTGCCGACCTCGCCCTCGTTGCGCTCGTCCGCGGACCAGCCGAGCCGGATCTTCACGGTGACCGGCACCGGCAGGCCCTTCACCATCTCGGCGACGAGCTTGCCGAGCTGCGCCGGCCGCTGCAGCAGCACCGCACCCATGCCGCGCTTGACCACGTCGTGGATCGGGCAGCCGCAGTTGAGGTCGACGAAGGACGCGCCGCGCTCGGCGGCGGCGAGCCCCGCGGCGATCGCATCCGCTGGCCGCGACGCCGCCACCTGCGCGCCGAAGCAGGTTTCCTCGGGGTGTTTTCGCAGCAGCGCCAGTTCGCTCTTGCTGCGCTTCACGACCTGGTACCCGTAGGCCATCTCGCCCATCGTGACGTCGCAGCCATGGGCGAGGCAGAGCCGCCGGAACGGCAGGTTGCCGCCCTTGGTCAGCGGGGCGAGGAAGACGCGGCCACGGAACTCCATCGGCGCATGCTGCTGGAGCGCGCCGCGCGAATCCACCCCGGCCATGTTCCCGAAGCTGCCCTCCCGCCTTCCCACCATGCAAGTCACCTCCGCAATCGGCGCACGAGAGGACCAGTGAAACAAGCCGCGGTTCCGGCCGCGCAGCGACCAGGCTCGGCCAAGGGGAGCGTTCGAACCGGTCCCGCGCGCCTGGAGCCCGGCTGCGGAGATCGGTGGGTTCGCCCGGTTCCCCGGGCAGGGAACAGCCCCGTCCCACGACGCGAGCAGTCCGCACTGCTCGGCGCCCGCCTGGTGCCTGCCCATCCTCCGTTGCGCCCTGGAACCGCGTCGCGCGCTGGCCTGGCGGAGGCCTTGCGCTGGCGAGCGGCGGCGGTTCGGTCGGCAGGCCGTCGACACCGACTCGCACTGGACCGTGCTCGACCTCGACACCGTCGACGGCTACCTGCGCCTGCACCGGCTCGGCCACAAAGGCGGGCTGCTCGTCGAGCAGCATGTCTCGGGCGTGCCGGTCGGCGCGACGCACAACGGGCTCTGCGGCATCTACTACGACGACGACGGCAATCGCTACGCGCTCGCGTTCGGCCTGCCGCTCGACGGCCCGCAGAATCCGGTCTACGCGCAGTACTTCACCTACCCGGCCGAGGTCGCGCCGAGCCTGATGGGGCCGACGTGCCGGCCGGTGCTGCCGGCGTGGGAGGGCCGCGACCAGGACGGGCTGCTCGTGCCGGCGAACGACCAGCAGATCGGCAACCAGTTCGGGTGGCTGCGCGTGAGCGGCACGCCGGCCGGTTCGCTGCACTTCATGCTGCTGTCGACGGACACGGCGTTCGTGCCGATCGTGCACCCGCTGGTCGGCGGCGGCTGCATGCGCTCCTCAGCACCGGGGCCGGCTACCTCGGCATGCTGCCGGTGCAGGCCGGCGCCGACGTGGCGTGGAACGTGCCGCTGCCCGAGTTCCTGGCGCCGTTCACGCTGCGCGCGCAGGACGTCTTCCTCGATCCGGGCGACGGCCGCTTCTACACCAGCTACCGGCTCGACGTGCCGCTGGTGAAGTGGTGAGCGGCGGCGGCGCGGTCAGTGCACCTCGGCGTGGCAGGCGTTGCTGACCGCACTCGGGGTGCCGAGCTCGCCGACCTGGCTCCACAGGTGCACGCCGGCGAGCGAGGCGTCGTTGGGGATCGGCAGGCTCCAAGCCGCGCTGCCGCCCGCCTGCGGCAGGAACGCGGCCGCCTCGGTCGTGACCAGCAGCGTGCAGCCGGGCGCGAAGCCGAGCCCTAAAGGCTGCAGCGGCACGCTCTGCGGGCCGAAGCCGGTGACGATCACGGCGAGGCCCGCAGCGAGGTTCTGCGCGGCGAGCGCGTAGGTGCCGCCGAGGGCTGGCGGCGAGGTGAGCGTCAGCGACGGCACGCCGGCCGCGCCAGCGCAGCCGCTGCCGACCGCGACCCAGCCCGGCGGGCTCACGGTCACCGCGTCGTTCTCGGGCGTCACCTGGGCCGTGCCGGGCGGCAGGGCGATACGCACGGTCAACGCGGCGCCGGGCACGAAGGCGCCGCAGCAGACGTTCACCAGTGCTGTCTTGGACCGGTAGTCGAGCGGCGGCTGCAGTGCCGGCACCGCGGCCGAACTGACGACGACGGCGTTCTGCACCAGCTCGACGACTGCCCCGAGGACCGGCGCGCTGCCGAGGTTGTGCACGGTGACCGCGATGGCGCCGCCGGCGCCGAAAGCGATGTCGCGCGCGGCGAGGGCCGGGTCGGGCAGGAGCGTTGGCGCGCCGGCGCCGGGCAGAAGCCGCCGGATCTCGATCTTCTGCAGCACGCCGGCGGGCACGCCGGGCAGCACGACGGTGAGGCCGGGATTGGCCAGCACGAACGGCACCACCGTGTGCGGCGGCCCGTCCATCGCGTCGTCGTGGTTGGCGTCGGCGCCGATGCGCGCTTCGTATTGGCCGGCCGGCAGCGTGCGCCACAGGCGCAGGCCGAAGTCGCGTCCCTGGCCCATGTAGTTGAACAGCAGCACGTCGAGCCCGGAGGGCTGCAGGTCGTTGACCAGCGCGGCGAAGTCGAGTTCGCCCAGGGCCGGCGCCGGGTTGGTCCACGAGATCACAGAAGGCGGCAGGATGCCCCAGGTCGAAGCGCCGGTCAGCGTGCCGAACAGCGAGCCGTGCGAGCCGCCGGTCATCAGGAAGATGCGGTCGGTGTAGCTCACCGCCGTGGTCGCCAGCGGCCAGAAGTTGCTGATCCAGACCGCGGCGTTGCCGAACGTCGTCTCGAACGCGGTCTTGCTCTTGGTGCCCGCGACCGGCAGCGCGATGTGCTTCTCGAACGGCGAGGCATAGGCGCCGATCGCGAGGTCGATCTTGGCGAGATCGGCCGCCGACAGCGCGAGGTTGGCGTCGGCGATCATCAACCCGCGCGCGCGCGCGACTGCGTCGGCGATCACGCCCTTGAGCAGGTTCGCGGCCCAACCCGGCGTGCCCGCCGCCGTGCCGGTCACCGTTCCGGTCAAGTAACCGTGCAGGAACAGGCCCGCCTGCCGCAGCGGCTCGAGCAGCACGTGCCGGTCGGGCGCCTGGCTGTGCGCGTAGGCCGAGAGCATCAGCGCGTAGAGGTAGGCGTGGTATTGCGGCCCGCCTGCCAGGTCGACGTAGCCGGCATTGGCCCACCACTGGCCGCCGGTGCCGAACACGTAGGGCGGCGACGGGTTGACCGCGGCCGGGAAGACGCCGGCGGGCTTGCCCTGCGCGGTGCTGACCGCGTGGCCGGCCCAGGCGCGCGCGAGTTCGTCGAACACGGTCAGCACGCGCGGGTGCGCCGCGTAGTCGCCGATGGCGAAGCCGGGCACCGCGGCGCGCATGCACAGCGGGATGTCGAGGCTCGGCCCGCAGAAGGTGTTGGCGCCGAGGTTGTAGGCGCGGAAGTGGCGGCCGCCCTGGCCGTCGGGCAGCGTCCACGGCATCGCGTCCCATTGGTCGTCGAGGTTGCGCAGCGTGCGCAGCGCGTACTCGACCCAGCGCGGATCGCCGTAGTTGGCGAACAGCAGGATGTAGAGCGGGTTGGTGCTGAACTCGGCCGAGTGCTCGACGTCGCCGCAGTTGGTGAAGTAGCCCTCGGCCGGGGTCATCGACGGCCCGTAGAGCACCTTGTCCAGGACCAGCGCCACGCCGTTCTCGAGCAGGTGGCCGCCCTCGCGCACCGCGACGCTCGGCAGGCCGAGCAGGCCCGCGCCTTCGACGTCGTCGCCGTCGCCGCCGCCGATCTCGCCGGCGATCAGCCGCCGCGTCATCCACCACTCGCCGCAGTTGCGGAACGCGCGGTGGTACTGGCGCTGCTGGTTGGCCCAGTTGGGCGCGGTGGGATCGCGCGCGGCGGCGACGAACGGCGCCCACCAGGTGTTGGCCGGCACGATCGGCGGCACGCTCGAAGGTCCGGCCCAGTTCGACACGATGCCGCCCGGCACCGCGTAGGCCGAGCCGAGGAAACCGAGCACCCTGGCTTCGTCGCCGCGCGGGAACAGCGCGCGGCGGTTCCACAGCTGCTGGAAGATGGCGAGGAACGCCGCCGTGAACGGATTGGTCGGGTCGTTGACGAGGGTGTTGCGCGAATGCATGTTGCGCGCGAGCAGGAAGCGCGCCTTCGCCGCGAGCGGACTCTGCGGCAGGAACGGCGCGGCCGCCGCGTCGAGCACGTCGCCGCGGAACTGCTCGAACAGCAGCCCGGCACCGCACAGGTTCTGCAGCAGCGAGCCGAGGCCGCCCGGCACCGCGGCCGCGGTGTAGCCTCGCGCGCGGTCGTAGAAGTCGGCGCGCTCGAGCAGTGAGAGCTCCTGCAGCAGCAAGGCCACGGTCGGGTCGTTCGGCGCGGCCAGGCCCTGCAGGTCGGCGCGCGCCCAGGCGAGCAGAGAGAGGTCGACGGCGACCTCGTCGCCGGTCATCCAGCCGAGCAGCCAGGCGCGGCCCCAGGCGCGCAGCCGCGCGTCGGCCAGCGCGGCGAACGCGCTGCGCGCGCTTGCGTAGTCGCCGGCGTTGAACGCAGCGAGGGCCGGCGCGAGCGCGGCGGCGTGTGGCGGGTCGGCGACCAGCAGCCCGCTGGCGTGATCGAAGGCGATCGGCGCCGGCACGTGCGGCCACAGCTCGAGGCCGAGGATCGAGTTCTTGCTGGCGCCGCTGCCGTCGCAGTGGAACAGCAGGTCGATGCGCCCCGCGGTCGCGGTGGCGAGGAACGGCACGCGGCGATAGCCGCCGAGCGCGTTGGCGAACGACGCCTTCATCGCCAGCGTGCGCACCGCGACGTCGGTCGCCACTGCCACGCCGCTGGCGGTGACGTCGAGGCCCTCGCGCGGCGCCGGCCGCAGCGAACTGCCGACGTTGCCGAGCCAGGCAACGCAGTGCCAGGTGCCGTTCGGCACGTCGACGCGAAAGGTCAGGTCGCCGTAGCCGTCGACGCCGTCCCTGATCAGCGCCGCGTCGACGACGACCGGGATCGCCGGCAGGATCGCGGTCTGGGCGAACTCCGCCGGCGCGCCGGCCGTCCAGCCGAAGCCGGCGGCGGCGCTGTAGACGGTCGTGGCCGTGACCGCGGTGAAGCCGGCGGCGAGCGGACTCGACGCCGAACCCATGTCGAAGCGACGGACCTGGGCCGCGGCCGTGGCGGCAATCACGACGGCGGCGGCGGTGAGACGAAGGGAGAGTGGAGTGGGCACGATTGTCTCGGGCGGGGCGGCCAGCGGAGGGCAAACTAGAAACGGAAGCGGGGCGGCTGCCAAGGGGCCCGGCCCAACTTCCCCGTCAACTTCCCGCTCGGCTTCCGCCCCGGCTGCACGCAGGGCTCGTGCGAGGACGTCGTGCTCCCGGGCGGCCAGCTGGCGATCGCGATTCCGTTCGACACGGCGATGGTCGGTAGTGGGCCCCGCCCGCGCGACTCGTGGCGCGACGAGTCGCGCGGGGCGCGCAGCGACGTGCCTGCCGGCGCGCTCCGCGACCGATGCGGGGCCCGATCGCCCACAGCGGATCGAGCTCCTGACCGACCTGCAGCGCGCGTCGCGGGCGCTGGTGCGCGGCAACCACACTGTCGCCGAGGACGCGCTGCGATCGGTCGTGCAGCGCGCGCCGGAGATGGCGAGTGCGTGGTTCCAGCTGGCGCTGGCACTGCGCTGTCAGCAAAAGGGCGCCGAAGCGCTGGTGGCGGTCGAGCGCGCGCTGCAGGCGGATCGGGCGCTGACCGATGCGAAGCTGCTGCACGTGGAGCTGCTCGCCACCGTCGCCCCGGAGCGCGCGCGCCCGGTGATCAAGGAAGAGGACCAGTGAAACGAGCTGCGGTTCCGGCTGCGCAGCGACCAGGCTCGGCCAAGGGGAGCGTTCGAACCGGTCCCGCGCGCCTGGAGCCCGGCTGCAGAGATCGGTGGGTTCGCCCGGTTCCCCGGGCAGGGAACAGCCCCGTCCCACGACGCGAGCAGTCCGCACTGCTCGGCGCCCGCCTGGTGCCTGCCCATCCTCCGCCGTGCCCTGGCACCTCGTCGCGCACTCC
>VGXW01000185.1 GCA_016873195.1 Planctomycetota bacterium | reverse complement strand
GGGGTGCGCACGGTCCCGCTCGTGGGATCGAAGTGGGTGATCGGCCGGTCGCCGGAATGCTCGATCCAGGTCCAGGATCCGACCGTGAGCCGCAAGCACATCCTGATCGAGCGCAACGGCGACAGCTTCCGCTACCAGGACCTGGGCGGCAGCAACCCGATCCTGCTCGAGGGCAAACCCGTGAAGCAGGGCGTGCTCGAGCCTGGGCAGTTCCTCCAGGTGGGGCTCACACGCGTGTCGCTCGAAGCTCGTCGCCGCCCGGCCCGGGTCACGACCCTCGAGAATGCGACCGTCGTGTTGTCGCGGGAGGTGATCGACGACGAATCGCCTTCACCTCCCCCACCGCCACACTCGTTCGCGAGCGTCGCCAGACGCGTGCTCGAGTACATCGAGTGGACCTTCGCCGACCTCGGTGACCTCACCGAAGTCGCCGAACCCCTGCTCGAACTCGCCCTCAACCTGGCGGGCCGCCGCCGCGGCGTGATCGCGCGGTTCGTCGGCCAGGGACTCGAGACCCTCGCATCGATCGACACGAGCGCCGCGGACGGCGAGGTGCGCCTGCCGGAGCAAGTGATCGAGGAGGCCCGGCGCCTCGGCCGGCCCACGCTGTTGACGATGGAGGAGGGCGACCGCGCGGTCAACCGATTGACCGTCCTGCTGGGCCCGAGCCCGGACGGCATCCTGGTGCTCGAGGAACCCGTCCCCGAAGCACTGGCGGGGCAGGAACTGCTGCGGTTGGGGCGAATGCTCGGCGCCGTGGCATGGCATCGGCTGCAGGAGGCCACGGAGCGGTTGCGACTGCGCGAGGACGTGCAGCGCCTGCGGTTCCAGGGCACGACTGCCCACAACGCGCTGCTGACGAGCACCCGGCTGCACGCGCTGCGCCAGCGCCTGCGGGAACTCGCCAACCTGGACCATGCCGTGCTGCTGATCGGCGAGCAGGGGACCGAACGCGAGGACCTGGCGCACTACCTGCACGTCGAGGGCACCCGGTCTCGGGAGCCCTTCGTCGCCGTCGACTGCGCCGGGCTGCCCGACTGGCGCCGCGAGAAGGATCTGTTCGGCGACGCGCGCGGCCACGCTGGGGCCGTGCAGCGGGCCGCCGGGGGGACCCTGTTCATCGACCACATCGATGGGCTGCCGCAGTACCTGCAGGAACGGATCGTGGCCGCCGTGCGCCCCCGCGCCGCCGTCGGCGAGCAGGCCGCCGCCATCCCGCGGCTCGTGGCGGGGGCTTCGGTCGGGCCAGGTCAGGCCCCCGGTGCCTGGTGGTCCAGCCTCGCCGAACTGTTCGAACCGGCCCAGCTCACCATCCCACCGCTGCGCGACGATCCACGCGACGTGCTGGCTCTGGCCGAGTTGTTCCTGTCGAGCATGGGCTGCACGCCCGACGGCTCGCCGCGGCTGCTCAACGAGCGGGCCAAGCGGGCACTGCTGGACTACCCGTGGCCGGGCAACCTGCGCGAACTGCGCCAGGTCCTCGAGTCGGCCGCTGCGCGCGCCGGCAACCAGCAGATCACGCCGCGCCACCTGCCCGAGGAACTCGCCGACGGCGGTGGAACGGGCCCGGCCGTGCTGCTGCCGACGCTCGACGAAGTCCAGCAACGGCACATCCGCGAGGTCCTGCAGCGTTTGGGCGGCAACCGGGCCAAGGCGGCGCAGGTGCTCGGCATCGCCGCGTCGACGCTCTACGAGAAGCTGCGGCGGTATTCGATCGAGCCGTGAGGCGCGCTCGCGCCGCTGCCCTGCCCGCCGCCCGCGCCCCCGCCATGCCGCGGTCCTGGCCTGCATGCGCCGGATTCGCCATGATCCGGCGATGACCGGCCCAGGCCCGATCTACCTCGACAACGCCGCGACGACGCGGCCCCTGCCCGCCGTCGTCGAGCGCATGGCCCGGGCCCAGGTCGAGCTGTTCGGCAATCCGAGCAGCCCGCACGCCTTCGGTCCGCCCGCGCGGCGCGCGCTCGAGGACGCGCGCGAGTTCCTGCGCGGCTCGCTCGGGGCCGCCGCCCTGGTGTTCACCTCGGGTGGCAGCGAAGCCGACTGCCTCGGCATCGTCGGCAGCGCGGCGATGCGCCCACCGGGCCGCGTGCTGATGGCCCAGAGCGACCATCCGGCGCTGCTGCGCACGGACGCGCTGCTGGCGCGCTGGCGCCACCACGCCGCGGTGCTGCCCGTCGGCCCGCACGGGGACCTGCCGCCCGAGACCCTGTTCGAGGCCCTGGGCCAGGACGTCCGCACCGTCGCGCTGATGTACGGCCACAACGAACTCGGCACCCTGTGCCGGCTCGGCGAACTCGTCGAACTGGTCCGGCGCGTGGCTCCCGAGGCGCACGTGCACGTCGACCTCGTGCAGACCTACGGCAAACTGCCGTTCGACCTGGACGAGTGCGGTGTCGACTCGGTGGCGGTGTCGGGGCACAAGTTCCACGGCCCGCGCGGGGCCGGGTTCCTGGCCCTGTCGAGCACGGCCCGGATCGCGCCGCTGCAACTCGCCGGCGGCCAGGAAGGCGGCCTGCGCGGCGGCACCGAGAACGTCGCCGGCGCGGTCGGCCTCGCCGTCGCCGCCGAGCACGCGCTCTGCCATCAGGCGAGCACCGCCGCGCACACGGCCTCGCTCGCGGACCTCGTCTTCCGCACGGTGCGCGGGGCCCTGCCCGAGGCCGAACGGCTGGGGCATCCGGAGCGCCGCCTGCCGCACATCCTGTCGATGCGCCTGCCCGGCGTCGTCGGCCAGACGCTGGTGGAGCGCTGCAGCGCGCGCGGCGTGGCCTTCGCGACGGGCTCGGCGTGCCACGGAACCCCGGGCACCTCCCCCGACCACGGCCCCGCCGGCAACCACGTGCTCGCGGCCATCGGCTTCGACCGCCGCACGGCGCGCGAGGTCGTGCGCCTGTCGTTCTGCCGCGACGACTCGGTCGCCGACGTCGAGAAGGCCGCGGCCGTGATCGCCGACGAAGCGACCCGGCTGCTGCAGGCGGCACCGCGGCCCCGCGACGAGGTCAGGCCGAGGTAACGGCCCCGCGGCGATCGGCGATCGGCCCGGGCCGCGGTGCTCGGCGCCCGGCGGACCGTGGTCCGCCCGGCTCGTCCCTGCCATGATCGCGGCATGCCCGCCCGCCGCAGGACCCGGTGCCCGTGAGCGAGATCGCCGCCAGCACGCCGGCGATGGCGCAGTACGTCGCGCAGAAGCAACGCCATCCCGACGCGCTGCTGTTCTTCCGCATGGGCGACTTCTACGAGCTGTTCTTCGAGGACGCGAAGGTCGCCAGCCGGGCGCTCGGGCTCACGCTGACCTCGCGCAGCAAGGGCGAGGGCGCGATCCCGATGGCCGGCGTGCCGGTGCGCGCGGTCGACGGCTACCTGCACAAGCTCGTGCAGCTCGGGCACCGCGTGGCCATCTGCGAGCAGATGGAGGACCCGCAGCAGGCCAAGGGCCTGGTCGAACGCGCCGTCGTGCGCGTGGTCACGCCGGGCACGCTGACCGAGGACAGCCTGCTCGACGGCAGGCGCAGCAACCACCTCGCCGCGGTGTCGCTCGGCAAGGACCGCGCCGGCATCGCCTGGGTCGAACTGTCGACCGGCGTCTTCTTCGTGCACGAGTGCCCCCGCGAGCGCCTCGCCGACGAGATCGTGCGCATCGAGCCCGCCGAACTGCTGCTCGCCGAGGAGCAACGCGGCGAGCAGC
Source organism: Planctomycetota bacterium (assembly GCA_016873195.1). Classification (GTDB taxonomy): domain Bacteria; phylum Planctomycetota; class UBA1135; order UBA1135; family UBA2386; genus VGXW01. The sequence goes on along the minus strand of VGXW01000185.1, from coordinate 6,292 downwards.
GGCCGTGGCTGCCCGCCAGCACCGTGCCGGTCGCCTTCCGGCCCGGCTACGAGTTCGGCGCCGACGGCGCGACGCGGGCCCTGCTGCAGTTCTTCCGCGTCGGCACGCTGGCGGGGTTCGGCGTGCAGGACCTGCCGCTCGCGACCGGCGCCGCGGGCGCGCTGGTCGGCTACCTGCAGCAGACGCAGCTGTGCGCGCTGCCGCACCTGCGCGGCATCGAGGTCTGGCACGACGGCTCGCACATGCGGCTCGACCGCGCGACGCGGCAGAGCCTGGAACTCGTGCAGACGATGCGCGACGACGAGGGCACGCCGCTGCTGCAGATCCTCGACCGCACGGGCACGCCGATGGGCGCGCGCGCGCTGCGCCAGTGGCTGCTGGCCCCGCTGACGCAGCTGCCCGCGATCCGCGAGCGCCAGGACGCCGTCGCCGAACTGCACGCCGATCCGGCGTTGCTCGCGCTCGTCGCCGGCCAGCTCGCCCACGTGCTCGACCTCGAGCGGTTGACGTCGCGCGCCGCGTTCGGCCGCGCCAATCCGCGCGACCTGCAGGGCCTGCGCCAGAGCCTCGAGCGCCTGCCGGCGATCCGCGAACGGCTGCTCGGCTGCCGCGCCGGCAGACTGCAGCAGCTCGCCCGCGACCTCGACCCGCTGCCGGAGCTGTGCCGCACGATCGCCGCGACGCTCGTCGACGAGCCCCCGCTCGGACCCAAGGAGGGCGGCGTGATCCGCGCCGGCCACCACCGTGAGCTCGACGAACTGCGCACGCTCGCGCGCGACAGCACCGCGTGGCTGGCGCGCTACCAGCAGCAGCTGGTCGACGCCACCGGCATCGGCAGCCTGAAGGTCGGATTCAACAAGGTGTTCGGCTACTACATCGAGGTCACGCACACGCACCGCGGCGTGGCGCTGCCGCCCTCGTTCCAGCGCAAGCAGACGACGAAGAACGCCGAGCGCTACGTCACCGAGGAGCTGCGCACCTTCGAGACGAAGATCCTGAAGGCCGAGGAGAACGGCCGCGCGCTCGAGTACGAGCTGTTCGTCGCGCTGCGCGAGCAGGTCGCCGCCGAACTGCCGCGCCTGCAGGCGACCGCGCGCGCGGTGGCCGGGCTCGACGCCTGCGCGGGGCTCGCGACCGTCGCGAAGGAGCGCGGCTACTGCCGCCCCACCGTCGACGACTCGTCGCTGCTGCGGATCGAGGACGGCCGCCACCCGGTGCTCGAGGCGACGCACGCCGCCGGCTCGTTCGTCGCGAACGACACCGACCTCGATCCGCCGCAGCGCCGGCTCGTGCTGCTGACCGGTCCCAACATGTCGGGCAAGTCGACCTGGATCCGGCAGAACGCGCTGCTCGTGATCATGGCGCAGATCGGCAGTTTCGTGCCGGCGAAGGCCGCGCACGTGGGCCTCGTCGACCGCGTGTTCACGCGCGTCGGCGCCGCCGACGACATCAGCCGCGGCGCGTCGACGTTCATGGTCGAGATGACCGAGACCGCGAACATCCTGCACAACGCGACGGCGAGGAGCCTCGTGATCCTCGACGAGGTGGGCCGCGGCACCAGCACCTACGACGGGCTGTCGCTCGCGTGGGCGATCGCCGAGGACCTGCACGAGCGCGTGCGCTGCCGCGCGCTGTTCGCGACGCACTACCACCAGCTGATGGACCTCGCCGGCCCCGGCAAGGGCATCGTCAACTGCCGCGTCGCGGTGCGCGAATGGGGCGACGAGATCGTGTTCCTGCACCGCATCGAGCCGGGCGGCACCGACCGCAGCTACGGCCTGCACGTGGCGCGGCTCGCGGGCATCGGCAAGGCCGTGCTCGACCGCGCGGCCGCCGTGCTGCACAAGCTCGAGGAGGAAGGCGACGAGGTGCGCGAGGCCCTGGTGCAGGCGCGCGACCGCAAACGCCCCGGCCTGCGGCAGCAGGAGCTGTTCGCGCCGCCGGAGCATCCGCTGGTCGAGGAACTGCGGCGGCTCGACCCCGACACCGTCTCGCCGCGCCAGGCGCTGGAGCTGCTGCGCGGTTGGCAGGAACGCGTCGCGCGCGAGTAGCGGGACCGGCCCGGCTGCCGATACTGTCGGCACGACGATGGGCGACCCGATCACGATCCGGCCGTACCGACCCGGCGACGAGGCCGGCATCCTCGCCGGGCACAACCAGACGTTCACGCCGCCGCGTTCGCTGCCGCACTGGTCGTGGAAGTTCCGCGACAACCCGACCGGCCAGATCCACGTGATGGTCGCCGAGCACGAGCAGCAGGGCATCGTCGGCGCCTACGTGACCCTGCCGGTGCGCGTGCTGGCCGACGGCGAGCAGGTGCTCGCGGGCCAGTGCGTCGACCTGTTCGTGCTGCCCGAACACCGCCGGCACGGCAAGCGGCCCGGCCTGTTCGTGAACCTCGCGCTCGCGCACTACGAGCTGTGGGGCGGCAAGGCGCCGCACCAGAACGCGTTCCACTACGGCTGGCCGATCGCGACGTGGCGCATCGGGCAGAAGTACCTGCGCTACGAGATCGTGCGCGACTGGGACTTCCTGTTCGCGGAACGTCCGGCGGGCGGCTTCCCGCCGCGCGCGCTGCCCGGCGAGCTCGAACTGCGCACGGCCGACCGCTGCGGCGCCGATGCCGACGCGCTGTGGTCGTCGCTGCGCGGCCAGAGCCGGCTGCAGATCGTGCGCGACGCGACCTACCTGAACTGGCGCTACGCCGACGCGCACGACGCGACCTACGAACTCGTCGAGTGCCGCGAGGTCCGGACCGGCCGGCTGCGGGGCCTCGCGGTGCTGACGCGCCGCGACCTGCTGTTCCCCGGCACCTCGTTCCTCGTCGACTGGCTCGTGCCGGCCGACGACCACGACGCGACGCTCTGCCTGATCGCGCACGCCGAGCAGCGCAGCAACGCCACGGGCTCGCCGGTGCTCGCGACGCTGTTCCAGCACCTCGACCCGCGGTTCCTGCACTTCCAGCACCGCGGCTTCAGGGTCTACGGCACGGGCTACTTCCAGGTCGTGATCCCGTTCACGCTCGACGACACGCAGTGGTTCAAGGACCACTGGTACCACACGCTCGGCGACTCGGACATCGTGTGAAGGCCGCTGCGCTTCAGCGGGATCCGAACTGCATGCGTGCCCCCGCCGAGACCGTTTTTTCGTTGGCCGCCGTGCCGAACTGCACGACCTGGTGGAAGAGCAGGGCACCGAGGAACGCCGGATCGCCCGGAGTCGCCAGCACGTAGGCGGCAACGCCACCGCTGGGCACCAGGAACACGACCGCGTCGGGGCTCACGAGCAGATCGCAGCCGCCCGGAGCCGCGGGCGTCAACGCCGCGAGGCCGTACGGCAGGGCGCCGAGCGCCCAGTTCGTGTTCGACCAGCCGACCACCATGAACGCGAGCCCCGGATCGGCGAGCCCGGTCACGGCGACCTGGTACGTGCTGCCGAGCCACGGCAGCGCCACCACGGACATCGTGGGCATGCCGATCGTGCCGGCACAACCGGCGCCGAACGGCGTCGAGCTGGCGGGCGCGACCGGCCCGTACTCGTAGGTCCGATCGGTGACCGTCGAGCCGTTCCAGCCGCCGAACACGGTGCAGACGCCGCGCGCTGGATCGTGCGTCATGACGATGCTGGTCACCGCAGCCACCGCGCCGCCCGGAGCGCGCTGCTGCCAGTCGACGCCGTCGAACTCCCAGGTGTCGCCGAAGATGCCGTAGTTGTTGGTGCCGCCGAACAGCACGAGCCTGCCGCGCAGCGAGTCGCGGGCGAGGCCGTGGCCGGCGCGCGCGGGCGGGTTGGTCGCGGGCAGCAGCTGGACCCAGGCCGTGCCGTCCCATGTCCAGGTGTCGTTGCGCATGACGTTGGGCCCCGAGTCCCAGCCTCCGAACAGCACGACCTTGCCGAGCGAAGCCATGAACGCGATGCGTCCGTCGACGCGCGGCGAAGGTCTCGTCGCCGGCGAGCGCTGCTGCCAGTCGTTCCCGTCGAACTCCCACGTGTCGTTGACGGTCACGCCCACGGAGCCGCCGAACAGCACGATGCGCTGCCGCAGCGGGTCGTAGGTCATCGCATGGCTGTCGCGCGCGCCGGGGCTGTGGGCCGTGCTCCGCTGCGTCCATGCCGAGCCGTTCCATTCCCACGTGTCGTTGCTGCCGTAGTAGCCGCTGTAGAGCACGCACACGCCGCGCACCGAGTCGTAGATCATCGCGCCGCGGCGCCGCGGCGACGGCGCCACGGCTGGCGTCATCGGCGTCCAGGTCGTGCCGTCCCATTCCCAGGTATCGCCGTAGTTCCCCGCGGCGTTGTTGACGCCGGCGAAGAGCACGGTGCGACCTCGCGCCACGTCGTGAGCCATCGTGTGGCCGCATCGGATGGCAGGCCTGACCGCAGGGCTGCGGTCGGTCCAGGCCACCTGCGCATGGAGTGAAGCCGGGACGACGAGCAGCAGCAGCGCCATCGGGAACGGGGAACGAACCAGCAGACGAGTAGCCATGGACGACCTCCGCCCACCTGAGGTGGGCAACGCGTTGCCGCCGCGGCGAGCAGTCGGGTCTCCGGCACGGTAGGCGCACACCCGCCGCCGTCGCGGCCGGCTGCGAAGAGCCGCGTTTGGAACCGCAGCGCGGACCTCCCCAGGTGCCCAAGTGCGTAGGGGGGACAGGCAGACTGGGGCCGTCGCCGTTCCGCCTACTTGCCGGGCTGCTTCGGCGGCGGCGGCGCCTCGACCTCGCCGCCCGGATCCGGCGAGGCCGCCGGCTTCAGGATCGGCGCCGCGAGCAGGGCGACGTAGCCGACCGCGTCGCGCGGCTTGCCGAGCGGCACGCGCACGGTGACGTCGGTGCGGTCGACCACCGTCTCGATGCGCGAGAACAGCGGCACGAGGCCGCGGAAGCGCGGTTCCTGCTTCTGCTGCTGCAGCCACTGCTCCACCGCCTTGCCCGAGACGGCCGGGCCGTCGCCGGCGCGCGCGTGGCGCAGCACGGCTTCGACCTGCAGCCGCGGGTCGTCCGCCTCGCCGACGGCGCGCAGCCGCACCAGCAGGTCGCTCGGCGCCTGGCCCTCCGGCCACTCGATGCCCGGCAACAGCCGGCCCAGCACGCGTTCGCGCAACAGCGGCTGGTCGACGGCGATCACGAACCAGGCGAGGTTCTCGCCGCGCCCCGACAGGAGCGCCATGACCTCGGCGGACGGCTGGCCGCGGTGCGGCTTGCCCTGCAGTGCTGGCTCGAGGTGCTCGGCCGGACCGAAGACCAGCACCTCGCGGCGTGGCTGCGCGCACAGTTCGGCGCGCGCGGCCGGCCCCGGCGAACGGTGCACCACCGTGCCGCCGAGTTCGTCGCGCGTCCAGCGGCCACGGGCGACGCGCGGCGGCAGGTCGAGCGCCGCGTTGCCCTCGAACACGACGACCTGGCGCACGCCGTCCATGCCGCCTTCGCGCGGCGGTTCGGCGACCGCCGTGATCCGGTCGAGCGCCGCGAGCGGGAAGCCCAGCTCCTGCTCCATCTGCCGGAAGATCGCCTTCAGCACCGAGACCTCGAGTTCGTCCCAGATGCCCTGCTCGCGCAGCGCGCGCAGGTCGGCGCACGCGACGTTGCGGTAGTCGTCGAGCAGGAAACCGCGGATCGACGGCGGTTCCTGGGCAAGCAGCGGCAGGGCGGCGAACAGCAGGGCGAGCGGGCGCATCGGGATCCTCCGGTCCGCCCGGGGTCCCGGGCGGCGGGCGACAGGATACCGCCGGCAGGCGCGTCAGCGGCCCGCGCCGAGCAGGATCACGGCTGCGACGGCGGCGACGAAGGCGACGGCCGCGGCGAGCACGAGCCAGCCGGGCACCCGACGCTCGCCGCGGGCAGGGTTCACGTGCGCATGCCCCCGAACAGCACGACGCCGAGGGAACCGAACAGGATCGTCGGGGTCCAGGCCGCGACGACCGGGTGCACGTAGCCGCGCTGGCCCAGGCTCTGGCAGGTCAGGTCGACGAGCGCGTAGGCGCCGCAGAGGCCGATCGCGACGAGCAGCCTCTCGATGCGGCTCCGGCGTTCGAAGTGCACTGCGAACGGCAACGCGAGCAGCAGCAGGATCAGGTTCGCCAGCGGGAACGTGATGTGCCGGTGCAGCGCGAGACGCAGGCCGGTGCTGTTCGGGCGCGTGCGCATGGTCTCGACCAGTTCCGTGTAGGACTGCGTCTCCGGGTCGACCAGCTGGCGACCGCGCTGCAGCAGCACCTCGGGCGTCAGCTCGGGGCGGCCGAGCCACTCGATCGGCCGATTGCCCTCGAGGCGGCGTTCCTCCGCGTCGTGGT
>VGXW01000184.1 GCA_016873195.1 Planctomycetota bacterium | reverse complement strand
CCCCACCACCAGAACCGGCGTTTCCGCAGTGCCGCCCGCGCGCACCGCACGTCCCGCGCAGGAAGCCGCCGCGGCGCCGGCGGTACTACGTGTGGCACGAGTTGCTCCGGCGCGCGTTCGGCTCGAACGCGCTCGCTGCCTCGCCTGCGGCGGACCGCGACGGCTGCCGGCCTTCCTCACCCATCCGCCACCCGTGCAGAAGATCCTCGCGCACCTCGGCCTGCCGACCGAGCCGCCGCCGCTCGCCAGCGCAAGGCCTCCGCCGGGCCAGTGCGCGACGAGGTTCCAGGGCGCAGCGGAGGATGGGTAGGCGCCCGGCAGGCGCCAGGCAGTACGAACTGCTGGCGTCGTGGAATGCGCCCGTACCCTGCCCGGCAAACCGGGCGAACCTGCCGATCGCCGCAGCCCGGATCCCGGCGCGCGGGACCGGTTCGAACACCCCCCTCGGCCGAGCCTGGTCGCTGCGCAGCCGGAATCGCAGCCTGTTTCACCTGCTCTGCGTCTGCACGATCGACGCCGAGATCGCGCCGCTCGGCGCAGCGGCGCTCGGCTGCGATCTGACCACGACGAACAAGCCGGGTCGCCTCGTCGCGCTGCGCGAGCGCGGGCTCTTGCGCCGGCCGCGGTAGCGCGTTCAGCGGCGCGGCCGCACCCGGTCGAGCAGATCGCAGGCCTCGCGGTCGAGGCCCGTGCCGACGCAGACCTCGTCGCCGAACTCGAGGTGCTGATCGTGCTCGGCCCCGTGCCGCGGCCATGCTGGCCCGGGCCCGCCCTCGCCGTTCGGGTCGCCCGTCGCGGCGAACGCGATCCAGTAGCGGCGCATCGCCGCGCCGAGCGCGCGGTCCTGGTCGTCGCCGAAGCGCGAGAGCGTGCCGAACACGTAGGGGATCTCGAGGCCGTGGACGGCCTGCGCGCGCGCTCGCCCGCGGCCCGGCCTGCGGCTGAAGTGGTAGAGCCAGGCGTCGCCGCCGGCGGCCTCGACCTGGCGGCAGAGCCTCCGCGCCGGCGCGCGGAACGCGGCCAGCGTGATCACGCGGTGCACGGCGGCGGGCACCTCGGCGTCGCTCGCCGCGGGGACCAGCCGCATCATTCCGTCGGCGTCGGCGCCGAGCAGCATGCGCAGCGCGAGCCGGTAGCCGCGCAGGCCCCTGATCGGGTTGCCGCTGCTGAACACCGAGCCATCGTCGAGGTTGCTGCCGGCGAGGAAGGGCACCGGGTGCATCGTGCCTTCGCGGAAGACGTCGACCGGGGAACGCGGCAGCACTTGGCCGTCGACGACCGGGCCGAAGCGGTACGCCTCGACGCGCTGGCCGCCGAGCATCGTGCCGAGCGTCGTCGGCACGTCGACGAGGTCGCGCGCCGGCAGCGCGCGCAGCGCGGCCAGCGCCGCCGTCCCTTCGCCGGCGACGCCGAGTTCCTCGGCGATGCGGATGCCGTCCTGCTCGGCTTCCGCGAGTTCGGGCACCACGGGGCCGAAGTAGCCCGATTCGGCGATCGCGCGGTGGAACAGGCCCAGAGCCTCGGGGCAGGCCATCAGGTAGGTCACGTTCGCCGCGCCGGCCGACTCGCCGAAGATCGTCACGCGTTCGCGGTCGCCGCCGAAGGCCGCGATGTTGCGCCGCACCCAGTGCAGCGCGGCGATCAGATCGAGCAGGCCGAGGTTGCCGCCGCCGCCCTGGTCGAGTTCGCGCCGCTCGGCGCTCAGCGCCGGGTGCGCGAGGTAGCCGAACACGCCCAGCCGGTACTGGACCGAGACGAGCACGGTGCCTTCGGCGGCGAGGTGGCGGCCGTCGTAGATCGGCGAAGCGGTGCCGCCGGTGACGTTGCCGCCGCCGTGGATGGGGAGCATCACCGGCAGCTTCGCGTCGGCCGCGCGCTCGGCCGGCGTCCACACGTTGAGGTGGAGGCAGTCCTCGCTCTGGCGCCGGAACTGCTGGCCCTCGCCGAGGCGCAGCGGCTGCGGGCAAGCCGGCGGCAGTTCGGTGCAGGCCCGCGGGTCGGTCCAGGACGCGGGTGGCTGCGGCGGCCGCCAGCGCAGCTCGCCGATCGGCGGCGCGGCGAACGGGATGCCGAGGAAGGCGTCGACCGGGCGGTCGGCGGACGCGACCGCGCGGCCGGTGATCGGACCGCTGTCGAGCGTGACGGTCGGCCCGGGGACCTGGGCCGGGGTGAAGGACGCGAGCAGGACGAGGGCGAGGGCAGTTTGCATGGCGGCGGGTTACGCGCTGCGGGTAGCGATCCCACCCGGACCGGGCCCGGGACGAGACCGTCCGATCGTAGAGTTGCCGCTCGCCGGCGGCGCGGGCACGCCGGGCAAGCACCGGTCCGCATCCACCCGAAACCTCCATCCGGCCGAAGCGATCGCCATGCGCAGGATGCTCCGGATCCTGTTCCCGCCCTCGCCTCGCTGCGCGGCGCCTGCACCGGCGGCTGTCAGCGTTGCCGAGCGGCACTCGTCCCGGAGCACCACGACACGGAGATCGAAGTCGGCGACGAGGCACTCGCACGCTCCGGCATGACTCGACATCGATTCCGTGGAGCCCGCAGGGGGTCGGCTGTGCACGGGGCGGATGACGGGGCCGAACGGCGGTGCGAAGGGGGCATGGCAGGGCCGTTGACGCCGCGGGCGACCCCGGGGATCGTGTCGTGGGTGGTTCCGGGTGGTCCGGAAGCGCGGCTCGGGTTCTCCACCCCCGACCGAGCCACGGCATGCTGTCTGCTCCGATGGCTCGGGGCATCGTCCTTCTCCCTCGCTCGCGGACCAGTGACTCCCACGACGCCATGCTCTGCAGGAATGGCGGCCGCCAGGCAGCGCAGGCATTCATTGGCCCTTCTCACCCTCGTGTTGGTGTGGCTGGCCTACCTGGGAACACCGGCCTTCCCGACGCTCGACACCCTGGCGACCTTGCCGATCGCCATCAGCCTGCTCGAGGACGGCGACTTCGAACTCGGCGAGTCGGTCTCCTACCCGGACCCCCCCCTGTGCAACGTCGTCGAGGGGCGGCGCTACTCGTTCTTCGCCTGGGGGCCCGGTGTTGCGGCGGTGCCGATCGTGGCTGCGCTGCGGCTTGCCCTCGGCGCCGGCCAGCTCGGGTCCCGTCTCTTCGAGGCTCTGATCGGGGAACCGGTGCGGGGCGGGGACGGACGCATCGACCCGCGAGCGAGCATCATGGCGCACCGCCTCGCCATCGAACGATTGGTTGCATCGAGCATCTGTGTGGTCGCACTGGCCCTGCTCTGGAGCGTGTTGCGCAGTCGTCACAGCGCCGGATTGGCTCTTGCCGTGGTCCTGGCAATCGCCTTCGGGTCTTCGATCTGGACCACGTGCAGCCGTGCTCTCTTCCAGCACGGCCCGGCGATAGCCTGCGGCGCGGCGACATTGTGGACGCTCGTTGCCGGACAGCGCCGCCGTGTCTGGTTCACCGCCACGGGAGCCTTCGCGGTGCTCTCCTACGTCATGCGCCCGACCGGTGCGGTCGTCGTGATTGCGGTGACGCTCTACATGTTCCTGCGGCAACGGCGGTACGTGCTGCCCTACCTTGCGGCGGCCGGTCTCGTCGGCGGCGCGTTCCTGGCGGTGAACCTGGCCACCTACGGCAAGTTGCTGCCTGCGTACTATTCCACGGACCGTCTGGCCGATCCCTCGCTCGCGGGCGAGGTCCTTGCCGGGCTGTTGGTCAGTCCGGCGCGCGGTCTGTTCGTGTACAGCCCATTCCTGCTGTTGGCGCCCGTCTCGCTGCTCTGGCAGTTGTGCACCCGGAGATTGACAGCCTTGGACGGGATGTGCTGGGGCGTCATCGCGCTGCACTCCATCGTAGCCTCCCAGTTCGAGCACTGGTGGGGTGGCGACTCGTGGGGACCGCGATTGATGGCGGACCTGATCCCGTTCCTGGCGTTCGTGCTGCTGCCGGAGGGCGTCGCCGACCTGCAGGGGTGGCGGCGCAGTCTCTTGTCAGGGGTGTTCGGCACGCTTGCCCTGGCGGGCGTGGCGGTGAACTCGACGTACCTGTCTCCCGCGACACACCTTTGGAACAACGACCCGGTGCCGGTCGCCTTCTGTCCAATGCGCGCCTGGGAATGGCGAGACCCGCCGTTCACGCGGGGCACCCGGTTCGACGGCCGGCGCGAGCCCATGTCGGCCGTGGGCGATGCGCTGACGTTCCGCGACATCGGGCCGATTCCAGGCTTCGAGGGACCTGTCGCGGTTCTGCTTCCGCCCGGCCGCTACGGTCTCGTCCTGCACGTCCACGCTTGCCAGGGCCTGCGCGCCGGACTCCAGTGGCGGGTCACGGCGGTCGGGCCCACCGCGGCGGTCGTGCGCGGGGAAGGTGTCATGCCTGAGGTCCAGGACGGATCTGCCCTGGACTTGACGCTGAACGTGGAAGTGCAGGAGCCGACGCAATTGCGGGTGCTGATCCGCGCCAACGACGAACGTGTCGGCCGTTTCTGCTGCCGGGTCAGTGTGCGGCGCCTCGGTTGACCTTCGCACCCACGGCACAGTTCGCTCCAGGTCCGGCCCATCGATTGGTCCCGGCCCGCTGCCGCCGGCCCCGACACAGGCGGCTCGAGGTGGATGCGGCGCAGACCCGTGTCGTCGCGACCGGCGCCGAAGGACCACCGCGGCGCGGTGAGTTCACCCGGGCTACCGTTCGCCGAGGGGCACGGTGCGAGCCAGACGCTTGCGCACCGCGAAGTGGAAGCTCTGCCAGTAGAGCCCCGCCCAACGGTCCTCTTCCTCGCGCACGACCTCGCCGCCGCCTCCCCCGATCGCCGCGAGCACGTCGGCCTTCGGCGTCACGTGCATCTCCATGTGCCGTTCGTCCGCCGGCTCGATCGCCGGCGCCATCGGCGCCGCCCCGGGGACCAGTTCCGCGGTCGGGATCTGGAAGAAGGCGATGCCGCCGGGACGCAGCAAGCGCAGGAACTCGCGCAGGTAGCCCAGGGCGTACTCGGCGCGCATGTGCTGCAGGACGATCGCCGTGTGCGTGAAGGCGAAGCTGCCGTCGGCGAACGCCGAGAGGTCGGGGCGGGTGTTGCAGACGTACTGCACGCGCTCACCATGGCGGTTCTTCTTGCGCGCGAGTTCGACCATCGGCGCGCTGATGTCGACGCCGACCACGCGCGGGAACATCGCCGCCAGGGCCTGCGTGATCCGGCCGATGCCGCAGCCGAAGTCGAGCGCGTCGCCGCCCGGCACCACGATGCCGTGCTGCGCGAGCCATGCACGCAGCCATTCGCCATACTCGTCGCCACTGCGGAAGAACGCGGCCTCGTCCCACTTGCCGCCCTCGGTGCCGGGCGCCGTCAGGATCGCCCACATCGGGTCGTGGCGCCCGAGGTTCTCCCAGTTGCGGCGCAGTCGTTCGAAGTCCATCCGCAGCAGTCTAGGCGCTCTGCCGACGCTCCGGCAATCGCGCCGCCTGACCGGCCTGCGACCCGGCCGCTACCGGCTGCGCGACGAACTCGGCGAGACCATCGGCCCCGAGTGCGAGAGCGTCGCCGGCGGCGGTGGCATGGAGCTCACGCTCGACCTGTCCCGCGTCGTCGGCGCACGCGGCCTTGTCGCCGCGTCGGCGCCGTTCACGGACGTCCGCGTCGAGGCACGCAGGCACGCGGGCACGGTGCTGCGCCGCGTGCAGGTCCGCACCGACGGCGCGTTCTACGTCCGCGCCAGCCTCGGCGAGCCGCTCGTGCTCGTCGCCACTCGCGGCGACGCCTGCTCGGCGCCGACGCCGTGGACGGGCCCGGTCGAAGGCCTCGTGCTCGTGCTGCCGCAGTGAGGCGCGGCTGAATGCGTGCACCTGCGGCCGTTGCCAGCGGCGGTGCGGACGCAGGCTGCGGACCGCGGCCCGCGCGCGCCGAAACCAACGGACGATGACGCACACCTGCGAGACCGGCGCGGGCCAGTCGGTGGCGTGCCTCGCGCGCGATCGCCGCGTCGCGGCGGCGCTGGCGGCGGTGCCGCGCGAGCACTTCCCCGCCATCGTCGGCGGTTGGCGCGAACTGCCCGACGACGCGTTGCGGCGCGTGCTCGAGGATCTCGGCCTGCGCGCGCCGGCGAGCGCGCTCGTGATCGATCCGGTCAGCGGCTACGTGCCAGCCGTGCTGGCCCACCTGGTCGGTCACGTGGTCGTGGTCAGCCCCGTGCCGTCGCGCGCGGGTCTGCTCGCGGAGCAACTCGGCACCCACGGCGCGGGCAACGTGCACCTGAGCACGCACCTGCCGGCGCCAGCGGCCGGCGCCCGCTTCGATGCGATCCTGGTCACCCGGCGGAAGGGCGCGCCGGCCGACGCGGACCTGTTGCCGCTGCTCGCCGAGCGCGGCCGCGCCGCGGTCCCCGCCGACGACAACGTGCCGCCGCGACGCCTGCGCCGCCTGCTGCACACCGGCGAAGGCCTCGACAGCGAGGACATCGATCTGGCGCGCTTCCAGCCGCTGCTCGGCGACATGCTCGTCGACGCCGGCTTCGTACTGCGCCAGGAGATCGTCGCGGCGATGCGCGCGGCGCGGCGGGACGGCCGTTCGCTGAGCCAGGAACTGCTGCAGCGCGGCGCGGTCCGCGAGGACGACCTGTTCCGCACGCTCGCGGAGCAGCGGCAGCTGCCGTTCGCCGACACGTCCAGCGTGCTGGCGCGGCTCGACCCGCAGCTCGTGCGCCGGTTGCCGCGCAAGTACCTCGACCACTATTGCTTCGTGCCCGTCTGCCAGCAGCAGGAACGGCTCACGGTGGTGACGACCGATCTCGACCTGCCGCTGTGGGAGCTGCGGTCGGCGTTCGAGGGCCTCGAGCTGGTGCCCGAGCTCACCACGCCGACCGACCTGCAGCGCATCTGGACCGCGATCGGGCTCGGCTTCGTCACCGACCAGACGCAGCAGCAGGCACCGGCGCCGGCCAGGCCGCGCGAGGCGCCGCGCCCCCCGGCCGAGGACTCGCGCGCCGCGGGCCTGTTCGACGCGATGCTGCTGGATGCCGTCGCCGAACGCGCGAGCGACGTGCACATCGAGAGCCACGATCGCGGCGCGCGGCTGCGCTTCCGCATCGACGGCAGCCTGCACGACATCGGCCGCTACCAGCTCGCGCCGAACGACCTCACCGCGCTCGTCAACGTCATCAAGCTCGCGGCGAACCTCGACATCGCCGAGCGCCGTGCGCCGCAGGGCGGCCGCGTGCACCGCCAGGTCGGCAACCACGTGCTCGACCTGCGCGTGCAGACCCAGCCGACGCTGCACTCCGAGAACGTCGTGATCCGCATCCTGCCGCAGGATCTGCGCCCGCCGACCATCGAGGACCTCGGTTTCCCGCCGGCGATCGCGGACCAGTACCGGCGCCTGCTGCAGGAGCCGCACGGTCTCGTGCTCGTGGTCGGCGCGACGGGTTCGGGCAAGTCGACGACGCTCTACGCGGGCCTGCAGTTGCTGGCGAAGGACACCACGCGCAAGGTCATCACCGTCGAGGACCCGATCGAGTTCTCGCTCGAGGGCATCCAGCAGACGCAGGTCAACCCGGCGGTCGGTTTCCACTTCGCGCAGGCGATGCGGGCGTTCGTGCGCGAGGACCCCGACGTGATCCTGGTCGGCGAGGTCCGCGACCCGGAGACCGCGCTGGAGACGATCCGCGCGGCGCAGACCGGCCACCTCGTGCTGGCGACGCTGCACTGCAACGACTCGGTCGACGCCGTGCAGCGGCTCGGCGACCTCGGCATGCACCCGAACTCGATCGCCAGCGAACTGACCGCGGTGATCGCGCAGCGGCTCGCGCGGCGCATCTGCCCGAGCTGCCGCGCGTCGGCGCCGCCGGATCGGCTGATCCTGGCCGAACTGTTCCCGCGCGGCGCGCCGGCGGACTTCCCGTGCTTCGCCGGCACGGGCTGCCCGCGCTGCAACGACACCGGCACGCGCGGCCGCATCGCCGTCGTCGAACTGCTGCCGATCGACGCGAACCTGCGGCGCGCGATCGCGCGCCGCGCTGCGCTCGACGACCTGCGCTCGCTCGCGCGCGCGGGCGGCATCACGACGCTGCGCGACAGCACGCTGCGCCTCGTGCACCAGGGCGACATCTCGATGCGCGAGCTCTACGACGTGCTGTCGGCCGAGCAGATGCGCGGCGAGTGACGCAGGGCGCGGTCACCGCGGCGCCGGCGCCGCCGCCGCGGTCCCGTCGGGCAGAGCTGCCGCCGCGACGTAGGCGCGCGCGGCCGTCTGGCAGGCTTCGAGCCCCCGGTCGAGCTCCTGCACCGCCACCGCGGTCTGCTGCACCTCGCCCCGCATCGCCGTGATCGCATCCGCGTTGAGGTCGTGGGCGAGGAACGTGGCGTGGTCGCGCAGCGCCTGCACGCACGAAGCGAACTGCTGCTGCGCCCTCCCCGCCGCCGTCACGATCGCCTGGTAGCGCTCCTTGGCCGCGGTCAGCCGGGCTTCGCTGCACCGCCGCAGCCCCTCGCTGCCGATCGTCGCGACCTCCGCCTGCCATTGTTCGAACACCGCCGTCGCCCCGGCCTGCATCGGTTCGACCGTCCCGGCCAGTTGCCGGCACTGCGACTCCGCCGGCGCGATGGACTGGACGAACCGCGCGTAGGCGCCGGCGGCAGCCTCCTTGTCGGGATTGCCCTCGGCCAGGGCCACCAACCGTTCGAACGCCTCCTGCACCGTCTGCCGGCTCCGCGCCGCCTCGTCGTGCACGCGTTCGATGCCGGCCAGCATCGTGTCGACCCGCTGCGGGGCGCGCTGCCACGCCGTACCGGTGGCGCACGCCGAGGCGAGCATCCCGGACAGCAGGACGGTGAAGCGAAGACGAGGGTGCGACATCGCGGAAGCCTCCTTGCATCGCGGCGCCCGGTGCGGGCGCGCCCCCATGACTTCGGCCACGCGCGGCGCACCCTTGAACCGCCTGCCCCGATCCGGGACGCACCCGGCCTCCTGACCGCCGTCGCACGGGCCCGGGCCCGCCCCTACGCTCGCGCCGATGCGGCTCACGATCCTCGGCTCGGGCACGGCGATCCCGGTGCCCGACCGCTTCCCCGCCGGCCACCTGCTGCAGCACGGCGGCGCGGCCGTGCTGGTCGACTGCGGCCCGGGCGTGCTGCGGCGGCTCGCGCAGGCCGGGATCGGCCCGGCAGGACTCGACGCGGTGCTGCTGACCCACTACCACCCCGACCACTGCGCCGATCTCGCCGCGCTGCTGTTCGCGCTGCGCGCGCCCACCTTCGCCGGCAGGCCGCCGCTGCAGGTATTCGGCGCTCCGGGCCTCGAGCGGCTCGTGCGCACGCTGACGGAGGCGTGGCCGTGGCTGCAGCCGCGCGGCTACCCGCTCGAACTCGTCGAACTCCAGCCCGGCGAGTTCCCGCTCGGGCCCTTCGCGGTCCGCGCGCTGCCGATCCGCCACACGATGCAGAGCCTCGGCTACCGGTTCGCCGCGGCCGGCGGCAGCGTGGCCTTCTCCGGCGACGCGGACGAGTGCGACGAGCTCGTCGAGCTCGCGCGCGACGCCGACGTGTTCGTCTGCGACGCCGCCACTCCCGACGGCCAGAAGCTCGACGGACACCTGACGCCGGGCATCGCCGGTGAGTTCGCCCGACGGGCCGGAGCCCGCACGCTGGTGCCGACCCACTTCTACCCCGAGTGCGAGGGCCACGATCTGCGCGCGATGGCGGCCGCGCGGTTCGGCGGCCGCGTGGTGCTCGCCGAGGATCTGCTCCGCCTCGACGTCGGCGCCGCACCGGCCAGCGGCAGCTGAGCGCGGCCGCTACCGCCGGCCGTCGAGGCCGCGCCGGACCAGGAACTCGTGGATGCCCTCGGCGAGCATCCGGTTGCCGAGGTGGTTGTAGTGCTGGTCGGTCGGGTGGACCCAGAGGTCCTGCTCGTTCTTGCCGAGGAACCGGTCCTTCAGGTCGACGGCGACCATGCCCTCGCGCGCGAAGAACTCGCCGGCCAGGCGGTGCAGGCCTTCGTACGGATACGGGTCGAGGTCGAGTTGGCTCAGGGGG
>VGXW01000183.1 GCA_016873195.1 Planctomycetota bacterium | reverse complement strand
GTTGTCGCGCGCCGGCCAGGGAAAGGTCGCCGAGTAGCCGATGCCAACAGGGGCTGGGCGCCGGGGGCTGCCGCGGGGAAGGTTCGGCACGGTGGCGCGTCGAAGGGGCCCGATGGGCATCGGGCAGTTCCCCCGCTGCGGACCCGATCCCGTCGCCGATACTCGCCAGTCGCCGATACTCGCCACTCGTCACGCTGCGCGCTGCACACGAGACCATCCTGCCGCCCCTGCCCCGCCCCATGACCACCCGCCACGATATCCGGTTGCCCGTCTGGATCGCGGCGGGCGCGATCGCGGCAGGTCTCTGGTTCTCGCTCGCGGGCCGCGACGGGCCGAACGTCCCTCCCGCGCAGGATGCCCCGGCCCCCGCCGCCGACGGCCCGGCCGAGCCGGCCGCCGCGGGGCCGATCCAGGCCGGCGAACCCGTGCGCGAGTCGGCCCTGCTGCCCCCCGATCTGCCCGCCGGCGAACGCCTCGCAGTATTCGCGCAGGGTCTGCGCGGCGTCGCCGTCGACGGCCGCGGTGCGCCGCTGCCGGAGGTGCGCGTCTACCTGCTCGAGAGCCCGCGCAACGAGCCCCTGGCGTTGCCAGCGCGCCTGCAGCAGGGGCTGGCGACGGGGCCGCTCGCGGAGGTCGTCACCGGCCCGGACGGCACCTTCGCGGTCGGCCTGCACGTGCCGACCGACAAGTACTACGAACTCAGGCTTCTCTCGCCGCGCCACGCGGACCAGCGCGTCGGCGACCTGCGCATCCTGCCGGGCGAATGGCACGACGTCGGCGCCGTCACGCTGGTGCCAGGCGCCACGCTGCGCGGCCGGGTCACCATCGAGGGCACCACCACGCCGGTGCCGCGCGCGGTCGTCGAGGTCGACGCCGGCACCGTGTTCGAGGACGCGGCGATGCGGGCCCTGCCGGGCCGCGAGCGCGGACTCGTGGCCGCCGTCGACCAGGACGGCGTCTACGAACTGCGCAACGCCCCGGCGCGCGGCGCGGTGCGCATCAGCGCGGTCGCGCCGGGGTTCGCGCGCGTCGTGCGCGCGAACGTCGAACTCGCGCCCGGGCCACCGCAGGTGGTCGACTTCGGCCTGCCGCCGGGACTGTCGATCGCGGGCACCGTGGTCGACGGTGCGGGCCGGCCGGTACCGCGCGCGCGGGTCGAGGCCTGGCCGCAGGACTCGGCCAGCGCGCCGTCGGTCGCGCCGACGCAGGTCGACGGCCGCTTCGACCTGCTGGGTCTCGTGACCGGGCGCCATCGCGTGCGCGTGCTCGCGCGCGGCTACCAGGACCAGGAACTGGCCGACGTCGCCGCGGGTCGCGACGACCTGCAGTTCCGCCTGGTCTCCCGCGCGACGATCGCGGTGCGCGCGCTCGCGCCCGACCTCCGCGTGGTGCGCCGCTACCAGCTCGCGATCCGCCGCTGGTTCCGCAACGACGCGGACCCGTTCGACAGCCACGTCGGGCTCGTCGCCGAGGTTCCCGACCAGCGCGTGCGGCTCGACGGCATGACCGACGCCATCGACGTCGCCGGCCTGCCGGTCGGGTCCTTCGTCGCCGAGGTGACGGCCGAGGGCTTCGCGCGCTGCCGCTCGTCGCCGTTCGACGTGGCACCGGACACCCGGAGCCTCTCGGTCGACGTGCAACTGCACCGGGGGGCGTCCCTGCGCGGGCAGGTGATCGGCGAGGACGGCGCCCCGCTCGCCGGAGCCACGGTGGAGACCCAGCCGGACGGTGCCGCGCCGGACAACCCGGTCTGGCGCATGCTCGCGCAGTCGGCCCCGGAACGGGTCACGCGGCGGTCGGCGACCACTGCCGGCGACGGCACCTTCGTGCTGCCGCACCTCGCGCTCGCGAGCTACCAGCTGCAGGTCGATCACCCCGAGGCGTGCCGGGTCTACGTGCGCGGCCTGCGCCTCGAGGCGCTCGGCGAACGCAGCCTGCCGCCGGTGCGCCTCCCGCGCGGGGCCGCCGTGACCGGGCGCGCGACCGCCGGCGGCCGGATCCCCGGCCAGATGAAGATCCTGCTGCAGACGCGCGTCGAGCCCGGCGCCGGCCGCGGCGCCGCGCTCGAGGCACTGCGGCTCGAGACCGTGACGGACGCGCAGGGCAGGTTCCGCATGGACCGCCGCGTGCCGCCGGGCACCTACGAACTGCGCGCTGCCGTGGTCGGCACCGCCGAGCCCGACGCGCAGATCTTCAGCCAGCTCTTGCAGCTCCGGCGCTCGTCGACCACCTTCACGGTGGTCCAGGGACAGCGCCTCGTGGAGCAGACCATCGACCTTCCCACGGACCACTGAGAAACCGCCCGTGTCCAACGCCACCAAGACCGCCGTTCCGCTGCTGCTCGTGGTCGCCGTCGCAGCCAGCGCCTTCTACTTCCTGAACCAGGCCGACGTGCCGGCACCTGCGCCCGTGTCGCCGGTCGCCCAGCAGCCAGCCGAGAAGCCGGCCGATCCGCCGCCCGAGCCCGCCGCCGTCGCCGAAGCACCGCCGACCCGGCAGGAGCCGATCCGCGAGGCGGCGAAACCCCGCGACAGCAGCGCCCGCACCGACGCGCCGCAGGGCATCAAGGGCAGGGTGCTGCTGCCGAACGGCGCGCCGGCGGCCCAGGTGCCGGTGTTCCTGATGGAGAACTCGATGAACGACCCCATCAACCTGTACCTGAAGGCCAAGCAGGGCGTGCGCACGCCGCCGGTCTCCTCGGGGCACACCGCCGACGACGGCACGTTCGCGCTCGGCGTGGGGGTGCACGGCAAGGACTACGACCTGCGCGTCGCGAGCGACGAGTACCCGGAACTCAACCACCAGAAGATCCGGCCGCACGAGGAGGAGTGGTACGACACCGGCGACCTGCGCCTCGAGCCCGGCAACGTCGTGGCGGGCCTCGTCGTCGACGAGGCGACCAAGGCCGGCGTGCCCGAGGCCACGGTGTTCCTGGTCAACAGCAACCAGGCCTATTCGATGGTCGCGACGCCCGGCCGCGAGCGCGGCATCGCGGCGGTCACCGACCGGACCGGCGCGTTCCGGTTCGCCAACGCGCCGCAGCAGGGGCTCGTGAACCTCGCCGTGGAGGCCGCCGGCTACGCGAGCGCGCAGTTGCTGAACCAGCAGGTCAAGCCCGACGGCCCGAACGAGTACACGATCGAGGTCGCGCGGGGCCAGCCGATCGCCGGCGTCGTCGTCGATCCGGACGGCAAACCGGTCGCCGGCATCTCGATCACCGCGTCGGGGCTCAGCGCGAAGACGCCGCAGACCGCGACGGCGGTCTCGCAGCCCGACGGCACGTTCGCGTTCGAGAGCCTGCGCGAGGGCCCCTACCAGCTCGTGACGAACTCGAGCCAGCACAACGAGGCGAAGTCGCCGCCGGTGATGACCGGCGACCGCGACGTCAAGATCGTGCTGGCGCAGCGCGCCTTCGTGAAGCTGCGCGTGCTCGCGGCCAACCGCGCACCGGTCAAGAGCTTCAGCCTGAGCCTGAAGCGCCACTTCCCGAACAGCCCGCTCGGCATCGGCAACGTGCCCGAGTTCGGCGACCGCCGCATCAACCCGGCCGACTTCCCGGCCGAGTTCGGCGGCGAGTGGGCGGTGGTGCGCGGCCTGCCGCCCGGCGACTTCGTGTTCCAGCTGCAGGACAACCAGCACGCGAAGTCGCTGTCGCCGCCGTTCAAGGTCGCCGAGGGCGAACCCGCGCCCGAGGTCGAGGCCGTGTTGACGCTCGGTGCGGGCATCCTGGGCCTCGTCGTCGACGACAGCGGCAGGCCCGTCGCGGGCGCGACGGTCAGCACCGACATGAGCGGCGCCTTCCTCGGCGACGGCGGCCCCTTCTTCGAGATCTTCCGCAGCTTCATCCCCGAGAAGCACAGCAAGGCCAGCGTCAAGACCGACGCGCAGGGCCGCTTCCGCCTCGGCAAGCTCGCGTTCGCCGACTACATGGTGCGCGTCGCGCACCCGGACTTCTGCGAGGGCAACGCGCTCGACATCAAGCTCGACACGGAGGGCAGCTTCGTCGACGTCGGCACGATCCAGCTGTCGCGCGGCGCGATCGTCGAGGGCTTCACGACCATCGGCGGCGAGGCCGCGGGCCAGATCAAGATCAGCATCACGCCGCCGCAGCCCGAAGGGCCGCCGAAGGCCGAGCCGTCGACGATGGCGCAGCCGCAGAAACCCCCGAAGCCGATGTTCAGCGCCAGCGCGATCAGCGAGACCGACGGCCGCTACCGGCTGCTCAAGCGCGTGCCGCCGGGCACCTACAAGATCCACGCGTCGCGCCAGAGCGGCAGCAACAACCCGTTCGAGACGCTGCTCGACATGCGCGAGACCGAGCAGCAGCTCGTCGTGAATCCGGGCCAGGACCGCCTCGCGGTGAACTTCAACCTGAGCCGGCGCTGACCGCGCGGCCGCCGGCCCGCGCGGCGCCGGTCAGTCGGCGGTGTTCTCCCGCAGGTGCTTCTCGAACAGCATCGCCGCGACGCGGATCAGGTCGCGCTCGGTGATGATGCCGACGAGCCGGTTGCCTTCCTCGACCACGGGCAGGCAGCCGACGCGGTGGTTGCGCATCGACTCGATCGCCTCGAGCGTCGGCGTGTCCGGCGTCACCGTGATCGGGTCGCGGCGCATGATGTCCTTGACCGCGACGGGCGCGCTCTCGGCGCCGCGCATGCCCTGGCCGACCAGCCGCAGCAGGGTGCGGTGCGAGACGAGGCCGACGAGCCGGCCCTCGTTGTCCTCGACCGGCACGTGGCGGATGTGGCGCCAGTCCATCAGGCTGGCGGCGAGGTCGACGACGTCCTCGGGGTGCACGGTGAACACGTCGGTCGTCATGAACTGGCCGACCTGCACGTAGCTCTCCTGCCAGCCCTCGAACTCGGTCGTGTCGGCGAGGTCCCACAGGTGGACCGGGTCGCCCTGCCGCTGGCGCGCCTGGGTGGCGCGCACGAGCGCCGCCATGCGCTGGTCCTTGGTGCCCTTCTCGCCCATCGCCGCGAGCGAGTCGAGCGCCCAGCGCGCGCCGGTGCGGCCGCGCCGGCACCGCTCGGCGACGATGCCGAGGTAGCGGTCGACGTCGCCGGCGTCGAGCCTGGCGCTCTGCAGGCCGGCGCGGGCCATCGGCAGCAGCACGTCCTCGATCAGCGTCTGCGCCGCGTACTCGCGACCGTGGAACCAGGTCAGGTTCGCCTGCAGGCCGAGCCGCGCCGCCGCGAGGAAGTTGCCCTTCGCGTCGTCGAACTTCATCAGCTTGCCGACGTCGTTGAACTCGCGCGACACCGCGGTCATCAGCCCGAAGAAGAAGGCGCCGTTGGCGACCTCGTCGGCGACGCTCGGCCCGGCCGGGAACGCGCGCGCCTCGATGCGCAGGTGCGGCCTGCCGTCGCTGATGCCGTAGCAGGCGCGGTTCCAGCGGTAGACCGTGCCGTTGTGCAGCCGCAGCGCGGTCAGCGCCGGCACGCCGCCGCGGTCCAGCACGGCCTCGGGGTCCTCGTCGATGTCGGTCGCGAGCACGACGCGGAAGCGCGCGATGTCCTCGCGGAAGATCTCGAGCACCGAGTCGCGCACCCAGCCGTCGCCGAAGTCGACGCGCGGCCGCCGGCCGCGGTGCAGGTGCACCGCCGAGCGCGCGTCGACCGACTGCTGGAACAGCGCCACGCGCGTCTCGCGCCACAGCCGCCGGCCGAGCAGCAGCGGCGAGTTCGTGCTGACGGCGAGCACCGGCGCCGTGATCGCCTGGGCCACGTTGTAGAGCTCCGCGAACTCCTTCGGGCCGACCTGGAAGTGCACCTGGAAGCTCGTGTTGCACGACTCGAGCATGACGTTGTCGTGCGTCATCTCGAACTCGTCGACGCCCTTGATGCGGAACTGGAACTCGCCGCCGCGCAGCTGCGAGATCGCGTTGTTCAGCGCCAGGAAGCGCGGGTTCTGCACCATCGACCCGAGCGTGAGGTCCGCGCGGCGCAGCGTCGGCAGGATGCCGGTCAGCACGACGCCGCCGCCCATCTCGGCCGCGGTCGCGCGCGCGAGCTGCAGCAGGTCCTGCAGCTCCCGCTCCATCGCCGACAGGCAGTCGCCGCCGAACACCTGCGGCCTCAGGTTGCACTCGAGGTTGAACTGCGCCAGCTCGTGGGTGAACTGCGGGTGGTTCAACTTGCGCAGCATCGCGTCGGCGCCGCACCAGGCCCGCCCGGTCCGGTCGAGCAGGAACATCTCCTGCTCGGCGCCGATGCGACGGATGCCGGTCTCGAACCGGTCCTCGTCGAGCATCCGCTCGAGCGCGTGCACGTCGGCCAGGATGGCCTTCATGAACGCGCGCAGCTGTTCGTCGGTGAATCCGCCAGGCAGGTCGTGTCGGCCCATGCTCGTGCACACGGTCGGGGGTGGCGGAAACCATACCGCGCTCCCGGCCCCGCGCAGCATCGGCGCGCCGCGAGGGCGCGGTGCGCGGTCAGCGCACGAAGCCGTTGAACATGATGCGCTTCTCCTTCACGAGCGCGTGGTTCAACTCGACCACCAGTTCGCCCTTCAGCAGGCCGGGAGGAGCCTTCTCGGAGACCGCCAGCTCGACGATCAGCTTGCCGTGGTCCAGGCGCTGCGCGGCGCTCACGAACTCGCCGCCCAGCGACAGCTTCTCGAAGGCCAGCTTCAGCGCCTCGAGCTGCGTGCCGTCGTTGGCCTCGAACACGACCTCCTTCTTGAGCCCCGTGCCCTTGCGGATCTGGCCGAGCGGCAGGAAGGTGCCCGGCTTGATCTCGAGCGGCCCCTGCACGAACGCCATGACGCGGACCAGGAACGACGAGTCGCCCTGGATGTCGCTGTAGAACTTCAGCACGCCGCCGCCGCCGGTCTCGCCGTCGACGGGCCCGTACTTGCCCTTGATCGTCCAGACGGCGTTGTCGCCGTTCATGGCCTTCTCCCAGGTCACGGCGAACGCCTTGCCGGCGTCGTCCATGCGCTTGATGTTGAAGTCCTTCTTCAGCGGCGACGTGACCGTGACCGTGAACTCGCGGCTCTCGTTCCAGGTCATCTTGTTCAGGTTCACTTCGGCCGGCGACACGACGAACATCTGCGCGCCGGTGGCCTGCCACTTGAGCCGCAGCTGCGGCAGCGCCGCGTCGCTCGTGTGCACGTCGAGCGTCGCCTGGCGCGGGCCGGTGACGCCGTGCATCTCCATGTGGACCTCGACCTCGCCCTGCTCGCCGGCTTCGACCGTGATCACCTGCACGTCCTCCTGCGCCTCGACGCCGGTCTTGCCCTTGTTGATGCGCACGAGCCGCTTCTGCGGCTTGCTGAGCAACTCGTAGCGCCGGTCGCCGACGCGGATCACCGCGCGCGCGCAGCTGCAGCTGCCGAGCAGGCTGCGCCACTGCACGGCCTCGGCCCGGGGGTTCTTGAACTTGAAGGTGCCGACCGCCTCCTCGTGGCCGAAGTGGGTGCCGAGATCGACCTCCGTCACCGGGAACCAGGCGTTGCCGGACTGCGGGTTGATCGGCTGGAGCTTGCCGCCGTCGGGCGGCAGCGGCGCGTGCGACGGCTGGCCCGGCTGCCCGGCGTCCGGCTTCGGCTCCTGGCCGGGAAGCAGGGCGCCCGTGGTCAGCGCGGCGACGAAGGCGAGCACGAGGTGGTGGTTCATGGGCGGATTCCGTCTGGGGGCGCTATCGGCAACGCGACGCTGCTGCCGTAGGAAGGGCGAAGCGGGGCACTATAGCGACGAAGCACAGAAAAACTCCCGGCCGCCAGCCGTGGCCGGGGGTGCTGCGGCCGATGGCGACGCGGGAACCGGCCTCCGTACTGGGCAAGGCGGCGGCGGCGCTGCAACATCCTGCGCCATGCGTCACCTGCTCACGCTCGGCGCCGCGGCATGCCTGTCGACGCTTCCCGGTTGCTGCACGCTCGCGCGGCTGTTCTGCGGCCCCGACAAGTCGGCCTGGGTGCCGATCGACTACGCGACGCCCGAGAACGCGCTCGGCGTGCTGCTCGAGGCGATCCGCCGCGACAACCCGGAATACGTCTACGACGCGCTGTCGGAGGGCTACCGGAAGCGCCTGGGCATCGACCAGAACCTGGTGCAGCTGGCGTGGCAGCGCGTGAAGGATGCGACGCCCGGCATCCACCTCGCCGGCTACGCGGCGATCCCCGCCCCGACCCGGCCCACCGACGACACCGCGGTGTTCGACCTGGACGTCGAGGGCCGGCCGGTGCGGGTCGCGCTCGTGCGCGAGGCGTTCTTCGAACTGCGCTACCGGCGACCGCGCGCGACCGCGCCCGGCACCTTCCGCCGCCCGGTGCCGGACTGGTCCACGATCGCGGACGTCGCGCCGGTCCCCGACCAGGACCTCGACCTGTCGCGCATCGTGCCGGCCCCGGTCGTGTTCGAGCACGAGGGACTCGACGCGGTGCCCGTGCAGGCCGTCGACCACGTCGCCTGGGTGCGGCGCTGGAAGGTCGACGACCTGCAGGCGCTGCAGCCGTGAGCCCGCGGCCGCCGTCTCAGCGGCCGGCCGCCAGCAGTTCGCCGACGCGCAGGAAGCGGAACCCGTGCTCGCGCAGGGCCAGCACCGCGTCGAGCTTCGCGAGCACCTTCTGGTCGGCGTGCGGGATCGAACGGTCGAAGTCGTGCAGCAGCACGACGCCGCCGCCCGCATCGCGCAGCGACGCCGCCAGCGCTTCGGGCGCCACGTCGGCGCCCTGGGCCGTGTCGTAGCTGTCGTGCGTCCACATCGCGACCGGCGTGCGATGCCAGAGCACCCACAGCCAGGACAGCAGGTTCAGCTTGCCGTAGGGCGGGCGGAACGGGATGCGCGGCGCGTCGAGCCCCGTGAGGTCGTGCAGCCGCCGCCACGCGGCGTGCGTGTCCAGCAGCCCCGCCCACGGCCACGACCACACGTGGTGCACGTGCTGGTCGCCGTGCGAGCCGATCTCGTGGCCGGCGGCGACGATCGCCTCGACGACGTCCTCGTTGCCGCGCACGTTGTTGCCGAGCACGAAGAACGTCGCGGGCACGCCCGCTTCGCCGAGACGGCGCACGACCAGCGGGGTCAGCAGCCGGCCCGGGCCGTCGTCGAACGTGATCACCACCGCGCGCGCCGCCCGGCACCGGGCGAGCAGCCGCGCGCGGCTGCGGTTCGTGTGCAGGCGCGGCACCAGCAGGTGGGCGGCGCCGACGAGCACGAAGACCACGATCGCGACGAGCGTCGGGGACATGGCCCGGCGGCTCAGGACGATCCGCTCGCGCGCACGACGAACTTCGTGCCGCGCGGCAGCAGCCGGAACAGCTCCGCGATGTCGGGGGCGTGCATGCGGATGCAGCCCATCGACGACATCGTGCCGATCGTCTCGGGCATCGGCGTGCCGTGCACGCCGAAGCCGTCGTGCCCCGGGTGCTGCAACGTCACGTAGTACTCGCCGAGGATGTTGTTCGGGTGCCCGTAGGGCCAGACGTTGCCGTCCGGCGCGGTCCACTGCGGCTTCTCGACCTTCTCGGCGACCGTGAACTCGGCGACCGGCGTCTTGTCGTGCTCGCCGTGCCCGATCCAGTAGAGGCGCAGCAGGCTCGGGCCGACGTAGACCGCGAGCGAGAAGCTGCGCTTCTCGACGACGCAGTGGATCGGGTCGAGCGGCACCTTGAGCCTCTGGCCGACCATCAGCGCGTCCGGGTTGCGGATGCCGTTCAGCACCGCGAGCGTGCCGTCCTCGACGAGGATCTTCTCCCTGCGGAAGCGCGCGGCGATGCGCGCGAGCACGTCGCCCCTGGCCACCGTGTAGCTGCGCGCGCCCTGCACGTTCGCGGGGTTGCACAGCCAGCGGTCGACGCGGAGGCGGTGCTGGCGGTAGGCCTCGTCGACGAAACCGCGCGCGCCGTGGTCCTGCTTGTCGATGCGCCCGCGCACCGCGAGGTCGAGCAGCCGCGTGCCCGCCGCGACGGCCTCGGGATCGGGCATCGCCATCGCCGCACCGAGCGCCCGCTCGGCGAGCGCGCGCCCTTCGCGCGAGTGCAGGAAGACGTTGCCGGTGCCGAGCTGGCCGAGCAGCGCCGGGAAGTCCTCGGTGTG
>VGXW01000182.1 GCA_016873195.1 Planctomycetota bacterium | reverse complement strand
GGTGCCGTCGTTGACGAGGATCTGGTCGCCGAGGCTGCCGCCGCCGACGAAGACGTCGTCGTCACCGTCGCCGTCGACGTCGCCGAGCGCCATCGCCGACGGACTGCCGAGCCCGGCCGGCAACGCGGCCGTGGTCACGTCGGTGAACGCGCCGCCGCCGTCGTTGCGGAACAGCGCCAGCATGCCGCGCACGAAGAACACGTCGAGGTCGCCGTCGCCGTCGCCGTCGGCGACGAGCGGTTGGAACGCGGTGCCCGCGAACGGCGTCGAGCGCGTGAAGATGCCGCTGCCGTCGTTCGTCAGCAGCTGGTTCTGCCCGCCGTCGAGCAGGTGGCCCGCGCAGACGAGATCCTGGTCGCCGTCGCCGTCGACGTCGGCCGCGACCGCGCCATGCACGGTCGGCAGCCCCGCCGGCAGGTTGGCCGAGATCTCCTGCCAGCCGCCGCCCGGCAGGTTGCGGAACAGCCGCGCCTGCCCGGTCCAGGTCAGCAGCAGGTCGGGGCGTCCGTCCGCGTCGGCCTGGACGAACGCCGCCGTGCGCGGGTTGCCTGCCAGCGGCGGCAGCGTTCCGGTGACGTCCACGAAGCCGCCGCCGTCGTTGCGCAGCAGCGCCCCGCCGAACGCCGAGACGACGAACAGGTCGAGGTCGCCGTCGCCGTCGAGATCGTCGAACGCGACGTCGGTGGCGAGCGGGTAGGGCAGGCCCGGGAGCAACGACGGAGCGAACTGCGGCGTCTGCCCGGCGAGCAGGGAGGCCAGGCAGGCGAGCGCGGCGGAGGTGCGGAGCATGTTGCGATCGTAGCGCGCGCCCATCGTCGCATGCCGCGCCGCGCGGTCGACGAGGATCGCCGCGGGCTCGAGCCTGCTCGGCCACCCGCGACCGGCATCCGCGGGCGCACGGCGGCGCGCAGTCCGAGGAATGGCTGGACATCGACGGCATCGGGCCGGATGGTCACGACGAACCCCCCTGCGTCCACCGACCCGGAGCAAACCTCCGGTCGCGACGGATCGCGCGCGTGCGCAGATCGTCGTCCCCACATTCGCCGGAAGGCCCATGGGGAGCCCGCACGCTGGGCTGTTCCATCGTTCGACTCAACCAGGAGACCCGGATGCCAGCCAAGACCCGTCCTTCCACCAAGTCCACGGCCAAGAAGGCCGCCCCCGCCAAGAAGGCAGCAACCCAGAAGGCCGCCCCGAAGCAGAGCGTCTACCACTACACCGACTACCCGAAGGCGCTGCGGTCCGCCGGTTCGCGCGACGCGGTGACCGGACTGCTCGGTGGCAAGGGCGCCAACCTCGCCGAGATGACCTCGCTCGGCCTGCCGGTGCCGCCCGGCTTCGTGATCACGACCGCCGCGTGCCGCGCCTATCTCGCGAGCGGCGGGTTCCCCGCGGGCATGTGGGACGAGGTCGTCGCCGCGCTGAAGAAGGTCGAACTGGCGACCGGCAAACGCTTCGGCGATGCGAAGTCGCCGCTGCTCGTCTCGTGCCGTTCGGGCGCCAAGTTCTCGATGCCCGGCATGATGGACACCGTGCTCAACATCGGCATGACCGACGCGGTCGCCGCGTCGCTCGCCGCGCAGAGCAAGGACGAGCGCTTCGCCTACGACGCCTACCGCCGCCTCGTGCAGATGTACGGGCGCGTCGTGCTCGGCGTGCCCGACGAGGCGTTCGAGGTGCTGCTGAAGGCCGCGCGCGCCGAGTGCGGCGTCGCCAACGACGCGGAGTTGCCGGCGTCCGTGCTGCGCACGCTGACCGGGAAGTTCCAGGACGTGGTCAAGAAGCACACCGGCAAGCCGTTCCCGACCGACCCGATGCTGCAGCTGCGGCTCGCGATCGAGGCCGTGTTCAAGTCCTGGAACGGCAAGCGCGCGATCGACTACCGCAAGGCCGCCGGCATCCCGCACGACCTCGGCACCGCCGTCAACATCGTCGCGATGGTGTTCGGCAACATGGGCCAGGAATCGGCGACCGGCGTCGCGACGACGCGCAACGTCACGACCGGCGAGAACGAGATCGAGGGCGACTTCCTCGTCAACGCGCAGGGCGAGGACGTCGTGTCGGGCACGCGCACGACGCTGCCGATCGCCGAGATGGGCAAGTGGCAGCCGCGGCTCTGGAAGCAGTTCCAGCAGCTCTGCCGGCAGCTCGAGAAGCACTACCGCGACGTGCAGGACGTCGAGTTCACGGTCGAGTGCGGCAAACTCTGGATGCTGCAGACGCGCAACGGCAAGCGCACCGCGCAGGCCGCGATCCGCATCGCCGTCGAACTCGCGCGCGAGAAGCTGATCAGCAGGCAGGAGGCCGTGCTGCGCGTGCAGCCCGAGCACGTCGACTACTTCCTGCACCCGCAGTTCGAGGCCGAAGCGCGCCGCGCGGCGAAGGCCGGCGGCAAGCTGATCGCGACCGGGCTCAACGTGTCGCCGGGTGCGGCGATCGGCATGGTCGCGTTCGAGGCCGACAAGGCCCAGCGCTGGGCGACCGACGAGAAGAAGCAGGTGATCCTGGTGCGGCCCGAGACGAAGCCCGACGACGTGCACGGCATGCTGGCGGCCAACGGCGTCGTCACGAGCCGCGGCGGGCGCACGAGCCACGCGGCGCTGGTCGCGCGGCAGTTCGGCAAGCCCGCGGTGGTCGGCGTGACGGAGCTCGACGTCGACGTCGAGCACGGGCGCATGACCGCGCCCGGCGGCGTCACGATCGCCGAGGGCGACTGGCTGTCGATCGACGGCACGACCGGCGAGGTCTTCCTGGGCCAGCTGCCGACCGTCGTGCCCGACGTCTCCGACCCGCACCTGCTGCAGCTGCTCGGCTGGGCCGACGCGGAGCGCCGGCTCGGCGTCTGGGCCAACGCCGACTACCCGCGCGACGCCGAGCGCGCGCGCAAGTTCGGCGCCCAGGGCATCGGCCTGTGCCGCACCGAGCACATGTTCTTCGAGGCCGACCGGCTGCCGATCGTGCAGGCGATGATCCTCGCCGCGAACGCCGAGGAGCGCGCCGTGCACCTCGCCAAGCTGCTGCCGATGCAGCGCGGGGACTTCGACGGCCTGTTCCGCGCGATGGACGGCCTGCCGGTCACGATCCGGCTGATCGACCCGCCGCTGCACGAGTTCCTGCCCGACCACGACAAGCTGCTGCGCGAGGTGGCGGTGCTCGAGACGAAGCTGGCGCTGCGCGCCGGCGACGCCGCGCAGCTGCAGAAGGAACTCGACGCGAGCAAGGCGATGCTCGGCAAGGTCGAGGAGCTGCGCGAGCAGAACCCGATGCTGGGCCTGCGCGGCGTGCGCCTGGGCATCACGATGCCGGAGCTCGTGCGCATGCAGGTGCGCGCGATCGGGGAGGCGGCCTGCGCGTGCGCCGCGGACGGCGTCAAGGTGCTGCCGAAGATCATGATCCCGCTGACGACGACGAGCGCCGAGCTGCAGATCGAACGGTCGATCCTCGAGGAGGAGGGCAAGGCCGTGATGAAGGAGACCGGCAAGAAGGTGAAGTACGAGTTCGGCACGATGATCGAGATCCCGCGCGCGGCGCTGGTCGCCGAGCAGCTCGCCGGGCACGCCGAGTTCTTCTCGTTCGGCACCAACGACCTGACGCAGACGACCTACGGCATCTCGCGCGACGACGCCGAGACGGGCTTCCTGACCGAGTACCTGCAGAAGGGCATCCTGAAGGACAACCCGTTCGCGACGATCGATCGCGACGGCGTGGGCCGGTTGATGCGCCTGACGATCGAGGGCGGCCGCCGCACGCGGCCCGACATCGACCTCGGCATCTGCGGCGAACACGGCGGCGACCCGCGCACGGTCGACTTCTGCGACGAGATCGGGCTCGACTACGTGTCGTGCTCGCCGTTCCGCGTGCCGATCGCGCGGCTGGCCGCGGCGCACGCGACGCTGAGGCGCGCGAAGAAGTGACGGGCCGGGCCCGCGGCGCGGCGGACGGCCGCCGCGCCGGGCTCCGCTACGTGCCGATGACCATCGCGACGCCGTTCGAGGCGACCACGCCGACGGCGTTCGCGCCCGGCGAGAACGCGTAGGTCTGCGAGGTCAGCGGCAGGCCGGTCAGCGCCGGATTGTTCGGGATCGCCAGCGAGTAGACCGACTGGCCGCCGGACGGCAGCACGACGACGACCGCCTCGAGGTCCGTGAACCGCAGGCAGCCCGGCATGCCGACCGAGGACAGGTCGAGGCCCGGATCGTGGCGCACGAGGCTCACCGCCTGCACGCCGAGGCCCGAGTTGGCCGGGTAGCTGGTCGCCGTCAGCGTCGCGGACGTGCCCAGTCGCGGCGGCGTGCCCGTCAGCGCCAGCCCCTGCTGGTTCTGCGGGCTCGTGCGGAAGCCGCCCGGCAGCGCGACCGAGAGGTCCATGCTGCCGAGGTCGTCGTTCGGCGCGGCGGCAGCGAATCCGACCAGCCAGCCGTTGCCCGTGCCGACCATCGTCTGCCAGACACAGGTGACGTTGCCGGTCGCGAGGTCGAACTGCATCTGCCACGTGTTCGCGCTCGTGGTGCCGTAGCTGTAGACGCCGTCCCACGTCACGTAGGCGATCGAGCCGACCTGCTGGAACTTCACCGCGCCGCTGCCCGCGGCCCCGGGGTTGAAGTCGTGCCAGCAGCCCCAGCGCGCCTGCGTGCTGGCGAGCCAGCCGGCGGGCGTCGGCGTGTAGCCCGTGCCGTTGCCCGCGGCGACCGACACGAAGCCGTTCGAGCAGACCTCGAGCGTCGTGGTCGTGCCGCCCGGATACGGGAACGAGCCGGTCAGCGTCACGGACGTGGACGAGTCGTCGGTCAGCGCGAGCGAGGTGGCGCCGGCGGTCGGGGCCACGTAGCTGCCCGCGGCCGAGGCCACGTAGTAGCCGGGCGACTGGTAGGCGAGCCGCATGCGCGCGCCGCCGAGGTCGAATCCACTGGCCGCCGCGAAGTACTCGTAGAACGCCTTCGAGCCGCGGTAGCAGCCGAGGCCGTAGGGCGTGCTCGTCGCCACCGTGCCGCCGCCGCCGCCCGGGCCGCTGACGTTGAGGCTGAACGTGCCAGCCGAAGACGCGTAGCCGCCGACGCGGACGTAGTAGACGCCCGGCGTCACCGCGAGGGTGATCGAGGACTGCAGGCTGCAGGAGTCGTCGTTGCAGGCGAGGCTCGTCAGCGAACTGCACGTGCCCGAGAAGACCTCGAGCGCGGTGTCCCACGCGGCCTGGTTGCACAGGTCGACCGTCAGGTTGCCCGCGTTCGCGGTCGCGTAGGTGAACCAGACGTCCTTGCCGCCGCTCGCGCACGGCCAGGCCGGCGGCGAGGTCGACGCGACGGCCGTCGAGTAGGGACCGTTCAGGCCGTTGGCCAGGGCGATCGCGTCGATGCAGTCGTCGTTCGGCGGACCGGGCAGGCCGGGGTAGGGCAGCGAGTGCTGGTTGCACGCCCAGATCAGGTCGACCGAGTGCGGCGTGCCGTTGGCGAGGTTGCCGTCGTCGTCGTCGGCGAGGAACACCTCGCGCACGGCGGCCTGCTGGTCGGTCGCGTCGGCGACGATCGTGCCGACGACGATGTCGTCGGTCAGCGCGATCGCCGCGGCGCGGGTGCCGAGCGTGGTCTCGAGCCGGTCGCGCAGCTTCCACGCGAACCCCATCCACGACTCGCCCATCGCGTGCACGCTGCCGCCGGTCGGGTACTGGCGCGTGTTGTTGCCGTCGCGGATGCCGACGCCGGCGGTCTGGAAGCCGCTGCCGAGGATCGGGCTGTCGACGAGGTAGAGCGCGATGATGTCGCTCCAGCCCTCGCTGAGGCCGTTCGTCTGCGAGATGCCGCCGTAGCGGTCGTCGATGCCGTGGCCCCACTCGTGCGAGATCACGGTCGAGAACGCCGTGTTGTTGCAGCCGCCGCCGGCCTGGTAGAAGTTGATCGTGTTGTTCGTGTAGTAGGCGTTGCAGGTCGACGCGATGTTGACGGTCGGCACGACGTTGTCGGCGACCGCGAGTTCGGGCGAGTTGCCGACGATCGAGCGCAGGTACTCGTTGGTCCTGTCGACCCACCACGACGTCGTCGTGTGGGCGGCCTGGTTGAACGTAGCCGCCGAGGTCAGCACCTGGATCGTGGTCGGCACGCCGGGGTTCACCGTGGTGCTGCCGCTCGGCGCGTTGGCGCCGCTGATGACCGCGTGGTGGCGGCCGTCGAGGGCGCCGACCGAGATCGACACCGCGGCCGAGATGTTGATCGTGAACTGGCCGTTCTGGTCCGTGGTCACGGCGCCGATGCCGGGCACCGTGAGCTGCAGGCCGGGCAGCGGCACGTTGACGAGCGCGCTGTAGCCGTCGGCCCCCGTGCGCGTCCAGGCCATCACGGTCACCGTGGTGTTGACGGGCGCCGGCAGCGGCGCGGCCGCGGCCGCGGGGCCGCCCGGGTGCGTGGTGAACGTGCAGCCCGGGATGCCGCAGTCGTGCTTGTCGTTCTGGTAGTGCAGCACGGCGGCGGTGCGCGCGTCGACGTAGTAGCGGCCGATCGGACCGTTGCCGTCCCGGTCGACGTTGCTGAGCAGGACCTCCCAGGCCAGGAAGAACGGCGCCTGCTGGCCCGCCTCGACGTCGCCCCAGATCACGAGCCGCGGTGCTGCCGCAGCGGCGGGCTGGGCCACGTCGGTCGGGCCCTGGCCGAGCGCCTGCCAGGCGGCGGCGGTTGCCACCGTCGCGTCGATCGCCGGCACGGTGCCGAACCCGGCCGGGATCGGCCAGGCCGTTGTGCCGAACATCGCGACGCGGCCGGTCATGTTCACGCGCACGTCGGCGCGGCCGCCGACCACCGGCAGGCCGCCGAAGTACTGGTCGAACACGAACGACCACGTGCGGCCCATGCGGCTGCCGATGATCTCGCGGAACTCGGAGGTGCCGAGGCCGAGCAGTTCACCCTGGTCGCGCAGCAGCTGCAGCGCGTGGCGGCGGGCTTCGGCGAGCGAGTTCTCGCGCCAGTCGGCGAGCGGCAGGCCGGTGCCGTAGATCGCGCGCGGCGTGCCGGTCGCGGCGCGCCAGTCGGCGCGCCACTGGCCGGGGTTGCTGGCCTGGAAGCGGCGCCACGGTTCCTGCCGGTGCTGGGGCACCGATTCGCCCGCGGCGACGGTGGTGGTCGCCTTGCTGGCGGCGGGTTCGCCGGGGAACTGCTGGGTGGAGACGTGGGCGCTGAACGCGGTCAGCGCGCACACGGACAGGGAGAGGGCGGAGGAGTGCATTCGAGGATCTCGGGGCGCGGATTGGACGAGTTTCCGTGGCCGAGGGGGCTCTGGCAACTGGGCCATCCCCTGCTGTTCCCTGCGGGGGCCTGCTGCCGCGGCGCGCCGGCCCGGCCGCGCGATGGCACCGGCGGCAGCCGACGTGATCGCGCCCGGGAGCTCTGCGTCCGGGCGCTGCCCGAGCCGCACCGAGGGTCGGTGCCGTTCCTGCGGCCCGGCGCTGCCACCGGCCCTCGGCACCTGCCGGCGCAGCTGCGGCACGGGCCTCGTTGGCTGCGCCACACCGGAGCGGTGCTGCTCCGGGCCACGGTCCGGGAGCCGCATCCGGCGCCGCGGATCGCCCACCCTACTGCCAGTTCTCCCACTGCGCGTACGCCGCCGCGAGCTCCGCCTGCAGCCGTGCCTCCTGCGCCTGCAGCTCCCGGATCCTGCCCACGGAACCGTAGTTCTCGGGCAGCAGCATCGCCGCGCGCACGCCGCCGAGTTCCCCCTCGAGCCCCATGATGCGCTCCTCGAGCCGCTGGAACAGCAGCGGGTTGCGCACCTTGCCGGTCTCGATCGCCTTCTTCGGCTCGGCCGCCGGTTCCGCCGCGCCGGCCCGCCTCGCCGCCTTCTCGCGCGCCTCGCTGTCCGCCGCGCGCGCCGCCGCGCGCTCCTCGGCGAGCACGCGCAGGCACTGCTCGAGCCCCTGGTCGAACGTGCGCAGCCTTCCCGCCTCGACCCACGCGACGCGGTCGGCGACCTGCCGCACCAGCGTGCGGTCGTGCGTGATCAGCACGACGGTGCCGGGGAACTCCTTGAGCGCCTGCTCGAGCCCCTCGGTGCCCGCGACGTCGAGGTGGTTGGTCGGCTCGTCGAGGCACAAGAGGTCGTACTGCGCGCGCGTGAGCCGCGCGAGCGACAGGCGCTGCTTCTCGCCGCCCGACAACTCGGCGACGGGCTTCTCGACGTCGTCGCCGCAGAACAGGAACAACGCCAGGTGGTCGCGCAGCGTGCGCTCGTCGACGGTGCGGTCCAGTTCGCGCAGCGCGTCGAGCACGGTGCCGTGCAGCGGCAGGTCGTCGACTTCCTGGCTGAAGTAGCCGACGCGCAGGTTGTGCGCGCGTCGGATCGTGCCCGCCGCGGGCACCCCGAGTCCCGCGAGCAGGCGCAGCAGGGTGGTCTTGCCGGCGCCGTTGCGGCCGAGCAGCGCGGTGACCTCGCCGAACCACACGCGCAAGTCGCCGTGCTCGATCAGCGTGCGCGCGCCGGCCTTCACCACGAGTTCTTCGCACTCGATCGCGGCCTGGCCCTGCTGGCCGCGCGTGGTGCGGCCGAAGGTCAACTTCATCTGCGCGCGGTTGCCCTTCGGCTTGTCGATCAGCTGCAGCCGCTGCAGGCGCTTCAACCGGCCCTTGGCCTGCGCGCTCATGCGGCCCGCCATGTTGCGCCGGATGTAGTCCATCTCCTTCTCGACGAACTCGCGCTGGCTCTTGTAGGCGCGCGCCTGCGCCAGCAGCGCCAGGTCGCGCTGCTGGCTGTAGTGCGAGAAGTTGCCCTTCCAGCGGCTCGCGACGCCGTCGGCGATCTCGACGATCGCGTTGGCGATCGCGTCGAGGAAGGCGCGGTCGTGGCTGACGACGACGCTGGCGCCGGGGTAGCGCACGATGAAGTCCTCGACGAACTCGATGCCCTGCAGGTCGAGGTGGTTGGTCGGCTCGTCGAGGATCAGCAGGTCCGCGGGCGTGGTCATCAGGATCGCGAGCTGCACGCGCGACTGCTCGCCGCCGCTCAGCACGGCGACGTCCTTCTGCAGGTCGGCGACGCCGAAGCCGAGCCCGCCGAGCACCTTCTCGACGCGGTGCTTGCGGTCGTAGCCGCCGCCGGCCTCGAACGCGGCCTGCAGCACGCCGTACTCGCGCAGCGCGGCCTCTTCGTGCGCCGCCATGCGGGCCTCGAGCGCGCGCATGCGGGCCTCGAGCGCACCGTGTTCGCCGGTGCCGCGCAGCACGAGTTCGAGCACGGTGGTGCCCTGCGGCATCGCCGGCATCTGCGCGCCGTAGGCGATGCGCAGGTCCCTCCGCGTGTTGCGCTGGCCGGTGTCGGCGTCGTCCTGGCCGGCGAGGATGCGCACCATCGTGGTCTTGCCCGAACCGTTGTCGCCGACGACGCCGATCCGGTCGCCCTCGTCGACGCGCAGGGACAGCCCGTCGAGGATCGGGTCCGGGCCGAAGCGGCGGACGATCTTCTCGAGGGTGACGAGGGTCATCGGGGGCGGGCGGGAGGGTGGTGGTGCGGGGCGGCGCGGTGCGCCAGGCCGGTTGCGGGGCGAGGAGGATAGCGCGCGGGGTGGAGCGGGCTGAAGCAGCGGCCGGCGTTCCTGCGCGGGCCGGCCCCGTTCCGCGCGCGGTGCCTACCGCAGCTGCTCGAGCAGTGCGCGCGCGAGGCCGAGGTCCGGGTTGCCCGCCAACGCGCGTTCGAGGCTGTCGCGCGCCGCCGCCACCTGCCCGCTCTCTGCCTGCAGCCTGCCGAGGTAGTACCACGCTTCGGGACGGCGGCGATCCAGCGACAGGGCGCGGCGGTAGGCGCGCTCCGCCTGCTGCGTCTGCCGGGCCAGCTCGTGGGCGACGCCCATGCCGACCCAGGCGGCGGCGACGTTCTCGTCGCACGCGAGAGCCAGCTGGAAGTCGCGCAGCGCGCGCTGCGGATCCACCTGGTTGCGATCCTGTGCCGCGAACAGGTCGCACCAGGCAAGGCCGAGCCGTCCGTCCGCCCTGGCCTTCCTGTCCCGCGGCGCGGCGCCGTCGCCCGCGAGGGCGACCGCCTCGGCGTAGGCCTCGCGCGCCCGCCGCAGC
>VGXW01000181.1 GCA_016873195.1 Planctomycetota bacterium | reverse complement strand
GGGTCCGCGGTGCCCGGCTGTGCTGGCGCCTGCTGCAGCACGTCGGCGATCCTGCCACCGCCGGCCGCGGGCGCCGCCGGTGCGGCCCCACCCGAAGCCGCCGATTCCCCACCGAGTTGGCCGTAACCCCACCACAGGGCGACGGCGACCAGGATCAAGAACACGAACTGCCGCATACCGCCACCTCCATCCGGCGACTCGCGCCGGTCGCCGCGGCCCCCTGACCGAGGGCACCGCCGTCGCGGCTGCGCCGGCTACCGCGCCAGGCAACCAGCAGGGGACGGTAGCGTCGGGCGGCAGGAAATCGAGAGGCTCCGCTCCGCGAGGACCGTGGACGGGGGCCGGGTCGAACCCATTGGTTCAGGTGGGCTCCCCCCGGGACCTTTGGGTTCGGGCCGGCGCGCCGCGGACGGCAGCGCCTCCCGATCCCGCCCGTCCCTCAGGGTCGGAACCCGGTGAATGGTCATCGGTTCAACTTTTTGGCCCGCGAGCAGCGCGAGAGCCGCAGGGCGGAGCCTCCGACTGACGCAGCAGTGTAGCTCCGCGTCCGCCCGGCGCCATCGCGGCGGTCGCGAGTCCTCACTCCCAGCGGTTCTTCGCGATCACCGCGAGCACACGTTCGGCCGCCGCCACCGCGGCGACACCGTCCTGGCCGGTGACCACGGGCTCGCTGCGGTCCGCGACCGACCGCAGGAAGGCCGCGAGTTCCTCCTGCAGCGGGTTGCCCTCGTTCAGCTCGAGGTTCCGCACCTGCAGCAGGCCGTCGAACACGAACTTCCACAGGTCGCCCATCTGGCTCCGGTCGATGCGGTCGAGGTCGAGCTTCTCGAAGTCCCAGCCCGGCGCCTTGGTGACGACCATGCCCTGCCCGCTCTGGAAGTCGAGGCTCGCGTAGCCCTGCTTGCTGAACACGCGCATCTTGCGCAGCGGCTTCAGCGCCACGCGGTTCGCGGTCAGGTGCGCGACGGCGCCGTTCGCGAACTTGATGATCGCCGAGGCCATGTCCTCGGCCGGCGTGAACACCGCGCCGCCGAACGCCTCGACGCCGACGATCTCGCTGCGCACGAGCGCCAGCACGAGGTCGAGGTCGTGGATCATCAGGTCGAGCACGACGCCGATGTCCGTGCTGCGGAACGAGAACGGCGCGAGCCGGTGCGACTCGATGTAGCGCGCGCTGCGGCCGATGTGCTCGATGCCGCGCAGCGCCGGGTTGAACCGCTCGACGTGCCCGACCTGCAGGATCCGGCCGTGCCGCGCCGCGAGATCGACCAGCGCCTGGCCGTCGGCCGACGTGCGCGCGATCGGTTTCTCGACCAGCACGTCGACCCCGCGCTCCAGGAACTCGCTCGCCACCTCGCGGTGCAGCCGCGTCGGCACGACGACCGAGACGGCGTCGACCTTGCCGAACAGCTCGCGGTGGTCGGCGAACGCGGGCACGCCGAACGTCGCCGTGGCGTGCGCGCGCGCGGCCTCGCTCGGGTCGGCGACGCCGACGAGGTCGCACGGCAGCCCCTTCAGCAGGCGCGCGTGGTGCTTGCCGAGGTGGCCGACGCCGACCACGGCGATGCGGATCCTGCGGGCCGGCAACGCTGCGGGCGTGGTCATTCCTTCCTCACGCATCGACCAGGGTGAACTTGAGTTCCGCCTCGGCGACCAGCCGGCCGGCGACCTTGCTGCGCGCGCGCACGTGGCCCAGCTGCGGCCGCGCGCGCACCGTCTCGACCTCGATGCGCAGCTGGTCGCCCGGCACCACCGCGCCGCGCAGCTTGACCTTGTCGATGCTCCAGAGCACCGCGAGCTTGCCGGTGTTCTCGAGCTTGCGCAGCAGCAGCACGCCGGCCAGCTGGGCCATCGCCTCGAGCTGCAGCACGCCGGGCATGATCGGCTGCTCGGGCCAGTGGCCCTGGAAGAACGGCTCGTTGATCGTGACGTTCTTGATCGCCACGGCGCGCTGGAAGCCGTCGAGTTCGATCACGCGGTCGATCAGCAGGAACGGGTAGCGGTGCGGCAGCAGCTTCAGGATCTGCCGGATGTCGAGGCCGCTGTCGAGCGGCGCCTCGCCCTGGTCCTGCTCGCGCTCGCGCTCCTCCTGGATGCGCTGCACGAGCGCCATGTTGAGGCCGTGGCCCGACCGCGTCGCGATGATGTGCGCGTCGAGGTCGACGCCGGCGTTGGCCAGGTCGCCGACCAGGTCGAGGATCTTGTGCCGCGCCAGTTCGTCGTCCCAGCGCAGCGCGTTCGCCTGCGGCCCGTCGGGTCCCAGCACGAGCGTGTTCTGCGCCGTCGCGCCCTTGCCGAGGCCCGCGGCGCGCAGCGCCTCGACCTCGTGGGCGAACACGAACGTCCGCGCCGGCGCGATCTCGCGTTCGAAGCTCTCCGGCGACAGCGCGAAGTCGGCGATCTGCCGCGCGCCGGCGCCGCCGTCGTTCCTGGCCTGGTAGTCGAGGTGGTACTCGATGGTCAGCTTGCCGCTGCCGGGCAGCGCGACGAGGCTCGCCGCGCCGTCGCGCACGTAGATCGGGTGTTTGACGGCCCAGATCGGCCGCGTGGCGCGCAGTTCGACGCTGCCCGCGTCGCGCAGGGCGCGGAAGAACTCGGTCGCCGCGCCGTCGAGCCCCGGCACCTCCTCGCCGTCGATCTCGACGCTGCAGTTGTCGACGCCGAGCGCGAACAACGCCGCGAGCAGGTGCTCGCAGGTGTAGACCTCGGCCTTGCCGTCCTGCAGGCAGGTGCGGCGCTGCCGCGCCTTCATGTTCGCGCCGACCGCCCGCACGACCGGGTGCTCGTCGAGGTCGACGCGCACGAACGCGACGCCGGTGCCGGCCTCGGCCGGACGCACGACGACCTTGACCTCCTTGCCCGAGTGCAGGCCGGTGCCGCGGAACTCGACGGGCGCCTTCAGCGTGCGCTGCGGACGCGCGGCCGGCGCCGCCGGCGGACCGCCCGGCACGGCGCTCACGGTCCCCCGCCGGGCCTGGCGTTGCCGTCCGTCCGGCCCGCTGCGTCCTTCGGCGCCTCGACCGGCTTGCTCGCCGGCGGCTTCGCCTCGACCGGCACCTGCAGGTACTGGACCAGCGCGGGCGTGAGGTCGACCTCGGGGCTGGCGAACCACACGTGGCGGCGGTCGTAGACGGCGAGCTTCTGCTTCTGCGCGGTGGCGGCGTCGCGCGCCTCCGCGGCGGACGGCGTCGCGCGCACCCGCAGCACGATCTGCACGCCCTTGAGCTTCGCGACCTCGGCGACCGCGACCTCCAGGTCCTGGTAGATCGCCAGCTCGAACCTCTCGAGTTCGCGGTCGAACTGGGCCTTCAGGAAGCTCGCCAGCGCCTCGCGGTTCTTCACCGCGCTGGTGAACTCGAACTCCCTGAGGTCCCGCTGCGGCGACCCCTCCTTCAGCAGCTTCAGGTCGTCGCGCAGCTGGTCGATCTGCTTGCCGGCTTCGTCGAGGCGCTCCGTGAACGACTTCGACAGCGCCTGCAGCCGCTCGCGCTCGGCGATCGCCTTCGGGTAGGCCTCGATCGCCTTGTCGAGGTCGACGACGCCGACCGCGACACCCTGCCGCGCCGGCGCGGCCGGGCCGGGCAGCGGCTGCGACGCGGGGGGCTGCTGCGCGACCACGGTCGCGCACGCGGCCAGCGCCGCCGGGATCCAGATCTTGCGGTGGAACATGGTTGGCGCGCGAGGCTAGCGGATCCCGGACCGAAAGGCCACGCAGCGCCGGCTCCGCGCCGTTGTGCCCGGCTGCGCCGCGGGCGATGCTGTCCCCGTGCCCGCCCCGCCGACCGACCCGCCGCTCGCCGTGATCCTCGCGGCCGGTCCCCGCGACGCCCTGCTCGTCGCCGCCGCGCACGCGGCACCGCGCGAGGTCGTGTTCGCCCTCGGCGGCCGTCGGGCAGCCGGCGACGCGACGATCGTCCGCGGCGTCGAACTGCCGAACCGGGCCGCCCGTGCCGGCCGGTTCCGCGCCGACCCGATCGACTTCGCGCGCGCCGAAGCGGCGCTGCGCGGCGCCGGCCTCGAGTGGCTCGGCTTCGCGCACAGCCATCCCGGCGGCCGGCGCTCGCCTTCGCGCGCCGATCTGGAGGCGCTCTGGCCGCACTGCATCCAGGTCGTCGCGTCGGCCGGCCCCGGCGGCCCGGGCCTGTGCGCCTTCTGGCTCGCCGGCGGCCGGCTGCTCGAACTGCCGCTGCGGGCCCCGGCCCCGGAGTCGCCGTGATCGTCGCCGTCGGCGTCGACGCGGTGTCGGTGCCGCGCATCCAGGCCCTGTGGGCCAGCAGCGGCGAGCGGTTCCTGCAGCGCGTCTGCACCGCCGCGGAAGCCGACTACTGCCGGTCCCGCCACCGGCCGGCGGAGTCGCTGGCCGCGCGCTTCTGCGCCAAGGAAGCGGTCATGAAGTGCCTGGGCGGCGGCTGGACCCGGGGCGTGACGTTCCGCGACATCGAGGTCGTGCGCGACGGACTCGGCGCGGTGTCCGTGCGCCTGTCGGGCGGCGCCGCCGCCGCGGCGCTGCGCCGCGGCATCCACCACTTCCACCTGGGCCTGTCGCACGCCGCCGAGCTGGCCATCGCGACCGTGGTCGCCGAGACCTGACCGCCGCCGCGGCGCCCGTGGCCCGCCCCGCCCCCCGGTGCGTCGCGGCGTGCGGGGATTCAGAGCCCGCTGCCGCGCACGACCGCGGCGACGAGGCCGAGTTCCTGGCGCGGCAGGATCACGAGGTTCGCGGGCCGCTGCGTCTCGATGGCGCACTGCTCGGCGAGCAGTTCCGTGCCCTCGAAGGCGAACTTGACCAGCGCGCGGCCGCGCAGCGGGGCCCGCACCTCGAACGTGATGCGGTGCACGGCGCCGGGCACCGCGACGGCGCGCGGCGGCGAGAGGCCGCCGAGCATCGCGCGCTGGAACGCGCCGCGCGCGGCGTCCTCGCGCCGCGGGTCGCCGTCGACCAGCGCCGCGTGCACCGCGTCGTTGCCGCCGATCGCGAGCGCGACCGCCGCGCCGCGGAACTCCACGAAGTAGAGCCGCCCGCCCACCGACGCGGGTGGCAGCACCACGTCGAGCTGCAGCACGGTGCGCGCGGCCGCGTCGATGCCCGACGCACACTGCAGCTGCTGCAGCGGCACCTCGCTCCACGGCCGATCGCCGCCCGCGAACTCGAGCAGTGCCCCGCGCGGCTGCCAGCCTTCCTGCGCGGCGCGCGCCAGCGTGGTCGCTCCCAGCACGACCTCCGCGCGGATCTCGTTGCCGGCGATCTCGACCGCGACGCCGGCACCCGCCGGAGCCGCCCGCACGATGTCGGCGTGGGCCTCGGCCCGCCGCCGCAGGAGGCCCAGGAACGCCTGCGCCGCGCGCAGCTGCTGCCGCTCCGGATCCGACAGGTCGTCCGCCGGCACCCGCGTGCGGCAGGTCAGGACCGCCGCCTCGAGTTCGCGCAGTGCCGCCAGCGGGTGTTCGGCGCTCGGTCCGAGGCCGCGGGCCGCCGCGCCGTGCGCGTCGGCCAGCCGCGCGAACATGCCCTTGCGGTCGACGGGCACCTCCGCGCGCCCGCCGCGCACGCGCAGGATGCGCGGCCACACGTCGTCGACGAGGAACGGCCCGCCGAGTTCCGGCAGCCGGGCGGCGAGTCCGTCGAGTTCGTCGCCGACCAGCGACCAGACGGCGCTGCCGAGCTGGGCCACCTCGCGCGACAGGCCGAGCAGCGGGTCCTGGCCGGACCGCTTGAGCCGCGCCACGAGTTCGCTGCAACGGTATTCGGCGAGCGAGGTCGGGCGCGCCAGGTGGCCGGCGGCCCGGCACCACAGCTGCGGGCGCCCCGACCCGGCGTCGACGTGCAGTTCGACCGCGTAGCCGCTGCCCGCGCGCGGGAACGCCGCCACCGGCTCGCCCACGCGCGCGATCGCGGCCAGGACCGCCTCCTGCACCGCGAGCGCGGCCTGCAGGGCCCGGCGGTGCTCGGCGAGCGGGGCGGCGAACCGCGGCTCGGGCGGCGCGAGATCCGCGAGCACGGCGAGCCCGTCGGCCGGACTGCCGTCGCACAGCGCGCGCCAGGCGAGGTCGAGCCGGCGCTCGAAGGGGCGCGCCGCCGCCTCGGCGACGGCCACCGACGCCGCGTGCTGGAACACGCCGAACTGGCGCTCGACCTCCGGCCACGGGTCGAGCCCGCGCGCGGCGCGGAACCGCGCGGACGGCGGCCACGACTGCTGCAGGTCCAGCCGCAGGCGCGCGGCGGCCTCGGCGACGAGGTCGGGGTCGGCCCCGGCCGCGAGGCGTTCGCGCAGGTGGAGCAGGCTGTCCGCCGCCTGGTTGCGCAGCGCGTCGGCGACCAGCGTCTCGGCCGCGTCCATCGCCGGGCGCGCGCGCTGCCAGCCGTGGTCCCGCTGCTGGCGGGCCCGCAGCGCCGTGGCCTCGCCGAGCCGCTCCAGCGGCGGCGCCCGCACGCCGTCGAACCACTGCAGCGCGTTGGCCCACAGCCGGTCGGCGGCGGCGAAGTTCGCCGCGCGCAGCAGTTCCTCGACCTGCGCCGGCAGCGCCCCCTCGAGGTGGCCCTCGAACCGGCGCAGCAGCTCGTCGTCGCGCGCGCGCAGCTCCGCCTCGAGTTCGGGCCACAGCGCGTCGATCCGGTCGACGCGCACGACCTCGGCCAGCTGACTCGGCAGCAGCCCGGTCGCCGCTTCGAGCGCCGGGTGCACGCGCTGCTGCGCGACGAGCGACCGGTCCGGCCAGACCGCCGGATCACGGAGCCAGGCCAGCAGCTCCCGCCAGCCGCGGTCGCGCAGGGCCGCCGCGACCTCGTCGACCGCGGCCTGCGCCTGGGCCTGCGCGGCCCGCTCGCGCCGCGCGAGTTCCAGTTCGGCGCCGGCGGGCGCCGCCGCGCGCGCCGCGCGCAGATGCAGCAGGCGCCGGCCCGGCGCCGGCAACTCGCGCAGATCGTCGTCGAGTTCGACCAGGAACGGCAGCGGTGCCGGCGGCGCAGCCGGGTCGCCGCGGAACTGCGTGCCGATCCAGACGGCGGCGCCGAGCGCCAGCGCGACCACGACGGTCAGCAGCGCGCGCAGCAGCACGCCGGGCCGGCGGTCCGTC
Source organism: Planctomycetota bacterium (assembly GCA_016873195.1). Taxonomy (GTDB): domain Bacteria; phylum Planctomycetota; class UBA1135; order UBA1135; family UBA2386; genus VGXW01. The sequence goes on along the minus strand of VGXW01000181.1, from coordinate 3,018 downwards.
TCGCCCTGCGAGAGCCGCTCGGCGTCGACCTGCGGCGGCAGCGCCTGCCGCAGGCGCTCGAAGTCGTCGAGCAGTTCGCGCGGCGTCTGGTAGCGCACGCGCAGGTCCTTCGCGAGCAGCTTGCGCAGCACCAGCGACATGCCCGACGACAGCTCCGGGTTCACTTCGTTCGGCGGTGCCGGCGCCGCGTGCAGCACCTTCGTGATCAGCTCGGCCATCGTGTCGCCGTGGAACGGCGGCGCGCCGGTGGCCATGTGGTAGAGCGTCGCGCCGAGCGAGTACAGGTCGCTGCGCACGTCGACGTCCTGCGGGTTGCGCGCCTGCTCGGGCGAGATGTACTGCGGCGTGCCGACCGTGGCGCCGTCGCGGGTCAGCGTCAGGTCCGCGGGACCCTTGGCGAGGCCCATGTCGGTCAGCTTGACGTTGCCCTGCTCGTCGATCAGCACGTTGCCGGGCTTGACGTCGCGGTGGATCACGCCGCGCTGGTAGGCGTGGTCGAGCGCCTGCGCGATCTGCTGGCCGCAGCGCAGCACGTACTCCTCGGGGAACATGCCCCGCTCGACGAGCAGCGCGCGCAGCGACTTGCCCTCGACGTACTCCATCACGAAGAAGTGGTAGCCGCCCTCCTCGCCGAGGTCGTAGCCGGTGACGACGTGCGGGTGGTTCAGCGACGCGACGATGCGCGCCTCGCGGCGCAGCCGGTCGACGTAGCGGGTGTCGCGCGCCAGCGAGGGCTTCAGCACCTTCAGCGCGACGATGCGGTTCAGCTTCTTGTGCCGCGCCTTGAACACCGTGCCCATCGCGCCCGCGCCGACGCGGTCGAGGATCTCGTAGTCGGTGAACGGCTGCGCGAACGTCATCGGGGCGCGCGCCTCACGCGGTCTCGTCGTCCTGCGGCGGGGCGCCGGTCGGCCGGCCCTCGGCGTCGAGCGCGTACTTGTCCAGCTTGCGCTGCAGCGCGAACCGCGAGAGGCCCAGCAACTCCGCGGCGCGGCTCTTGTTCGCCTGCGCGCGCGCGAACGCCTTCTGGATCTCGCGGATCTCGAGTTCGCGGACCATGTCGGGCAGGGTCGTGCCGCGCTCCGCCGGCACGAGGCCGTCGTCGGCGAGCCCCGCGCCGGGCCCGCTGCGCCCCTCGCGCACGTGCTGGCTCAGGTGCGACTCGAGGATGATGCCGTCGCACAGGATCGCCGCGCGGCGGATCTCGTTGTGCAGCTCGCGCACGTTGCCGGGCCAGGCGTAGGCGACGATGCGCTCCAGCGCGTCGGGGCTCATGCGCACGCGGTTCTGCGTCTCGCGCTGCAGGTCGCCGAGGAAACGCTTGACCAGCAGCGGCACGTCCTCGCGCCGCTCGCGCAGCGCCGGCAGGCGCACCGGCAGCACCGCGAGCCGGTAGTAGAGGTCCTCGCGGAAACCGCCCTCGCGGACCATCGACTCGAGGTTCTTGTTGGTCGCGCAGATCAGCCGCACGTCGACGCGCACCGTCTCGCGGCTGCCGAGCGGCCGCACCTCGCCGTCCTGCAGCACCCGCAGCAGCTTCGCCTGCAGGTCGGGCGGCATGTCGCCGACCTCGTCGAGGAACAGCACCCCGCCGTCGGCCGCCTCGAGCAGGCCCTTCTTGTTGGTCGTCGCCCCGGTGAACGCCCCGCGCACGTAGCCGAACAGCTCGCTCTCGAGCAGCGCCTCGGGCAGCGCGGCGCAGTTCTCGCTGACGAACGGGCGGCCCGCGCGCTTGCTGTGCGCGTGGATCGCGCGCGCGACGAGTTCCTTGCCGGTGCCCGAGTCGCCGGTGACCAGCACCGGGTCGTCGGCCTCGATGTACTTGTCGAGCAGCGCGAACACGGTGCGCATCGCGCGGCCCTGGCCGACGATCTGCTTGTACTCGTACTTGCTGCGCACGAGGTTCTGCGAGCTGAGCTCCTCGCGGATCTGCGACAGCTCGGTGGTCTTCTCGGCCAGCTGGCCCTTCAGCGCCGCGTTGAGCTGGTCGACGCGCTCGAGCGCCTGCTGCAGCTCGAGCTGCTTGCTGCGCAGCTGCTCGACGGCGCGCGCGTTGTGGATCGCCGTGCCGGCGTGGTCGGCCAGCGACAGCAGGAGCGACTTCTCGCGCTCCTGGAAGACCTGCTGCTGGAGCCGGTTGTCGACGTAGAGCACGCCGCCGAGCTCGCCGCGGATGCGGATCGGGATGCACAGCACCGAGCGCAGCCGCAGGTCCGCGACCGACTGCAGGTCGCGGAAACGGTCGTCCTCCTGCGCGTTGGTGGTCAGCTCGGGCACGCCCGAGGCCATCACGCGGTTGGCGATCGTGCGCGAGATCTTGAACTCCGGCGACAGCACCTCCTCCTGCGCGAAGTTGCGCGCGACCTCGACGCTGTGTTCGCCGTCCCGGCCGAGGATCAGGAAACCGCGCTCGGCGCCGCACAGGGCGATCGCCGCGTCGACGATCTGCGTCAGCAGGCGCGCCAGGTCCTGTTCCTCGTTCAGCGCGCGCGCGAGCTGCAGGAACGCGACCAGGTCGTGGGCACCGCGCGGGTGGTCGCCCGGTTTGGTCTCGTCGACCGACGCGTTCTCGACCTCGGGCAGCTGCAGCGCGATCTCGTAGTTGCCGACCGCGAACGCCTCGCCGGCCTTCAGCTCGGCCCGCAGCACGGGCCGGCCGCGCAGCTTGGCCGGATTCTGCGCGCCGGCGTCGACGAGCGCGAACAGTCCGTCCTGGCGTTCGACGCGGCAGTGCAGCCTCGACACGAGCCGGTCGGGCAGGAACAGGTCGCACTCGCGCGAGCGGCCGATCGTCACGACGTCCTGGTGGAACGCGTGCGTCTCGGACTTGCCGTCGCGCGTGACGACGAGCAGGAAGGGACCTTGGGACATGCAGGCAGGTGGCGGCAGCGGATAGCCTTCGGCCGTCCCACCGTAACGAAGCGAGCCACCGGAAGCTCGGTGCATGCTACTCCGGCCGGCCGCGGCTGTCCCCCGCCCATGCCGACGCCCATCCCGCCGCTGCCCGAGCGCCCCCCC
>VGXW01000180.1 GCA_016873195.1 Planctomycetota bacterium | reverse complement strand
GCGAGGCCGTGCTGCTGTTCTACTTCGACCAGAAGAACCTCGCCGAGATCGGGCAGGTGCTCGGCATCACCGCGGCGGCGGTGAGCCAGCGGCTGCACCGCGCGCGGCAGCACCTGCGGCAGGTGCTGGGCGTCGAGGAGGGCGCATGAACCTCGACCGCGAACTGCGCGAGGCGCTGCAGCCGCTCGCCGGCGATCCGGTCGCCGACGCGATGCGCGTGCTGGCCGCGCTGCCGCCGGTGCCGCCGCCCGCGCCTGCGCCGCCGCGGCGGATCCCGCCCTGGTGGCTTCTGGGTGGCATCGTGCTGGGCCTCACCGCCGGCCTCGGTCTCGGCTTTGCGCTGTCCGCGGGTCCGGCGGATCCGGCGCAGCGGGCCGAGCAGGAGAAGATCCTGCAGGAGCAGAAGGCGAAGGAGGCCGCCGCGAAGGGCAAGGCGCCCCCGGGCATGCCCTCCGACTCGCGGCAGTGGCTCGACGTCACCGCGTTCGGCGCGATCGCCATCGACGAGCCGGGCGAGGGCAAGCAGGAGCTGAAGCCGGGCCAGTACATGACGAAGCTCGGCACCACCTTCACGTCCAACGACGCGCTGGTCGGCGTCTACGTGTTCGCGAACGACGCGCGCGTGCGGCTCGACCGGCGCACGGTCGCCGAGGTGCAGCCGGACCTCGTCGTGCTGCGCAGTGGCCGCTTGTGGTTGTCGAACCTCGACCGCCCCGCCGAGGTCACCCTGCGCACCGACTACGGCGAAGTGCGCGCACCGGCGGCGGTGCTGCAGCTCGAAGTGCTCGAGCACGGCGTGCGCGTGAGCTGCCTGGACGGGCTCGCGCAGGTCGTCTCGCCCGCGGGCCAGCTGCGCCTGCAGGGCGGGCGGCAGGTCGAGTTCGGGCGCGGGGGGCCCGGCGAGATCGGTGCGCTGCCGTTCGCAGGAACGATCACGAACTGGATGACGCCGATGGTGCTGATGCAGCGCGACGACAGCGAGCTGCGCGCGCGGGTAGGCCAGATGCTCCAGGCCTACCTCGAGGGAACGCACCGCGATCCGGCCGAGGCCGAACTGCGGCGGCTCGGCGGGCACTGCGTGCCGCGGCTGTTCGAGGCGATCGAGGCGATGGCGGCCTCCGCGCTGCGCGAGCGCACGGCGCGGCTGCTGGCAGAAGTCGCCGACTACGGGCACGCGGTCTGGCTCGTCGCGCTGCTCGAGCGCGGCGATGCGGCGACGCGCGCGATCGCGTTCACCGGGCTCGTGCGCATCACCGGTGCCGGCGTCGAGGACGAGACGTTCTGGCGCGATGCCGGCGATGCGGAACGGGAGGCCGCGGCGGCGCGGTGGCGAGAGCGGCTGCGGTAGAGGTCAGACGCGGTAGTAGACGCTGACCCGATCGATGGTCACGCTGATGGCCTGGCTGCGGTCGAACACCAGGGCGAAGCGGAAGCCGTTGAGCCCGTCCGAGACCATGCCGGGCTGGCTGCCCGTGGCCCGCACGGCCGGATACCACCTGCGGATCGCAGGTTGGGTCTGGCCCGGCAGCGGCACGGGAACGCCCGTGACGAGGTCCAGGTTGGCACTCTGGAAGAAGGCGCGCACGGGTGCGCCGAAGGTCGCCTGGATGGGGGACACGGCGGGGTCGTCGCTGAACAGGACCTGCTGCCCGTCCACCGTCGCGACGATCTCGTAGCGCAGGTAGTCCGGGGTCTGGGCGAGGTTCGTCGAGTACCAGGTGGACTGGAACGCGACGAGCTCGTCCTGCTCGACCAGCGTGCCGACGTTCTCCGGGGTCGGTGCCGGCAGCGCGTTCGCGATCACCGCGGTGGTCACCGTGCCGGGCAGTTCGCAGCGCACGAACCCGGCCGAGCCGTTGCCGCCGGCGATCTGCACCGAGGCGCCCGAGGGAGGTGTGCTGACCGACGACGAGCGGTTGAAGGTGCCGCCGTTGCCGCCGCGCACGTCGATGACGCCCTGGACCATGGCGAGGCGGCCCGACTGCAGCACGACCGAGCCGCCGCTGCCGCCGCCGCCGGGGGGCGGCGAGGACGATGCAGTGATACCTGAACTGCTGGCCGCCGCGCCGCCGCTGGCGTTGACGCGGCCGAGCGCGCCGATCGACAGCGAGTCGCCCGCGCGCAGCGACAGGGCCCCGCCGCCGCCGCCGCCGCCGCCGCCCGGCGACCAGACGCGCGGGTTGACCGCGGCGATGCACAGGCAGGCGTGGCTGCCGGCACCGCCGCCGCCGGAACCGCCGACGAGGAAGTGCTCGGAGGCCCGCAGCGTGCCCCCCGCGGCCGGCCACGGGAAGAACTGCACCGCGGTGCCGCCGGCCGCCGGCGGCCCCATCGCGTCGAGGCGCGGCGGCACCAGCAGCACCGGGTCGGGGTGGTTGTTCGATACCACGCGGCCCGTGTCGCCCGCTGCGCGCAAGCCGCCGCCGCCGCCGCCGGCCGCCGCCGACGGCGTGTAGTTGACACCGGTCGGCGCGGCGAAGATCAGGGCGGCGCTCAGTCCGGAGACCGGGAACACGTGCGAGCCGCTGCCGCCCGTGCCGGAGGTCGACGCCGCGTAGGCGCGGCCGCCGAGCACGCTCGCGTCGCCGCCCGCGCGACCGTCGTAGTTCGGCAGGTAGCCGGTGCCGAGGCACTTGTCGCCGCCCTGGCCGCCGCTGCCACCGAAGATGCCGCCGGCACCGCCGAGCTGGCCGGTGTACTGCGAGTTGACAGGCAGCGAGGTCAGCGTCGCGCCGGCCACGTCGATCTCGCCCAACACGTCGATCTTGCCCGCCACCGTGAACTGCGGCGGGCGGCTGCCCGTGAAGCGCAGCCGCACGTCGCCCGGCACCACCATCTTGTCGAACCAGAACCTGCCGTCGGAGATCGACAGCGGCACGTTCGGACGCGTGTTGGCCGCCGGGATCGTGGTCGCGTCCGTGTCGAACACGAACGTGCGCTTGCCGTTGATCAGGCCGAGGCTCGTGCCGAGTTCGGGCGCGAACGTGCCGTGGCGGCCGTCGCCGCCGATCGGGCCGAACGTGCCCAGGCCGCCCGCCCAGGTGCCCGACGAGACGTCGCGGTCGAGTTTGCTGTCGTCGAGGAACTCCTCGGTGATCGCAGCCAGCACCGGCGACCGGTTGCCGATGCACCAGTCGAGCCCGTTGCTGGCGATCGTGTTGGCGGGGTTCTGCCCGGGGGCATGGGCCCAGGCCTGCAGGTAGAGATGGAAGCCGAGCAGGCTGATCGAGTTCGGTACCTGCAGGCTGAAGGACGCCGAGCCCGTGCCGGTGGGCGTCGCCGGCAGCGCCGCGGCTTCGCTGGACTGCAGCAGGAAGCAGCCGGGCATGCCGAAGCCCGCCAGGGTCACCGGCAGCGGGAAGGGGCCGAACCAGGCGCGGCTCAGCCCGGCGGCGACGAACGCGACGGAACCCGGAACCTGGGTCACCTGCGCCATCGCGGTGGAGTTGAGGTTCGGGTTGGCGCCGGGCACCGGCCAGAGTTCGAGCGGTGGGTTGCCGCAGCCGGAGCCGTACGGGGTCGCGGAACTGAACGACGGGCCTTGCCGCTCCCAGGTGTCCCCGAGGCGGGACCCCGCGACCGTGCCGCCGAACAACACGTGCATCGCGCGGCGCGCGTCGTAGGCGACCGCGTGGTCGCTGCGCGCGATCGTGGCCGTGACGAGGCGGGGCACCCAGATGCTGCCGTCCCACTCCAGGGTGTCGCCGAGCGCGTTCGGCGGGGACGCGCCGTCCATGCCGCCGAACAGGACGCACCGGCCGCGGCCGGCGTCGTAGACCACGGCGTGCCCGGCGCGGGGCGTGGGCCCGAAGCTGGACCGGTGGCGCCACGCGAGCCCGTCCCAATCCCACGTGTCGCCCAGCGGGCCGCTCGCGTCGAGGCCGCCGAACAGGACCGACCGGGCGCGCTGCGCGTCGTAGGCGATGCCGGGCGATTGCCTCGCGGAGGGTCCCGTCGCGAACAGGTGGGCGAACCAGACCGCTCCGTCCCATTCCCACGTGTCGGCCAGGTAGCCGCTGGCGAACGCGCCGCCGAACAGCACAGAGCGCCCGCGTTGGCTGTCGAAGGCGAGTCCGTGCCGGTGGCGCGGCGCGGGTCCCGCCACGGGCACCTGCGTCCACGTGCTGCCGTCCCACTCCCAGGTGTCGCCGAAGAACGAGCCGCCGTCGCGGCCGCCGAAGAGCACCGTTCGCCCGCGGCGTGCGTCGTGCGCCATCGTGTGCCCGGAGCGCGCCGCTGGCCCGCTCGCGGCCCTCTGGATCCAGGCACTGCCGTCCCAGGACCAGGTGTCGCCCAGGTAGCCGCTTGCGCCAGCACCGCCGAACAGCACGGTCCAGGCGCGCTGGTCGTCGTAGGCCATGGCGTGCAGCGCACGCGCCGAAGGGCCAGTCGCGGCGACCTGCATCCAGGGGGGAACCTGTGCGGACGCCGCGCTGGGCATGGCGGCTACCGCGCAGACGATGCGGACGAGACGAGCCGACGCGAGAGGCTTCATTGGTCGTTTCTCCGCAGTCATGTAGTCGGTGGCACGGGCGGGTGACTGCTGGTGGCTCAAGTTCGCCGCGCTGACCGCAGAACGGCCCAGGCATCAGCTTGCGGTCGTTGCGCCGTCGGAACCGCGCCCTCGCGGCCGGACCGGTGGGGCGGCTCAGCCGGCCCGCAGGTGCCGCCGCACGATCCCCGCGAGCCCGGCCACCCACTCCGGCGCCGCGTTGACGCACGGCACGACCACGAGCTGCCGGCCGCCCGCCGCGCGAAACGTCTCGGCGCCGCGCCGCGCCAGTTCCTCGAGCGTCTCGAGGCAGTCGGCGACGAACGCCGGGCTCAGCACCGCGACCCGCGTGACGCCCGACCGCGCGAGGTCGACGAGGCGCTGGTCGGTGAACGGCCGCACCCAGTGCTTCGTGAAGCGCGACTGGAACGCGACCTCCCACGTGCCCGGCGCGAGCTGCAGCCGCGCCGCGAGTGCCCGCGCGGTGGCGAAGCACTGCGCGCGGTAGCACGTTGCGTTGCCGGGCCCCAGGCTCGCGCAGCAGTCGCCCAGGAGGCATCCGCCGCTGCGGTCCTGCGCGCGCACGTGGCTCTCGGGCAGGCTGTGGAAGCTGAACAGCACGCGCTCGGCGTGCGCCGCGGCGAGGTGCGGGCGCGCGACCGCGGCGGCGGCGTCGAGGAAACCCGGCTCGGCGTGGAACGGCGGCACGAAGCGCAGCGCCGGCACGACCGGCAGGCGCGCGGCCGCCGCGGCGACCGCGTCGAACGCCGAAGCCCACGCGGCCGCGCTGTACTGCGGGAACAGCGGCACCACGACGAGTTCGTCGACGCCTTGCCGGCTGAACGCGCCCAGCGCCCGGGCCACCGAAGGATGGCCGTAGCGCATGCCGACCCGCACGCCCGCGACGGCCGCGCCGAGCTCGGCGCAGAGCCCCGCCGCGAGGTCCTCGGCGTGCCGCAGCAGCGGCGAGCCCCGTTCGGTCCAGATCTGCGCGTAGGCGTGCGCCGAGCGCCTGGGCCGCGTGCGCAGGATCACGCCGTGCACGAGCAGCCAGCGCGCGACGAACGGCATCGCCAGCATGCGCCCGTCCATCAGGAACTCGGCCAGGTAGCGCCGCACGTCGGCGACGGCGGGCGAGGCCGGAGTGCCGGTGTTGACGAGCAGCAGACCGGGGGCGCTCAAGGGCGGCTGCCCTCGGCGGTCCACTGGCCGACCACGGCGATCTGGCGGTAGCAGGCGCCGAGCAGCGACAGACCCGGGTGGTGCGACAGGCGCGCCCCGATGCGTTCGAGGCGCGCGCGGTGGCCCTTCTCGAACTGCGCGATCGCGTCGCGGCAGCGCTCGACGTGCAGGAACGTCGGTTCGCCGGACAGCCCGAACAGCGCGCGCGCGTGGCCGGCGGCCTGCGCGCACAGTTCCGCGTCGCTGCGGTCGATCTCGCGCGGGTGCTCGGCGCCGCCGGTCATCACGCGCAGCAGCGCGTGGCCTCGCGGCGCGTGGTCGGGGAACACGCTGCTGCACAGCAGCACGCCGAGCAGCGGCGAATCGTGCTTCGGGGCGAGACAGCCGAAGCCGTCGAGCGGGTGCGCGAAGCGCTCGCGCGGTGCACCCAGGTAGACCGAGGCGACCGAGGCGCTGCGGATCTGCTGCAGGTCCGCGGCCAGCGCCGGATCGAAGCCGGCGACGAGCGCCGCCGCGGCGGCCGACGGCAGCGCGAGGGCGACCTCGCGCGCGCGCACGCTGCGCGGCCTCGCGCCGCCGAAACCGACGACGTAGTGGTCGCCGTCCTTCTGCAGCGACTGGACCGGCGTGCCGAGCAGGAGCCGGTCGCCGAGCTCGCGCACGAAGCGGTCGGCGAGCCCCGCCATGCCGCCGCGGAACGAGCACAGCACCGGGCGCTGCACGCGCGGCTTCGACCGGTCGCGCTTCCTGCGGAACAGGCCGCGCACGACGCTGCCGTGCCGCTGTTCGAGTTCGGTCAGCAGCGGGAACATGCTCGCCATCTCGAGCCGCGCGGCGTCGCCGGCGAAGATGCCGTGCGCGAGCGCCTCGGCGAGCGGCCGCGTGCCGCGGCCGAAGCGCCGCACGAGGAAGTCCGCCATCGACTCCTCGGGGTCGTCGCCGCGCCGGCGCCACGGCTCGCCGAACAGGCGCAGCTTGTCGCCGAACGACAGCAGCGGCGAGGCCAGGAACTGTCCCGGCCCGGCCGGCAGCGCGACCATGCGGCCGCGCAGCAGCACCCAGCGCCGCTGCGCCGCCGCGGCGGCGGGCACCACGTCGCCGGCGACGCCCAGCGCGGCGCAGAGCTCGTCGGTCGCCTCGTTCGGCCGGAAACCCTGCGGCCCCGCCTCGCACAGATACCCGTCGCGCGGCACGGAGCGCATCCAGCCGCCGGCGCGGGGCGCCGCTTCGGCCACGCACAGGCGCAGCGACGGGGCGGCGGCCAGGCGGAACCAGGCGCGCGCGAGGCCGGCCGCGCCCGCGCCCGCGATCAGGAGGTCGTGGTCGTCCATGTCAGATCGTGCGGGAGAACCGGCCTGCCGCCGGCGCGCCGCCGCGGTCGAGGTAGGCGTCGAAGCACATGCAGAGGTTGCGCACCAGCAGGCGGCCGGTGGGGTTCACCGTGATGCCCTCGTCGTCGATCGTGCAGAGGCCGTCGTCGGCCATCGGACGCAGCCGCTCGAGCTCCACCGCGTAGCGGGCGCGGAACGGCGGAGCACCGCCGTGTTCGTGGAAACGCAGCCGGAACTGGCACATCAGGTCCAGGATGATGCGCCGCCGCGCGTCGTCGTCGGCGCTGCGCCGGTGGCCCTTGTGCACCGGCAGCACGCCCCGGTCGAGCAGCTGCTTCCAGTGCGGCACCTCCTTGTGGTTCTGCACGAACGCGCCGTCGACCTCGCCGATCGACGTGACGCCGAACGCGAGCATCTCGCCCGCCGGCCGCGTCGTGTAGCCCATGAAGTTGCGGTGCAGCTTGCCGGCGCGCGCGGCGACGGCGAGCTCGTCGTCGGCCTTCGCGAAGTGGTCCATGCCGATCGGCTCGTAGCCGTGGCCGCAGAAGTGCTCGATCGCCGCGCGCAGCAGTTCGAGCTTCGCCGCGCCGCGCGGCAGCGCCGCCTCGTCGAGGACCTGCTGGTGCTTCTTGAGCCACGGCACGTGCGCGTAGCTGTAACACGCGATCCGGTCCGGCGAGAGCGTGTCGACGAGCCGCAGCGTCCGCCGGAAGCCGTCGACGTGCTGGTGCGGCAGCCCGTAGACGAGGTCGACGTTGATCGAGGTGAAGCCGAGTGCGCGCGCCTGTTCGACCAGCCGGCTGGTGACCTCGAGCGGCTGCTCGCGGTGGATCGCCCGCTGCACCTTCGGGTCGAAGTCCTGCACGCCCATGCTGAGCCGCGTGCAGCCCTCGGCCACCAGCGCCTCGAGGTGCTCGCGCGTGGTGACGCGCGGGTCGACCTCGACGCTGACCTCGGCGCCCGGCGCGAACGGGAACAGCCGCTGCAGGCCCGCGAACAGCCGGCGGATCGCCGGCGGCGACAGCGAGGTCGGCGTGCCGCCGCCCCAGTGGTGCTGCAGCACGGGCCGCGCGGTGCCGAGGTGCTCGCGCACGAGCGCGGCCTCGCGCAGCACGTAGTCGACGTACTCGTCGACCTTGCGCTGGTTCCTGCTGACCACCACGCTGCAGCCGCAGTACCAGCACATGCTCGCGCAGTACGGGACGTGCACGTAGAGCGACACCGGCTCGTCGGCCCGCGCGCCGGACGCGCGCAGCCGCTCGGCGTACTGCTCGGGGCCGAACGCCTCGGTCCACACCGGCGCGGTCGGGTAGCTCGTGTAGCGCGGCCCGGGCCGGTCGTAGCGCGCGAGCAGGTCGGGCGGGATCGTCACGGCCATGCGCGCCTCGCCTCGTCGACCGCGATGCGCACCTGGTCCGGGTCGGTCTCGGGCAGCACGCCGTGGCCGAGGTTGAACACGTGCCCGGCGGGTCCGGCGGCGTCGCAGCACGCGCGCACCTGGCTGCGCAGGTCCGCCTCGCTCGCGAACAGGGCCGTCGGGTCGAGGTTGCCCTGCAGCGCCTTCGTCGCGGGCACCTGCCGGCGGAAGAAGCCGAGGTCGGAGCGCCAGTCGACCGCGAGCACCTCGGCGCACGAGTCCGCCATCGCCGCGACGTGCTGCGTGGCGCCGTTGACGTAGTCGATCGCGATCGCGCCGCGCTGCCGCGCCGCGGCGAGCAGCCGTTCGGTCCACGGCGCGCAGCGCTTCACGTAGTCGCCGGCGGCGAGCACGCCGGCCCACGAGTCGAACACCTGCACCGCGTCGCAGCCCGCGTCGGCGAGCGCCTGCACCAGCGGCAGTAGCGCGTCGGTGATCTTCGCGAGCAGCGCGTCGAACGTCGCCGGTTCGCCGTGCAAGAGGCGCCGCGCGAGGTCCCAGTTCTTGCTGCCCTTGCCCTCGACGAGGTAGCACGCGACGGTGAACGGCGCGCCGACGAAGCCGATCAGCGCCACGTCGGGCGACAGCGCCGCGCGCACCTGGGCCGCGGTCGCCAGCATCGGCGCGAAATCGCGCTCGGGGTCGGGCACGCGCAGCGCGTCGACATCCGCGCGCGTGCGCACGGTGCGCTTCAGCACCGGTGCGGGGTCGAAGGCGAGCTCGATGCCCATCGGCGGCACCGGCACCAGCAGGTCGGTGAACAGGATCGCCGCGTCGAGGCCGTAGCGGCGGATCGGCTGCAGCGTGACCTCGGTCGCCGCGTCGGCGTCGTAGCACATCTGCAGGAACGTGCGCGTCTGGCGCACGGCGCGGTACTCGGGCAGGTAGCGGCCGGCCTGGCGCATGATCCACACGGGGCGGCGGCTCGGCAGGCCGCCGCGCGCGGCGACCAGGAACGGCGCGTCGGCGGCGGCGCGCACGGTGGGACGGGAGATGCTCATGGCGACGGGGATGGGGGCTACGCGAACGCCTCGCACAATGCCGTGGTGAACACGGCGATCGCCTCGGCGATCTCGGCCTCGCCGTGCGCCGTCGACAGGAAGCCGACCTCGAACGCCGACGGCGCGAGGTAGACGCCGCGCGCGAGGCAGCCGTGGAAGAACTTCGCGTAGCGCTCCCTGGCGCCCGCGGGGATCGCGTCCGGCCGGCGGATCGGGCCCGTGGCGCCGAACGCGAACCAGAACAGCGAGCCGAGCCGTTCGAAGCGCAGTGGCCAGCGGTGCTCGGCGATCGCCCGCTCGATGCCGGCCTGCAGCTGCTGGCCGCGCTGCTCGAGCTGCCGGTGCACGCGGCCGTCGACGAGCGCCGACAGCATCGCCTTGCCGGCGGCCATCGCGAGCGGATTGCCCGACAGCGTGCCCGCGTGGTAGGTCCTGCCGTTGGGCGCGAGCTGCTCGAGCAGCTCCGCGCGGCCGCCGAAGGCGCCGCACGGCAGGCCGCCGCCGAGGATCTTGCCGAACGTGGCGAGGTCGGGGCGCAGGCCGTGGAGCTCCGCGGCGCCGCCGCGCGCGACGCGGAAGCCGCTGATGACCTCGTCGAAGATCAGCAGGGCACCGTGCGCGGTGCACAGTTCGCGCAGCAGGCGCAGGAACCCGGGCCGCTGCAGCAGGAGACCCTCGTTCGCCCC
>VGXW01000179.1 GCA_016873195.1 Planctomycetota bacterium | reverse complement strand
CCCCGCGATCACGAGCGTGATCGAGGTGCCCTTGACGACGTCGGACAGCTTCGCGAGATCCAGGCGTTCGCGGATGCCGGCCATCAGCACCAGCGCGAGCGTGAAACCGAGGCCGGCGCCGAGCGCGTAGACCTGGCCCTGCAGCAGCGAGTAGTCCTTCTTGGTCTGCGTGACCGCGAGGAACAGGATCGCGCAGTTCGTCGTGATCAGCGGCAGGAAGATGCCGAGCGCCTTGAACAGCGCCGGGCTCACCTTCTTGATGAACATCTCGACGAGCTGCACCGTCGACGCGATCGCGGCGATGAATGACAGCAGCTCCAGGTACTCGGCGCCGATCCAGAGCAGCAGTGCGTGGATGCCGTAGGCGCAGGCCGAGCAGACCATCAGCACGAACGTGACCGCGGCACCCATGCGCGTCGCCGTGTCGAGCTTGCCCGACACGCCGAGGAACGGGCAGATGCCGAGGAAGGCCGCGAGCACGAAGTTGTTGATCAGGCAGGTGTTGATGAACAGCGCCAGCAGGTTGTCGTTCATCGGGCCACCTCCGGCGCGGTTCCAGCGGGCTGGGTGGCCGCGGCGGCGAGCCGCGCGCGGCGCTGCGCGCGCCAGTTGAAGAACATCAGCCAGGCGGCCAGCGTGAAGAAGCCGCCGGCGGGCAGGATCATGATGACCCAGCCCTGGTAGTCGCTGCCGAACAGCGGGATGCCGAACAGCGAGCCCTTGCCGACGATCTCGCGCACGGTGCCGAGGCACAGCAAGGCGATCGTGAAGCCGACGCCCATGCCGGCGCCGTCGAGCAGCGAGCGCTTGACGTTGTTCTTCGAGGCGAACGCCTCGGCGCGGCCGAGGATGATGCAGTTCACCACGATCAGCGCGATGAACGCGCCGAGCGCCTTGTAGAGGTCGAGGCTGATCGCCTGGATCAGGTAGTCGACGACGGTGACGAACGTCGAGATGACCAGGATGTAGCTGACGATGCGCACCTGCTTCGGCACGAAGCTGCGGATCGCGCTGACCACGACGTTCGACGCCACGAGCACGAAGGTGGTCGCGAGGCCCATCGCGACCGCGTTGACCGCGGAGTTCGTCACCGCGAGCGTCGGGCAGGTGCCGAGCACCTGCACGAACACCGGGTTCTGCGCGAAGAAGCCCTTGAAGAACTCGTCGGCGTCGCTCGGGGGTTGCTTGTCGGCAGCCATGGTCACTGGTTCCTCGGTGGCGCCAGGACGAAGTCGGCGGAGCTGGCGGCGAGGCCCGGCACCACCGCGGCGGCGCTCTTCGCCACCATCTGCGCGATCGATCGCGTGGTGATCGTGGCGCCCGTGATGCCGTCGATCTGCCAGGCGTGCTTCTTCTGGCCCTGCTTCGTGAACTCGATCGGGTGCGCGAGCGTCTGCCGGTCAGCGCTCAGCGCGACGTCGAGCTGCTCGAAGTTCTTCTTGTAGCCGGGGTGGCTGTCGACCGCGTCGCCGAGGCCCGGCGTCTCGGAGCTCTGCAGCACGGTCATGCCGACGATCGCCTGCTGCGCGAACGAGTAGGCGTAGAGCACGCGCAGGTCGCTGCCGTAGCCGGAGCCGGCCACCTCGATCGCGAGGCCGACGAGCTTGTGCTCGGCGTCGAAGCCGCCCAGCACGAGGCCGTCGCCCTCGGTGTCGTCGGACACCTGCATGTAGCGGCCGTCCGCGCCGCGCCGGAACGTGCCGACCTCCTTGGCCGCGGGCAGCACGACGTAGACGGCCTGCTTGCGCGCCGCGACCTTGTTGCGCTGGATCGGCGCCTTCGTGAAGTCGAAGGCCGCGACGATCGCCACGGCGCAGAACACGCCGATGCCGACCAGCGTGCGGTAGAGGTGCCAGACCGGCGTCTGCGCCGGCATCGGGAACGGCGTGCTCATGCCGCCACCCCCTTCTTCTTGCGGGCGGTGCCGTAGACGCGCGGCTGCAGTAGGTTGTCGATGAGCGGCACCAGCGCGTTGCCGAGCAGGATCGCGTACATCACGCCCTCGGGCATGCCGCCCCAGACGCGGATCAACACCGTCAGCACGCCGATCACCACGCCGTAGATCGCGCAGCCGAGGTGCGTCATCGGCGAGCCGACCATGTCGGTCGCCATGAACCACGCGCCGAGCATCAGGCCGCCGCTGAACAGGTGGAACTGCGGGCCCGCGTACCTGGCCGGGTCGCTCCAGTGCAGGATGGCCGTGAACGCCGCGACGGTCGCGAGGACCGCCACGGGGATGCGCCAGTTCAGCATGCGCCGCACGGCGAGGTAGAGGCCGCCGAGCAGGATCAGCAGGGCGCAGGTCTCGCCGAGCGAGCCGCCCGTGAAGCCGAGCGCGAGGTCCGAGGTGCTCGCGAGCTGGTGGTCGAACTTCCACGCCGACAGCGGCGTCGCCGCCGTGACGCCGTCGTAGCGCGGCGTCATGAACGGCAGCGTCAGCAGCGAGTTCGGCAGGCCGGAGAAGCGGCCCTCGGCCATCGCCACGGGCCAGGTCGTCATCGACACCGGGAACGCCGCCTGCAGCACCGCGCGGCCGACCAGGGCCGGGTTGAACGGATTCTGGCCGAGCCCGCCGAACACCGCCTTGCCGAGCACGATCGCGATCACGCCGCCGATCGCGATCATCCACAGCGGCAGGCCCGGCGGCAGCGTGAGCCCGTAGAGCAGGCCCGTGATCGCCGCCGACCAGTCGCCGACCGTCGTCGGCTTGTGGTTCAGCCGGCACAGCAGGTGTTCGGTGCCGACGCACGCGAGCGTCGCGCCGCACAGCGACAGCAGCGCCGTGAGGCCGAACGCGTAACACGCGAACGCCGCCACGGGCAGCAGCGCCAGCACCACGTGCAGCATGATGTGGCTCACGCTGTTGCCGCTCAGGATGTGCGGCGAGCTGCGGATCTCCAGGGTCTTGTCGAAGCTGCTCATTTGCCCGCCGCCTTCGCCCTGCGCACGGCGCGCTTGCTGATCCGGAAGTGCTGGACGAGCGGGATGTGGGCCGGGCACACGAAGGTGCAGCTGCCGCACTCGAAGCAGTCCATCAGGTGGAAGTCGTCCGCCATGCGCTGGTGCTGCTCGTTCCTGGCCAAGAGGCCGAGCATCGACGGGTTCAGGAAGATCGGGCAGGCCTCGAGGCAGTAGCCGCAGCGGATGCACGGGTGCTCGCGCTGCTCGGCGACGTTGCCGGTCTCGCGCGCCGTGAAGCCGATCACGCCGGTGGTGCCCTTGGTGACCGGGATGTCGAGGCTGCTGACGGCCTGGCCCATCATCGGGCCGCCGAGGAACACGCGCGTCAGGTCGGGTTCGTAGCCGACCGACTCGAGCAGGAAGCGCAGCGGCGTGCCGATCGGCACGCGGTAGTTGCCCTTCTTCCGGATGCCCGGGCCGCCGACCGTCAGCACGCGCTCGTGGATGCCGGCGCCGCGCGGCAGCAGTTGCCCGATCTCGGCGCACGTCGCGACGTTGACGCACAGGGTGCCGACGTCGATCGGCAGGCCGCCCGACGGCACCTCGCGGCCGAGGATCGCCGTGATCAACATCTTCTCCGCGCCCTGCGGGTACTTGACCGGCAGCACCTCGACGCTGACCGGTTGGCCCGGCGGGATCGCCGCGCGCATCACCGCGGCGGCGTCCTGCTTGTTCGACTCGATGCAGACGATCGCGCGCTCGGTGCCCGTCGCCTTCAGCAGGAACGGGATGCCGGCCATCACGTCGGCGGCGTGCTCGAGCATCACGCGGTGGTCCGCGGTCAGGTAGGGCTCGCACTCGGCGCCGTTGATCAGCAGCGTGTCGCCGCGTTTGCCGTCGGGCAGCTTGAGCTTCACGTGGGTCGGGAACGACGCGCCGCCGAGGCCGACGATGCCCGCTTCCTGGACCGCCGCGATGATCTGCTCCGGCGTCGCGGTCCTGGCGTCGACCGGCCGGCCCTGCGCGGGTTCCTGCGTCGAACCGGGGAACGGCCGCACGAAGATCGCGGGCTCCATGCGCCCGGAGATCGCGGGCGCGAGCCCGATGCGCTGCACCACGCCCGACACCGGCGCGTGCATGGCGACCGACATGAATCCGTCGGGCCGCGCGATGCGCTGGCCGCGCACGACCTCCTGGCCCTCGGCGACCTCGGCGATCGCCGGCTTGCCGAGGTGCTGCAAGAGCGGCACCACCTGCACGGGCGCGAACGGGAACTGCCGGATCGGCAGCGCGCTGGTGTCGTCCTTGCACTCCGGCGGGTGCACGCCGTGCGCGAAGGTCTTGCTGTGGGGCGAGGACCGCATTGCCGTGGTCAGTTGAACTTCGTGGTCAGTTGAACTTCTTGGCCCGGGCGATCAGCTGGTCGACGTCCTTCTCGCCGCGGTCCTTGGGCAGGCCGGGGTGGATCACGCGCGCCGTGCAGCGCTCGGCCGCCTTGACCAGGTCCTTGTAGGGCCCGCCGAGCGGGTTCTTGATCACCGCCTTCTTCTGCGCGTTGTAGACGAAGATGTTCGGGTTCAGCTTGGTGCACTCGTCGCACGCCGTGCACTGCTCGGTGTCGATCCACGGCGCCATGTAGTCGCCGGCCGCGGCGGGCGCCGCAGCGGCGCCGGGCGCCGTGGCGGCGAGCAGGCCCGCCGCGAGCGGCGCGCCGTCGGCAGCGCCGCCGATCGCCAGCTGCATCATCTTCTGCGCCAGCTTCGCCGCCATCTCCTGGCGGACCGTCGCCTCGATGTCGGCGCGCGTCGGCTCGGCCAGCCGGCACAGCGAGCGCAGCAGGATCCAGAAGTCGCGGCGGTCCTCGCAGCTCCGGACGATCGGCTCGGCGACGAGCAGGCGCGACAGCCGCTGCTTCTTGTCGACGCTCCACAGGAACGGGAACTTGCCCGCGCGCGCGTCGACCGGCAGTTCGAGGAACTCGGCGATCGGCACCATGTTCTCGTTCCACGTGTCCGGCGGGGCCACGCGGAAGTGTTTGCGGAAGCGCGCCTCGGTGACCGCGAAGTCCGCGAAGGTCAGCGGCAGCTCCATGGTCTTCGCGACCTCGCCGTCCTTGTAGTTCAGCGTGTAGGTCGGCCAGAGCTTGTCGATCGCCTGGTTGCCCTCGAGGTCGAAGCACTGCTGCGGCGTCTTGCCGGCGTCCGGGTCGTAGCGGAACAGCGGGTAGGCGCGCGACTCGACCGCGAGCTTCGCCTGCGCCTGGCTCATGTCGTCGCCGATGCCGTGTTCGGGCTGGCACGACGAGTAGAGGTTGAACAGCGCCGGCCGCCGCGCCTTCAGGCCCTTGATGAAGCCCTCGATCATGTGGCTCGGGTGCGAGATGCTGCCCTGCAGCACGTAGGTCGTGCGGTGCGCCATGCCGATCAGGCCGATCTCCTTGCGCACCTCCTCCTTGCCGAGGATCGCCTTGCCGTACTGGGCCATGTCGGAGATCTGCCCGAAGAAGCCCGACGTGCAGGCCTGGCCGCCGGTGTTGCTGTAGACCTGCGTGTCGACGACGAGCGCCTTGATCGGCTTGCCCGACATCATCGCGCGCGACAGGTTCTGGAAGCCGATGTCGTACATCGCGCCGTCGCCGCCGACCGCGACGACCGGCGGGCAGAGTTCCCATTCCTCCTGCGTGAACTGCTCCCAGTCGAAGTAGGCGAAGAAAGTCTCGTGCTGCTCGGGGTCGTAGGTGCCCGCGAGCTCGAGCTCGGCCTGGCGGATCGCCCGGAAGCCGTCCGCCATCTTGCGCATGTGGCCTTCGAAGATGCCGAGCGCGACCGACGGCGCGTCCTGGAACAGGTGGTTGGTCCAGGGGAACGGGTAGGGGTTGAACGGATACGTGCTGCCCCAGACCGACGTGCAGCCCGTCGCGTTGGTCATGCCCAGGCTCGCGCGGCCGCGGCCGGTCGTGCCCTCGGTGTAGCGCCAGTGCAGGTGCTTCAACTTCTGCACGAGCCCGGTGACGCGCTTCAACCACTCCTGGTCGAGCGGCTCGCCGCCGGTCGACTGCTCGAGCTTCTCGAACAGCGTCGCGGCGGTGACGTCGCCGTGGCCGAGTTCGCCGACGATCCGCGCGATCGCCTCGGTGTCGCCGACGTCGACGCCCTTGACGAGGCGCAGCCGGATGTGCTGCTCGAGGTTCCGGATCAGGTCGGCCAGGTAGGCGACGTGCTTGGCGACGCGCTGCTGCATCAGCGCCTCGATGGTCGCCGTGAACAGGTGCACGATCGTCTTCTCGGCGCAGCCGAGGCAGGCGCCGTCGCCGCTCGTGAACGCGAGGTAGTTCCGCTTGTCGAGCAACCCCGTCTCGAGCGCGCCGATGCCCTGCTCGAGGTCCTCGATGCGGATGTATCGCTGCGGCGTCGTCGGCAGGTCGAGGTAGAGCTCCCAGTGCTCGCGCAGGGTCTCGACCGCCTTGTCGGTCTGCGTCACGCTGCGCAGCGCGTCGTCCGCGCAGACCTTGACGCACTCCATGCAGCCCTTGCAGGTCTGCGGGTTCACGGTGATCGCGAACAGCCCGCCGCTGCCCGGCTGGTCCTTCTCGCAGTTGTCGAAGTAGGCCCGCGTCGCGGCGAACCGGAAGCCCGCGAGCTCGGCGCGGAACTGCGCGAACTCGGCCTGCAGCGCGGGTCGCGTCGCCTCCTCGGTCTCCAGCAGCACCGCGTCGATGCCGGCTTCGATCGCCGCGGCGACGTCGCGCTTGCCGGTGCCGGCGGCGAGCGCCGCGCGCTTTTTGCGCTCGAGCGCGCGCACGGCGCGCGGCAGGTGCTCGACCTTGCCGCCGGCCTTGCGCACGCGCTTGACGACGGTGTCGAGCGCCGCGGTGATCTCGCTGACCAGGCCCGGGATCGCCGTGTCGGGGCACACCGTGTAGCACTTGCCGCACGCGGTGCAGTTCTCGGGCACCCACTCGGGGTAGGTGAACCGGATGCCGGTCATGTCGCGGAACAGCGCGCTGACCGCGGGCATCACGCCGAGCCCGATGAACGGGTCGGTCAGGTTGTCGTTGCCCATGCCGCGCGCGTAGAAGCTGCCGGTCTGCTCCCAGAACCGGTGCACGTCGCTCTGCGGCATCTTGCTCTGCGGCAGGAGCTTCAGCATCGTCGGCAGCGGCGGCTCCTTGTGCGCGGGCTTGCCGTTCTGGCCGGCGTCCACGACCGGGCCGTGCGGCACCTCCTGCACGATGTCGAAGCCGCGCTTGACGACGCGCATGTTGTCGGCGACGACGCGCGCGCCCTTGGCGCCGAACTTGTGCTGCAGCTGGTTCTCGATCGCTGCGAGCAGTTTCTGCTCGTCGAGGCCCGCCTGCGCCATCACCGGCGAGGCCCGGAAGAACGCGCCCTGGAAGGCGATGCCCTGCATGCGCAGCTGCAGCTCGGGGTCGCTCGCCTCCTCGCGCGCGATCTGGAACGCGTCGAGGTAGAACAGCTTGATCTTCTTGTCGACGATGATCTGCCGGTAGTGCGACGGGATGCTCGCCCACAGCGCCGCCGGGCTCGGCTGGTCGCCCTGCAGCACGAACACGCCGCCTTCCTTGAGTCCCGCGAGCGCGTTCGTGTGCTGCAGCACGTTGGGGTCGGGCGACAGCACGACGTCGACGTAGAAGTACTCGCAGTTGACCTTGATCGGCTCCGGCGCGGCCGACAGGTAGTAGGTCGTCGGCTGGCCCTTCTTCTCCGAGCCGTACTTCGGGTTCGCCTTGATGTGGTAGCCGAGCAGGTCGAACAGCGTCATCGCCAGGTTCTTGCCCGTGGTGATGGCGCCCCAGCCGCCGACCGAGTGGAAGCGCACCGTGATCGAACCCTTCGGCATCAGGTTCGGGTTCTCGCTGCCCTTGATCGCGAGCTCCTTGACCTTCGGGTAGCCGGCCGCGATCGCCTCCTGGTGCAGGCGCTGCTTGGGCGTGAAGGGCTGGTCGCGCAGGAAGTCGATCGACAGATAGAAGAACCGGCGCTGGCTGCCGTTCGGCAGCATGTTCTCGACCGCGGCGATCAGGCCCTCGGGCTGCAGGTCGCGGCTGCCCATGCCGAACGAGCCGGAGTAGAGCGCCGGCGCGTCGCTGTCGCGGTAGCTCTCGAGGCCCGGGAACACCGGCTGCTTGTGGCGGCCGTTCTCCTGGCACTTGCTGATCGTCGCGCGCACCTCGCGCATCAGCGGCAGGTCGACGGCGAGCGGCTGGTCGAGGCGCTCGAGGATCGCGACGCCCTTCTTGCCGCGCAGCACCTTGGCGACCTGGTCGGCCGGGAACGGGCGGAACATCACGAGGTCGACGACGCCGACCTTGAGGCCGCGCTTGCTGCGCAGGTAGTCGGCGACCGCCTCGGCGCTCGGGATCATGCTGCCCATGCCGAAGATCACGTACTCGGCGTCCTCGCAGCGGTAGCCCATCACGCGGTCGTAGCGGCGGCCGGTCAGCGCCTGGAACTCCTCGAACGCCTGCTTCGTCAGCTCGGCGACGTGGTCGAAGAAGTAGGGCCGCTGCGCGGCGACGCTCTGCATGTAGGAGTCCTGGTTCTGCACGAGCCCGGCCATCACCGGGTTGTCGACGTCCCAGAGCTCGGGGATGCGGCGGCGTCTGGGACCGAACACGATCCGCTGCGCGGGCGTCGGCGTGTCGATCACGTCCTCGGGCCTGCCCAGGTACTCGGCGATCAGCTCGCGCTCGGGCAGCAGCAGCGACTCGATCAGGTGCGTGGTCAGGAAGCCGTCCTGCGCGACGATGCCGGGCGTCAGCGCGAGCTCGGCGATGCGGTGCGCGACGATGTTGAGGTCGGCCGCGGCCTGCGCGTTCTTGGCGAACACCTGGAAGAAGCCGGTGTCGTCGACGCAGTGGTAGTCGTCGTGCCCGGCGTGCACGTTCAGCGTCGCCTTGGTCATCGCGCGCGCGCCGATGTTCAGCACGTAGGTCAGGCGCTTGCCGACCGCCGCGTAGAGCGACTCGTGCATGTAGGCGATGCCCTGGCCCGACGAGAAGTTCGAGGCGCGCAGGCCGGTCATCGACAGGCCGGCGGTCACCGCGGCCGCGGCGTGCTCGCCCTCGGGCTCGATGAAGATCAGCGGCCGGCCGGACACGTTCAGGTGGCCCGCGGCGGCGGCCTCGGCCCAGAACTCGCCCATCTGCGTGCTGGGCGTGATCGGGTAGGCGCCGGCCCCGTCGGTCGACTCGCGCTCGCACATGATCACGGCGGTGTTGCCGTCCATGGCCTCCCGGATGCCCGGGTACTTGAAGCCACGCTTCTCGGAGCTCGACTGTTCGGCCTTCTTGTCTGCAACGCGGATCGACATGGCAGTCTCCCTTCTCAGGTTGGCGCGTCCTTGCGGGCGCCCTTGCGGATGATCTTCTTGGCCGCCGCTCCCTTCTGCGGGCCGTCGGCGTCGAGCCACACGATGGCTCCGGTGGGGCAGCGCTGGATCGGGGTCTTGGTCTGGTGGTTCTTCTGGTAGTCGACCACCGGCAGGTTGCCGCGCATGGTGATCAGGCCCGGCGCGTCCATCGCGCAGCGGCCGCACGCGGTGCAGCCGACCTGGCAGTCCTCGAGGATCCCGTCGCCGGCCTCCTGCGACTTGCAGGCGACCCACAGGCGGTGGCTCGCCTCGTGCACCGAGAACAGGTCCTTCGGGCACGCGACCACGCAGTCGCCGCAGGCCGTGCACTTCTGCTCGTCGACGACGGGCAGCCGCTGCCCGTCCATCACGATCGCGTCGAAGGTGCAGGCGCGCTCGCAGTCGGCGAGCCCGAGGCAGCCCCAGAAGCAGCCCTTGCCGCCGCCGGCCACCAGCGCCGCGGCCGAACAGGAGGCGAGGCCCTCGTAGCTGGCGCGGTCCCGGGCGACGTTGTCGCCGCCGGCGCAGGCGAGCCGCGCGACCCGCTTCTCCTCGGCGCCGACGTCGACGCCCAGGAAGGAGGCGATCGTGGCGCGGCCCTCGTCGGAGCTCACCGTGCACTTGCCGGGTTTGGCCTTGCCGGTGACGACCGCCTCGGCGAACGGCCGGCAGCCCGGGAACCCGCAGGCGCCGCAGTTGGCGTGCGGCAGCATCTCCTCGACCGCGTCGATGCGAGGGTCCTCGGCGACGTACAGCTTCTTGTTCGCCACCGCGACCAGGGTGGCGAGCACGACGGCGAGGCCACCGATCGCAGCGATCGCGGTCAGGAATAGCATCGGGTTCTCGGGCGGGTGTTGTGGTGACGACCGCTGCGGGCGCGAATTCCGCCG
>VGXW01000178.1 GCA_016873195.1 Planctomycetota bacterium | reverse complement strand
GCGATCTCGATCGCCTCGTCGATCGCCTCGAGCAGCCGGTCGTCCTCGTTGCGCACGTGCGTCACGTAGGGCCGGTCGTAGCGCGCGGCGACCTTGCACAGCTCGACGAGTTCGTCGGTGGTCGCCATGTTGCCGGGGAAGTACTCGAGCCCCGACGACAGCCCGAGCGCGCCCTGCTCGAACGCCTGCGCCAGCAGGTCCTGCATCGTGCGCAGTTCCCCTGGCTGCGGCGCGCGGCCGGACGGGCCGAGCACGAGTTCGCGCACGGTGCCGTGGCCGACGTACGAGCCGACGTCGATCGCGATCGGGCCGTGCCCGGCGGCCCACGCTGTGCAGCTCGAACAGTGATCGGGCGAGGTGACGGGGCCGGTCGAGCCGGGCAGCCGTGCGGGAAACGCGGAGCTGCCGTCGGGGCCGGTCACGTCCAGCGTGACGCCCTGGAACAGTTTGCTCTGCGCGCGCGGTTGGCGGCGCAGGTCGCTGTGCGCGTGCACGTCGACGAAGCCGGGCGCGACCGTGAGCCCGCGGGCGTCGAGTTCGCGCCGGGCGCGCGCGCCGGGCAGCGCGCCGACGGCGGCCACGCGGTCGCCGCGGATGCCGACGTCGGCGACGTGGCCGGGCGCGCCGCTGCCGTCGACGACGGTGCCGCCGCGCAGCAGCAGGTCGAGCGGTTCGTCGGGCGGGGCCGTGCACGAGGCGAACGCGGCGGAGCCGGCCGCGATCGATTGTCGCAGGAAGGCCCGGCGGGAGAGTGGGCGGGTCATGGGTGCCTGCAGAAGTACCTGGAGCCTACGGCAACCCGGCGACCGTGGGCCAGCGCGGCCGCTACGCTGCACCGCGATGAGCGCGCCGCGGTCGTCGGTTCTCGTGGTTCTGCTCGCCGGTGCCGCGAGCGCGGTTGCCCAACCAGAGCTCCAGGCAGAGGCCGACTGGATCTGGGTCGAGGGCGAGGCGGCGAGCCGCAGCACGATGGTGCGCCACCCCTGGTACACGGACCTGCTGCGGCAGCACCTGTCCGGCGGCGACTGCCTGTGCCACTTCGCCGACGACCGGCCCGGCGAGGCGACCTGCGAGTTCACGGCGCGCGCCGCCGGCCGCTATCGCTTCTGGCTGCGCGCCAATCCCGTGCAGTCGGTGCTGCAATGGTCGCTCGACGACGGGCCGTTCGCGCCGGTGCGCTGGCAGGGCGGACTCGCCGACCAGGTGAACGTCGCCGCCGACGGCAAGGTGGACCTGCGCTTCCTCGCGTGGGTGGAGGTCGGCGAGGTCGAGTTGACGGCCGGCCGGCACCGGCTGGAGTTCCGCGCCGACAGCGAGAAGCACCACCACGGCATGGTCGACTGCTTCTGCCTCGTGCGCGGGCCGTTCGTGCCCGCCGGCACCCGCAAGCCAGGCGAGAAGACCGCCGCGGAGCCCGGGTGGGTGGCCTGGGAACCGGTGGACGAACCCGGCGCAGAGGATCCGCTGGACCTGCGCCGGCTCAACGAGCCGTTCGCCGGCGCACACGGCCGCATCGTCGCCGCCCGGGGCCGCTTCGTGCGCGAGGGCGATGGCGAGGCCGTGCGCTTCTGGGGCGTCAACGGCCCGCCGCGCGGGCTCGACGGCGCGGAGTTGTCGCGCTGCCTGCGCCAGCTCGCGCGCTACGGCGTGAACCTCGTGCGTGTGCACCACGCGGTCTTCGACGTCGAGACCGGCGCGATCGACGGCGCGGCGATCGACCACCACCGCGCGGTCGTCGCGGCGGCGCGCGAGCACGGCATCTACTCGCTGCTGTCGATCTACTTCCCGCTGTGGATGAAGCCGCGCGGCGGCGACGGCTGGCGGCGCGGCTACGACGGCCGACGGCATCCGTTCGCACTGCTGTTCTTCGACCACGACTTCCAGGCCCTCTACCGCAGCTGGTGGCGCGAGTTGCTGACGAAGAAGGACGCGGCCGGGCGCTGCCTGCTCGACGAGCCGTCCCTGTTCGCCATCGAACTCGTCAACGAGGACTCGTTCTTCTTCTGGACGTTCGCCTACGAGAACGTGCCCGAGCCGCACGTAGCCTCGCTCGAGGCGCGCTTCGCGACCTGGGTCGAGCAGCGCCACGGCTCCCTCGCGGCGGCGCTCGCATCGTGGGGCGGCACGCGGCATCCGCGCGACGACGCGGCGCAGCGGCGGCTCGGCCTGCGGTCCCTGTGGGAGATCGCCAGGCAGCGCACGCGCCGCGACCAGGACACGGTCGCCTTCCTGCTGGAACTGCAGCGCGGCTTCTACACGGAGCAGATCCTCTGGCTGCGCGAACTGGGTTTCCGCGGCCTGATCACGGCGAGCAACTGGACGACGGCGGACCAGCGCGTGTTGGGGCCGCTCGAGAAGTACAGCTACGCGGTGGGCGACTTCGTCGACCGGCACGGCTACTTCGGCGGCCACCACGAGGGGCCCGAGTCGAACTGGTCGATCCGCGAGGGCCACGTCTACGCCGATCGCAGCGCGCTGCGCTTCGATGCGGAGCGGCCCGGCAAGGCCCCGCTCGTGCAGCACCCGGCGATGGACCCGGCGTGGAACGGGTTGCCGTCGACGATCTCGGAGACCACCTGGAACCGGCCCAACCGCTACCGCACCGAGGCGCCGCTGTTCTGCGCGGCCTACGGCGCGCTGCAGGGCAGCGACGGGGTCGTGCACTTCGCGCTGGACGGGGCGCGCTGGACCGTGCGCCCGCAGTTCTTCGCGCAGCCGTGGACCTTGATGGCGCCCACGCAGATGGGGCAGTTCCCCGCGGCGGCGCTGGTCTTCCGGCAGGGACTCGTGGCCGAGGGCGAGGTGATGGCGCAGCTTGACCTGCCGCTCGCGGACGCGCTGGCGCTGCGCGGCACGAGGCTCGTGCAACAGGCGAACCTCGATGCGCTGCGGCAGGCGGACGCGCGCGGCGAGGGCGGCGGCGGCGACGTCGATCCGCGCGTGCACTTCGTCGGCCGCAGCGAGGTGCGCGTCGGCGACGTGGCCTCGCGGGTGCGCGTGCGGGACCTCGTGCCGTTCGTCGACCACGCGGCGCGCACGGTGACCAGCGTGACCCGCGAACTGCGCCTCGACCACGGCCGCGGCGTGTTGACGATCGACGCAGTCCGCGCCCAGGGAGCACTCGGCGACCTCGCGGCCGCCGGCAACCTGCGCCTGCGCGATGTCGAGATCCGCTGCGGCATGGACCTCGCCGCCGTGGTGCTGGTGCCGCTCGACGGCGAACCGCTCGCGACCTCGCGGCGCATGCTGCTGCAGTGCATGAGCGAAGAGCGGCCGACGGGCTTCCGAACCGAACCGGCGGGCGAGGGCCTGCACCGCATCGTGGCGCTCGGCGGCGATCCCTGGCAGGTGCGCGAGATGGCGGGTGCGGTGCGCTTCCGCGCGGCCGTGCGCTGCACGCCGCTGCGCGGCGGCGGTGGCGTGGCCGGTCCGGCGGAACGGGGGCCGGAGGTCAG
The DNA here is from genome assembly GCA_016873195.1 of Planctomycetota bacterium. Taxonomy (GTDB): domain Bacteria; phylum Planctomycetota; class UBA1135; order UBA1135; family UBA2386; genus VGXW01. Next base: position 6,853 of record VGXW01000178.1, on the reverse strand, counting down.
GCTGCGCCCGGACACGTTCTACTACCTGATCGAACGCTGACGGGTCGGCGGCACGGCCTGCCTGGGCCAGATCGACCTCAGCGACACGCTGGACTTCACGATCCGCTGGCGGGCGCGTCGACGGGCGGTCACTGCGGCGCCGCGACGAGCTGCACCGCGTCGATCTCGTTCCAGCCCGCGCCGATCTTCGTGTCGAGCACGATGCGCAGGCGCTGCACCGGCACCGCGCTGCGCGGGAACTCCGCCACCAGCGTGCCGATCTGGCCGGGCTGGTAGGCGGTCCGGTCGGGCCCGGTCCACAGCGCCGTGCGCGTGCCGTCGGCCGCGACCGCTTCGATGCGCACGACCGCGCCGGGGTTCAGGTTCTGCACGACACGAACGGCGATCGCGTGGACCGCGGCCGGGAAGTCGAGCTCGAGCCACTCCTCGCCGGCGTCGGGCGCCTTGCTGGCCCAGGCGTTCTTGTGGTCGCCGGCGCGCGGCACGTCCGGGGCGCCGGTGGCGCGCTGGGCGCTGTAGTCGGTGCTGCGGTACTCGCTGCTGGCGCGCGCCGCGGTCGACCACCATGCGGTCGCCGGCAGCGCGGCCGTGCGCGCGGCGGCCAGCGCCCGTTGCAGTTCGGGCAGGAAGCGTTCGCCGTCCAGCGGTGCGGCGGCGATCGCGCGCGCGAACAGGAGCCACGGCCCCTGCGGGTCGACACCGTGCGCGGGCGGCGGCCCCGGCGCGTCGGGATCGGGGGCACCGTCGGCCGCCGGTGTCGCGGCTTCCGGCGCCGTGGTCGCTGGCGCCGCGGCCGCGAGCGACACCGCGTGGTTGGCGAACACCAGCGCGAGGTCGCGTTCGCCGCAGGCGAGCAGCACCCGCGCCACGTCGGCCGCCGCGTCCGGCGACCTGGGCTCGGCGCGCAGCCGGGCCAGCGCCTGCCGTTCGGCGCGCAGCAGCGGTTCGACGGCCTTGCCGACGGCGCGCACCATGCCGTCGTAGCCGCCGGCGCTGCGGGGCCCGCGCAGACGGTGTTCGAGGGCTTCGGCCAGGGCCTCGGCGATCACGGCCCGGCTCGCTTCGGCGCGTTCTTGCGGCGACGGCGCGGCGGGAGCCTCGACCACCACGAGCGCCAGCGGGGCGCTGCGCAGCACGACCGGACCGCCAGCAGCCGCAGCCCCTTCGGCGCGCGAGGCGAACGTCGCCACCAGCGTCACGGGGCCGAGCGGCAGGGCCGCCGTCGCCGCCGCGGACAGGCCGAAGGTCGCGGCGAGCGGTGCTTCGCCGGGCGCGAGCCAGGTGCGATCGGACCACGGCATCACCGGCGGCCGGAACGGCCAGGCGAGGGCCTTGCCGTCGGCGCCGGCGACCTCGAGCCGCAGCGCTGCCGCCAGCTCGTCGAGGTCGCGCGGGCACGAGAGCCGCGGGCCGGTCGCCGCCACCTGCACGTCGACCACGAACGGCACGCCACGCACGGGGCCGCCGATCCCTGCGCACGACACGTCCGCGAACTCGCCGCCGATGACCACCTCGAGCGGTTCGGACGAAGCGCGCCCGCGGAAACCGCTGCCGCTGTCGCACTGCAGGCGCGCCTGCAGCCGATGCCGTCCCGGCGCGACGCGGGGTCCCTGCCCGTGCCAGTGGAACACCACCCAGGCGGTCTCGCCCGCTTCGAGCTGCAGCGGCTCCTCGCCGCGCGCCGCCGAGGCGCGCAGCGGCCACGCGCAGGCCGCACCGTCGGGGCCGGTGACGTCGATCGCGACCGCCGTGAGCCAGCCGCCATCGGGCGCGAGCCGCCAGGGCGTGCTCGGCACGTCCGCGTCGTCGGCCGCCGCGTCGGCGGGATGCAGCAGTTCCACGCGCAGCGCGAGCCCGGCCGGATCGCGCAGCGGCGCGTCGATCGGCAGCAGCGGGAGCAGGCTCACGCCGGGCAGGGGTGGCGCCTGCGACTGCAGGGTCGCGGCCGTCGCCAGCAAGGCGCCGCCAAACCAGGGAAGGCGTCGTGGGTTCATTGGTGGCGGTCGTTGACGACCAATTGGGCGTTGGCGGGCGGGCGGCTGCCGCGGATGTCGCCGTAGCGGGCTCGGCCCGGGGCGTTGATGCCGGTGCCCTCGAGCTGGGTGCCGAGCGTGGTGCCCGGCCGTTCACGCGGCGGGCCGTTCTCGATCAGCACCGGCGCGCCGGCGCGCTGCGAGCCGTGGGCGTCGGCGAACCAGTCGCGCATCACGCAGGTTTCGGGGCCGCTGTGTTCGCCGCCGGGCACGCCGATGCGCCAGTACCAGCTGTCGGGTTCCAGGAGGATTGCGGACCAGGCCGGGCCGAAGCCGAACTCACGCAGGCGCTGCGCGCACGCCTGCGCCTCCCGCCACCGCGCGACCGCGACGTCGCGGCCCTGCTCGTCGAGCACCAGCACCGGCGTGCGCTGGCTGCCGGCGACGATGGTCGGCAGGCCGCCCGGCTCCGGCGGCAGCAGCGTGAGGCACGTCGTGAAGTCGCCGCGGCCCGGCCGATCGACGCCGACCGCCTCGAACAGCGCCTGCACCGTCAGGTGCCGCAGCAGCGCGCGCTGGTCCTGGCCTTCGATCCCCGGCGCGAGGCCGCGGAGGCTCGGCGCCAGGCCGAAGAGCGTCTCCGGCACCGCGACCAGCGGCACGTTGCGCGGCGGCGCCTTGCCGTAGGCGACCGGCCGCTGCACTTCGTCCTTCGTGCGCACGATCAGTGCGTGCTGGCCGACCAGGTGCGGCCCGTCGCCGTGGTTCCTGTTGATCACGCGGCCGGCGCGCCCGCCCGGCAGTTCGTCGCTGCGCAGCGTGCCGTGCACCCGAAGGCCGCTGATGCCGGCGAACGTCGCGAGCGCTTCGCGCACGGTCTTGCCTTCGCTCTCCACGCGCACGAACAGGTCCTTCTTGCGCGGGTCGCCGGCGACGTGGCGGCCGTCGACGTAGAAGCCGCGGTATTCCTCGTAGTTCGACAGGCCGTCGCCGTGCGCGCCTTCACGGCCGGGCGGATCGCGCTCGTCGTCGCGGTCGTCGCGTTCGTCCGCGTGCGGCGTCATCCAGAAGGGGCGCTGGCCGTCGCGCAGCGGTCGCGGCAACGGCACGCTGGTGAGCTCCGGGCGGCCGCGCAGGTGGCCCTTCACCGTGCGCCCGTCGGCGAGGCGGGCTTCGACCTCGAGCTTGCCGAACCCGCCCCAGTCGTAGCTGCGCAGTTGCACGCGGCTGCGCCAGAACAGCGGCTTCTTGTGCCGCACGCCCTGGCGCTCGTCGTCGAGCGGCGACTGGCGCACTCCCGAGCCGGACAGCTCGAGGTCCGGCCGCCGGTCCTTGCTGTTGTAGGGGAAGTTCATCGCGATGCCGGGCTCGCGCGACGTGTCGACGAGCCGCCACGTGATCTCCTCGATCTCCGGCAGGCGCGCCGTCACCACCGGGTCCTTGCGCACGAGCCGCGCGCGCAGGTCCAGCACGTTGCCGTGCGTCCGCTCCGCGTCGGCGCTCGCCGGCGCGGCGGTCGGCCGCCAGAACAGGTAGCCCGGCGAGTCGATCTCGAGTTCGACCTCGGCGACCTCCTCGCGCACCGACCACGAGACGACTGCGCGCAGCCGGCCGATGTCCGGCGGCAGCACCGGGCCGAGATCGAGCTCCATGCGACCGCCGTAGTGGTCCTTCTCGACGATCGCCGGGACGCCGATGCGCTCCAGCAACACGCCCAGCGGCGGCAGGAAGCCGCCGGGCTGCAGGCCGCCGGTGATGTACTTGTCGTCCACCGTGCGGTCCTGCTCGCGGCCCGCCGCGTGCGACCAGCTGCGCTCCGCCATCGACGTCATCGTGGCGACGCCGACGTACTGCACCTTCTCGCGCAGCTGGCGCAGGATCTGGTCCATGCTGAAGTCGACCAGCAGCCATCGCTGCTTCGCGGCGTCGAGCACCAGCACGGGCCGCAGGTCGATCGCGTTGGGGAACGCGACGGCGTGCCACATCTCGTTCGCGATGTAGGTCTCCTGCACGTGGCCCTCGCCGCTGTCGGTGAAGGTCTGCCACGAAGTGTCCATCGCGGTCGCGACGAGCTGGCTCGGCGCCGTGCGTCTGGCCGAGAAGGTCAGCAACTGGCGCGCGTCGGCGCCCGCACCGGTGGTGTCCGTCTTGGTCTCGAGCGCGAGCGTGCCGGAGACCGTGCGCAGGTAGGTGAACCGCTGGGCTTCGTTGCTGATGCCGCTGCGGGAGGGCGGCTGGCTGCCGTCCGCCGAGATGCGGATCTCGACGGCGAGCACGGTCCGCGTCAGCGCGGGCAGCGGCGGCTGCTGGGTGGGCGAAGGCGCGGCATTCAGGGCGAACGCGGCGAGCGGCACGACGAACCGGAGACGGGGGGCGGCCATCGGCGGGGGAGCATAGCGGGCAGGCGGGGATGCCGGGTGGTGCTGTGCGGTCGCCGGTCCAGCACCTCGCCGAGCAGGCCTCGGGTTGATCGCGCGCCGGGTCTGCGGTAACCCGGACGCATGCTGCAGCACCGCCCAGCGTCGTTCCTGCCGTTCATCGGCCTCTGCGCCGGCCTGCTGCCCGCCCAGGTCGTGCTGCACGAGAAGAGCGCCGCCGAACTGATTGCGGCCGACGCGGTCGTCGAGAAGCTCAGCGGCTCGCTGCAATTCGCCGAAGGGCCCGTGTGGCTCGGCAAGGAGCAGTCGCTCGTGTTCTCCGACATCCCGGCCGGCAAACTGCTGCGCTGGACGGCGAAGGACTCCGTGCAGGACTGGCAGAAGGCCGAACAGGGCAACGGCAACACGCTCGACCTCGACGGCCGGCTCGTGACCTGCCAGCACGGCGCGCGCGACGTCGTGCGGCGCGAAGCGGACGGCAAGCTGACGGTGCTGGCGGACCGGTTCGAGGGCAAGGCGCTGAACTCGCCCAACGACGTCGTCGTGCGCCACGACGGCACGGTCTGGTTCACCGATCCGACCTACGGACTCGGCAAGCGGAAGCAGGAGCAGCCCGGCAACTTCGTCTACCGGCTCGACCCGAAGCAGGGTGCGTTGACGGTCGTGCAACGCGACTTCCACCAGCCCAACGGGCTGTGCTTCTCGCCCGACCACGGTCGGCTCTACGTGGCCGACAGCGGCCGCAAGCAGCGCGTCGGTGCGTTCGACGTGAAGGCGGACGGGACCCTCGGCGAGCCCGCGTTCTGGATCGAAGGCGGTTCGGACGGCATGCGCTGCGACCGGCTCGGCAACCTCTACACGACGCACCTGGCGGGGGTGCGCATCTTCTCGCCGGCGGGCAAGCTCCTGGCGACGATCGGGCTCGACCAGATCCCGACGAACTGCGCGTTCGGCGGCGCCGACGGCACCGAGCTGTTGGGGACCGCGCGCACGGACCTCTACCGCGTGCGGCTGCGCGTCGCTGGTGCGGCTGTGCCGCCGCCGCCGGCGCCGCCGTCGGCCGAGCCGGCGAAGAAGTAGTGCCTGTCCACGAAGTCGGGCAGCGGCGAGCAGCAGCATGACGGCGGGGGCGACACCGCCCCGCGCACTGTCGCACCCAGGGCGCTGGCGGCTGGCGCTCCGGTGCCCGACCCACCGAGCCGGACCCGCCGGCTGCTACCGAGCCCCCTTCGTTGCGAGCGCCGTTCCACCCCGTCGCGCGCGCCGCCGAGCGCGAGAACGCGGCGCGACTGCTGGCGGCAATCGACGAACTGCCCGCGGCGCGGCGTGCGAAACGTGGCCAGGTCGCGTGGCTCGCCCCCACGCCTGCATCGGGTCCTCGGTCGAACCCCGCGGGGGGGGCTTGAGCGCCCCGGGCTCCCTTCCCATCATCCGCGCGACCCACGTGAACGCACTCAGCCCCCGTCCGTCCCGGCGCGCCGCCGTTCGCCATTCCGCCGCAATCCTGCTGCTGTGGGCGGGGACCAGCCTCGGCCTCTCCGCCCAGCAGCGCACCCAGCAGTCCAGCCCTGCCGCCGCGGTGCTGCCCGATTCGCCGCTCAAGGCGAGGATGGCGCAGATCGCGCAGCCGCCCGCCGCACCGGCGGGCACGGCGAAGCCGCCCGCGAAGGCGGACCTGCTGCGGCCGGAACTCTCCTTCACGCCGCGCGAGGACTGGCTCTTGCTGCCGGAACTCGGCAAACGTCTCGGGGAAGACGACGAACAGCGCGCCGCCCTGGTCGAGATCCTGACCGCCGGCGCCGCGGGCCTGCGCGAGGCGCTGGCCGCCGAAGGTGCCGGCAACGACGTCGGCGCCGCCGCGGCGCTGTTCGTGGTGCAGCTCTGGCAGTTTGCGCGCAACGTCGAACTACCCCAGGCGCACAGCGACGCGGTGCACGCACAGATCGTCGCGACCCTCGCCGTGCCGGAGGTCGCCAGGATGCGCGACGCCGACAAACAGCGTTTCTGGGAGTTCTGTCTCGGCGTGCCGCTGCTGATGCAGAGCCTGGCCGAGTCGGTCGAGGGGGACGAGCAGCAGGCACAGTTGCGCCAGGCCGCCGGCGGCGCGCTCGAAGCACTGTTGGGGGTCGCCCTCGCCGACCTCGACCTCGGCGCGCACGGCCTCGCGCGGCGCAGCCCGCGCCCGCCGGCGCCGGCTGCCGCCGCCGGCAGCGCGCCTGGTTCGCGGGCGTTGCCGTCCACCGGTCCGGCGATCGCCGCCGTCACCTACACCCCGCCGGCCGGCTGGACCCGCGAAACGAAGGACGGCAACGTGCTGTTCCGCGCGACGCTCGCCGACGTCGACCGCAGCGGCCAGCCCGAGGCCAACAACCAAGGCAGCCACCAGGCGACGATCGGCTTCCTGCCCGTGCTCACCGCGAAGCAAGGCCCGACGGCGTTGTTCGACCAGACCTGGCGCGACCAGTTCGGCGGGTTCGATCTCGGCGACACCCTGGTGCACTA
>VGXW01000177.1 GCA_016873195.1 Planctomycetota bacterium | reverse complement strand
TGCGCATCGTCACCGAGAAGGCCTGGCACAGCCTGTTCGCGCGCAACATGTTCATCCACCCGCCGACGCACGAGGAACTGCGCCGCGGCGTGCCGGAGTTCACGGTGATCTCCGCACCGGGCTTCAAGGGCATCCCGCAGATCGACACGACGGCCTCGAACACCTTCATCGTGCTGAACTTCGAGCAGCGCGTCGCGATCATCGGCAACACGGCCTACGCCGGCGAGATCAAGAAGTCGGTGTTCACGGTGATGAACCACCTGATGCCCCTGCAGGGCGTGATGCCGATGCACTGCTCGGCCAACGTCGGCAAACAGGGCGACGTCGCGCTGTTCTTCGGCCTGTCGGGCACCGGCAAGACCACGCTGTCGGCCGACCCCAAGCGCCGGCTGATCGGCGACGACGAGCACGGCTGGAGCGACAACGGCGTGTTCAACTTCGAGGGCGGCTGCTACGCGAAGGTCATCAACCTGTCGCCGACGGCCGAGCCGGAGATCCACGCGACGACGCACATGTACGGCACGATCCTCGAGAACGTGGTCTTCGACCCGATCTCGCGGCTGATCGACCTCGACGCCGACACGATCACCGAGAACACGCGCGCTTCGTACCCGCTCGAGTACATCTCCAACGCGGTGCCCGAGAAGCGCGCCGGCCACCCGAAGAACGTGATCCTGCTGACCTGCGACGCGCAGGGCGTGATGCCGCCGATCGCGCGGCTCGACGGCAACCAGGCGCTCTACCAGTTCATCTCCGGCTACACGTCGAAGCTCGCCGGCACCGAGGCCGGGCTCGGCCGCGAGCCGCAGCTGACGTTCAGCGCGTGCTTCGGCGGGCCGTTCATGGTCCACCACCCCTACAAGTACGCGGAGCTGCTGAAGCGCAAGATGGAGCGCTACGGCGCCACCTGCTGGCTCGTCAACACGGGCTGGGTCGGCGGCCCGTACGGCATCGGCCACCGCATCAGCATCAAGTACACGCGCGCGCTGCTCGACGCCGCACTCGACGGCTCGCTGCTCGGCGTCGAGTACGTGACCGACCCGGTGTTCGGCTTCCGCGTGCCGAAGACCTGCCCCGGCGTGCCGGACTCGATCCTGCGCCCCGCCGAGTCGTGGCAGGACAAGGCGCTCTACCAGAACCGCTACAAGCAACTCGCGGCGCGCTTCGTCGAGAACTTCAAGAAGTTCCAGGACGGCTGCCCGGCCGAGATCGCCGCGGCGGGGCCGAAGGTCTAGCGGGCCCCGTCACGCCCCGAGCCGCGCCCGCTTCTGCCGCACCGCGCGCAGACACCGGTCGCAGAACTCCACCGACTTCAGGTCGATGCCCTCGACGTAGGTCGAGCTCGTCATCACGCAGGTGTCGCGGTGGCAGTGCACGAGCCCGAACGTGTGGCCGAGTTCGTGCACGGCCTCCTTGACCAGCCGCTCGAACAGCAGCGCGCCGTCCGCCGGCAGGCCGTAGAGCTCGTTGTCGAGCAAAAACGAGGACACCAGCGCGGCGCGCCCGTCGAGCTCGGCCTCGCCGAACACGAACGTCAGCACCGGCACGTAGAGGTCGACGCCGGTCAGGCCGAGGATGCGCGTCGCGGCCTTCGGCGCGTGCGCGAGCAGCTGCGCCAGCAGCGAGCGCGAGTTGTACTGGCCGCGCACGCCGTCGTAGGCGACCTCGACGTCGATCGGCGTCGCCGCCACCTCGACCGGCATGCCGAACACGGTGGCCAGCCGCCGGCCGAGCGGCTCGACGAGGCCGCCGACGGGCCCGCTGAGGATCGGCACGAGCTGCAGCACCGGCATCGGGCGGGATCCTCCGGGCCTACTTCTGCGCGAGGCCGTACTTCCTGATCTTGTTGTAGACGGTCACGCGGTCGACCTCGAGCAGCTCGGCCGCGCGCGTGATGTTCCAGCCCGTGCGCTCGAGCACCGCCAGCACGTGGCGCTTCTCGACCTCGGCCAGCGAGTCGCCGCACGGCGCCGCGGCCGGCGCGGCGCGGCGCAGCGGCAGGTCCCCGGCGCAGATGCGCGGCGGCGACGCGACGACCATCGCGCGTTCGATCGCGTTGGACAGCTCGCGCACGTTGCCCGGCCAGCTCCACGCCTGCAGCTGCTCCATCGCCTCGTCGGTGACGCCCTCGACGGGCTTGCCCATGCGCTCGGCGAACTGCTCGACGAAGTGGCGGACCAGCAGCGGGATGTCCGTGCGGCGGTCGCGCAGCGGCGGCACGTCGATCGGGAACACGTCGATGCGGTAGTAGAAGTCCTCGCGGAAGCGCCCCTCGGCGACCGCGCGCCCGAGGTCCTCGTTGGTCGCGCAGATGGGGCGGTAGTCCGACTTGATCGGCCGCGCGCCGCCGACGCGCGTGAACTCGCGCGTCTCGAGCGTGCGCAGCAGGTCGACCTGCATCCTGAGCGGGATCGAACCCACCTCGTCGAGGAACAGCGTGCCGCCGTCGGCCATCTCGATGCGGCCCTTGCGCCGCTGGCGCGCGCCGGTGAAGGCGCCCCTCTCGTGGCCGAACAGCTCGCTCTCGAGCAGGTCCTCGGGCAGGCTGCCGCAGTTGACCGGGATGATCGGGAAGTAGCGCCGCGAGCTCTGCGCGTGGATCGCGCGCGCGATCAGCTCCTTGCCGGTGCCGCTCTCGCCGCGGATCAGCACCGTGGCCTCGGTCCGGGCGACGTCGGCGACCAGCGCCAGCACCTTCCGGATCGCCGGGCTCTCGCCGACGATCGCGCCATCGGCGGCCTCGGTCAGCTCGTCGATCGTCGCGCGCAGCTGCTGGTTGGCCTCGCCGAGCCGCCGCCGCTCGATCGCCCTCTGCACCAGGTGGCTCAGCTCGTCGGGGTCGATCGGCTTGGTCACGTAGTCGAACGCGCCCTGCTTGAGCGCCTGCACGGCGGTCTCCACCGACGCGAACGCGGTCAGCATGATCACCGCCATCTGCGGGTCGATGCGGTGCACGCGGTCCTGCAGCTCGATGCCGTCCATGCCCGGCATCTTGATGTCGAACACGCCGACGTCGAACTTGCGCTGCTCGAGCGCCTGCAGCGCCGCCGCCGCGCTGTCGACGGCGCGCACGTCGTAGCCGTCCTTCTTGAACCAGCTCGTCAGCGAGTCGCGCACCGAGAACTCGTCGTCGACGACCAGGATGCTCGCGGTCCGTTGCTCCATGTCTCATCCTCCTTCCGCGGCGGCCGGTGGCCGGCGCGGCAGGCGCAGGTGGAAGGTGGTGCCCTGCCCCGCCGTCGACTCGACGTCGATGCTGCCGCCGTGGCGCCGCACGATGCCGTAGACGACGGCGAGCCCGAGCCCGACGCCGCTCTCCTCGTGTTTGGTCGAGAAGAACGGCTCGAAGATCTGCGGCAGCACGTCGGGCGGGATGCCGACGCCGGTGTCGGCGACGTCGATCTGCAGCCAGTCGGCGGTGCCGGTGGTCCGCACGGTGAGTTCGCCGCCGTCCTGCCCGGGCACGTCCATCGCCTCGACGGCGTTGACGAGCAGCGCGAGCAGCGCCTGCTCCAGCTGGGCGGCGTCGCCGACCAGGCGGCCGTCGTCCGCGCCGCGTTCGACGCGGGCCTGGATGCCGCGGATCTCGAGGTGGTGCCGCACCAGCAGCAGCGCGCGGTCGACGACCTCGTGCACGTCGAGCGGCGCCATGTCGGCGCCGCGCTGCCGCGCGAACAGCAGCAGGTTCTTGACGATGTCGCCGCAGCGCGCGCACTCCTTCTGGATCACGCCGAGGTAGCGTTCGAGTTCCGGGCGCGCGGCCGGATCGACCGGCTGCTCGCGCAGTTCGCGCTCGACGAGCCGCGCGTAGGTCAGGATCCCGCCGAGCGGGTTGTTCAGTTCGTGCGCGACGGTCGCCGACAGCTTGCCGAGCGAGGCCATCTTCTCCATGTGCAGCACCTGCCGCTGCGCCCGCCGCACCTCCTCGGTCTTCTCGACGACCTTGGTCTCGAGCGTGTGCGACCACCGCTGCAGTTCGGCCCGCGCCGCGGCGAGGTCCTCGGCCATGCGGTTGAACGCCGCGCCGAGGCTCGCGAGTTCGTGCCGGCCGCGCACCTCGATGCGCGTCGTGAGGTCGCCCGCGGCGATGCGCTGCGTGCCCTCGCGCAACAGACCGACGGGCTTCTGCACGAGCCGCCGCACGAAGCCGGCCACGACCAAGGCGATCACCAGCAGCAGCACCGTGGTCGCGAAGACGAGCTGCCGCTGCGCCGAGGCGACCGTCGCCTCGACCGGCGCCCCCGACATCTCGACGTCGAGCACGCCGAGCACGGGCTGTTCGGCGACGGGTGGGTGGCAGCCTTCACCGCCGCACGCCGGCTCGTTGGCGATCACCGTCAGGTGGCGCAGCGCCCCGCTGCCGCGCTGCGGCAGCCGGACCTCCTCGAGGTGCGCTCGCGACATCGGCGCGCCGCTCGCATGGCAGCTCAGGCAGGGTTCGACCTCGATGCCGATCTGGGTGCCGATCTCGGGCCGGTGCGCGGACATCACGATCCCGCCCTTCTTGTCGAAGATGCGGATCGCCGCCACGTCGGGAGCCTCGGCGAGGCGCACGATCGACGCCTGCACGTCGTCGAGGCGGTTCAGCAGCATGCCGTCGTGCGTGGCCTTCTGGATCAGCCTGCTCGAGCGCTTCACCTCCTCGCGCACGAGCTGCATGAAGTGGTCGCGCGTCGAGTCGAGGCTCAGCAGCGCGTAGACGGCCAGCACCGCGCCGACGGTGCCGAACAGCGGCGCCAGCAGGCGGAAGCCGAGCGAATGGACGTAGGTTCCGCGCCAGGTGCTCATGGTCGCTGCGGAGTTCACGCTCCGGGGCGGCGGCCATCCCGGACGAGCGGCGAGGATAGAGCAGCGGCGTTGAAGACCTAAGCGGACCGTTGAGCAATTCCACGGGAACTTGGGCGGGCCGGGCCGGGGCCGGAACCCACCCCGACCGCCAGAAGCCCCGGTCCCGCGGGCGCATCCGCGCCGCCAGCCGGTACCGGCGCGGCCGCGGCCCGGTCCTTGCGAAGAGGGCCGGCGCATGAACCAGAACCCATCGAGGTGGCCCATGAACAACGCGCCTGGTCGATTCGTGATCTGGCTCCGGGTCGGAGCCGTCTTTGCCCTGCTCGTCGTGCTGCTGCCGCTGTTCACGGCGGTCGCCTTCGTCGGCCGCTTCGTGCTGCTCGCGGTCGCCATCGCGCTGCTGGTGGGCGGCGCCGTGCTGTTCGCGCTGAGCTCGCGCTTCCGCGAGTGGCTGACCGTGTTCGGCGGAACCGACCTCGACTACAAGGGCCTGCGCCTCGCGGCCGACGTCGCCCTGTCGCCGGCCCATGCCTGGACGCGGCAGGGCCGGGGCGAACTGGTGGTCGGCAGCGACGACCTCGTCGCGACCGCGCTCGGCCCGATCTCGAGCGTCGAGCTGCCCGAACCGGGCCGACGGTTCCGGCAGGGTGAGCCGCTCGCGCTGCTGCGCCGCGGCAACCGCAGCGTGACCGTGCGCGCGCCCGTCGACGGCACGGTGGTCGGACGCAACGAGGCGCTGTACGAGCACCCCGAGCTCGTCAACGACGAGCCCTACGCGGACGGCTGGATGGTGCGCATGCGCGGCGACGGCGGCACGGCCGACGCGGGCCGCATGCAGCTCGGCCGGCGCGCGCGCGCGTGGTTCCGCAACGAGGTCGACCGGCTCGTGCAGGTGCTGACCGGCCCCGGGCACCAGGTGGTGATGGCCGACGGCGGCCCGCTCGTCGGCCAGCTGCACCGCGAGATCGACGACGCAGCCTGGCAGCGCCTCTGCAGCGACTTCTTCGCCGACCGAAGAGCCCCCGCCGGCACCATGGAGGACCCGCGATGACGACCGCCCCGGGCCAGGGCCGTTCCGCCTGCGACCGCCGCGGCTTCCTGCGCGCGCTCGGCGTCTGCGGCGCCGGCCTCGCGCTGTCGCCCGCCGCTCTCGCCCAGGCCCAGGCCGAAGGCAACCCCTACGGCGTGCTCGTCGACACGACGCAGTGCGTCGGCTGCCGCACCTGCACGCGCGTCTGCGCCGAGGGCCACGGCCTGCCGGTGCCCGAGGACGTCTGCCGCGAGCGGACCACCGAGCGGCAGCTGACCGTCGTCGACGGCCGCGCGGTCGCGGATCCGCGCGTCGACACCGGCGCGGTGTTCGTGAAGCGCCAGTGCCTGCACTGCCTGCAGCCGGCCTGCGCGTCGGCGTGCCTGACGCGCGCGATGTACAAACACGATGCCGGCCCGGTCACCTGGGACAAGGGCAAGTGCATGGGCTGCCGCTACTGCATGGTCAGCTGCCCGTTCGACATGCCGAAGTTCGAGTACCACAGCGCCGCCCCCCACATCAGGAAGTGCGACCTGTGCGCCGACCGGCTGGCCGCCGGCGAGCTACCGCGCTGCGTCGCCGGCTGCGAGGCCGGCGCGCTCACGTTCGGCCGCCGGGCCGACCTGCTGCTCGAGGCGAGGAAACGCATCGCCACCGAGAAGGACGCCTACCACGCGCACATCTTCGGCGAGCGCGAAGCCGGCGGCACCTCGTGGCTCTACCTGGCCGCCGTGCCGTTCGACAAGCTCGGCTTCCCGGGCGACCTCGAGTACGTGAGCTACCCGAACCTCACGAAGGAGTTCCTCTACGGCGTGCCGGTCGTGCTGACGCTGGTGCCGCCGCTCCTGCTCGGCATCGCCAAGGCCACGCACCGCGACACGCTCCCCGCCACCGGAGGCCGCCGTGCGTGACGCCACCCGCAGCATCTCCCCCGCGCGCGCCGAACTGGCGCGCGTCTCCTCCTTCCTGCGGCAGGAGCTGCGCCCGCGCGGTCGCATCCTGACCCCGTTCAACGTGATCACGGCCACGCTGGTGCTGGCGACCGCGGTGATCCTGTTCTTCCGCTTCGCCTACGGGCTCGGCTCGGTCACGAACCTGAACCAGGACTACCCGTGGGGCCTCTGGATCGGCTTCGACGTCGTCACCGGCGTCGCGTTCGCCGGCGGCGCCTACGTGGTGGTGTTCCTCGTCCACGTGCTGAACCTCGAGCGCTACCGGCCGATCGTGCGCGTGACCGTGCTGAACGGCTTCCTCGCCTACGTGTTCTACGCCGGCGCGCTGGTGCTCGACCTGGGCCGGCCGTGGAACGTGATCAACCCGGTCATCGGCAACTCGTTCGGCGTCAGCTCGGTGCTGTTCCTCGTCGCCTGGCACTTCATGCTCTACATGCTGGCCGAGCTCATCGAGTTCTCGCCGGCGATCGCCGAGTGGCTCGGCCTCGAGCGCCTGCGGCGGTTCCTCGAGCGCATGACGCTCGGCGCGGTGATCCTCGGCATCTCGCTGTCGATCCTGCACCAGTCCGGCCTCGGCGCGCTCTTCCTGATGGCGAAGAGCAAGATCCAGCCGCTCTGGTACTCGGAGTTCATCCCGATCCAGTTCCTGGTGTCGAGCGTGTTCGCGGGGCTGTCGATGGTGATCTTCGAGGGCACGATCAGCCGCCGCGTGTTCCACCACCGCGCCAGCGCCTCGTTCCACTTCTCGCAAGAACGCATCGTGGTCGGCCTGTCGCGCATCTGTGCTGGCGCCATGTTCGTCTACCTGTTCCTGCAGGCGCTGGTGTTCCTGCACGGCCAGGACTGGCGGCACCTGACCGCCGGCTGGGGCAGCTGGTACCTGCTCGAGAACGTGGGCTTCGTCGCCGCGCCGTGCGCCCTGTTCGCGCTGGCCTGGCGCAACCGCAGCACGCCGCTCGCGCGCTGGGCCGCGGTGCTGGCGATGCTCGGCGTGATCCTGAACCGGCTCAACGTCTCCGTGATCGCCTGGCAGCCGCACGCAGCGGTGCGCTACGTGCCGACCTGGATGGAGTTCGTGGTGACGCTCGGGGTCATCTCGGCAGAGATCTGGGTGTTCCGTTGGATCGTGAACCGCATGCCGGTGCTGCGCGAGGAGCCGGCCCACGCGACCACCGTGGCTCCGGTGTCGAACGCCGAACCGACCCACCTGCGCAAGGAGGCCTGATATGTACGACCCGCTGCCTGTCGACCCGTTCATGACCAAGGCCGCCGAGTACCTGCTCGTGATCGGCTTCCTGGCGACGCTGCTGCTCGGCTGGCCCTCGCTCGCGCGCCGGCCGGCCCCGGTGGCGACGCCGCTGCCCGCGGGCAAGGGCGGCACCACGCCGTCCGGCTGGTTCGCGACCGCGCTCGAGCGCTTCTACCACCTGGGCCACGCCTGGGCCCGGCCGACCGCCGACGGCCTCGTCGAGATCGGCCTCGACGACTTCGCGCAGAAACTGATCGGCAAGCCGGACACGATCGCGCTGCCGCAGGCGGGCGCGCAGCTGGCGCAGGGCCGGCCGCTCGCGAGCCTGCGCGTCGGCGGCAAGGCCGTCGACCTGCCGGCGCCCGTCGACGGCGTGGTCGTGCACCGCAACGACGCGCTGCACGACCGGCCGGGGCTCGTCAACGGCGACCCGTACGGCGCGGGCTGGCTCGTGCGCGTGCGGCCGACCCGCTGGTCGGCGAACGCCGAGGATCTGCTGCAGAGCGACGAGGCGCAGCGCTGGATGGCCGCGAGCGAGCTGTCGCTGCAGCGACGCATGTCGCCGAGCTTCGGGATGCTGCTGCAGGACGGCGGCGTGCCGGTGTCGGGCATCGCGCGCGCGCTCGCGGGCGAGGACTGGGACCGGCTGGCGAACGAGTTCCTGCGCGGGTGAGGCAGCGGGGCGGCCGGTCCTCCCGTTGCCACCGGCGCTCCGGCCCCGCCCGCCGCCGCGAA
This sequence comes from Planctomycetota bacterium, assembly GCA_016873195.1. Lineage (GTDB taxonomy): Bacteria > Planctomycetota > UBA1135 > UBA1135 > UBA2386 > VGXW01. The sequence goes on along the minus strand of VGXW01000177.1, from coordinate 1,554 downwards.
CCCGCCCCACCCGCTTGTCCGCGACCGCGCCGTCCGGTCCGATGCCCGGCCGCATGACGGCCGACTTCTACTGCGACGAGGTGCTCAGCGGGCGCACGCCCGTCGCCAGGGTGGCCGAGACCGAGCGCGTGCTCGCCTACCACCACACGCGCCCGTTCTGGCCCGTGCACGTCGTCGTGATCCCCAAGCAGCACGTGCCTTCGCTGACCGACCTCGGCACCGCCGGCGAGGACCTGCTGCACGAACTGCTCGCCGTCGTGCGGCAGGTCGCCGCCGCCGTCGAATCCGCACACGGCGCCGCGCGCGTGCTGACCAACCTGGGCCGCTACCAGGACAGCAAGCACCTGCACTTCCACGTGAACTCCGGGGAGCCGCTGCGATGACCGGCGACAGCGAACTCGGCATGGCGGCGCTGCACCGCACGGTCGAGCGCTTCGACATCCGCGGCATCCTGCTGTCGGTGCTGCCGCTGCAGCGCGGCCACATCCACGACACCTTCGTGTCGACCTGGCGCCAGGAGGGCGGCAACAAGCGCTACCTGCACCAGCGCATGAACACGAAGGTGTTCCACGACATCCCGGCGGTGATGCACAACATCGAGCTCGTCAGCAACCACCTGCGCGCGAAGGTCGACGGCGACCCGACGATGACGAGCTTCACGGGCCTCGAGCTCGTGCCGACGCGCGAGCAGCGCTCCTACCTCGTCGCGGGCACCGGGCCCTGGCGCACCTACCGTTTCGTCGAAGGCTGCACGAGCCACGACCACTGCACGAACCCGGACCACGCCTACGAGGCCGCGCGCGCGTTCGGCTGGTTCCAGGCCCAGCTCGCCGACCTCGACGCGGCGCAGCTGCGCGAGACGCTGCCGCGGTTCTTCAGCACGCCGCACCGGCTGCAGCAGTTCGACGACGCGCTGGCCGAGGACCCGGTCGGCCGCGCCGCCGCCTGCCTGCCCGAGATCCGCTTCGTCGCGGCGCGCCGCGCGATGGGGTCGGTCATCGAGGAGCTGCAGAAGCAGGGCAGCATCCCGCTGCGCACGGTGCACGGCGACACCAAGCTCAACAACGTGCTGTTCGACGACGGCACCGGCAAGGCGCGCTGCATCGTCGACCTCGACACGTGCATGCCGGGCTACTCGCTCTACGACTTCGGCGACCTCGTGCGCTTCACGGCGGCGACCAGCGGCGAGGACGAACGCGACCTCGGCAAGGTCGGGACCGACCTCGGGCTCTACAAGGCGCTCGTCGAGGGGTACCTGAGTGCGACGCGGCAGTTCCTGTCGCCGAAGGAGATCGAGCTGATGCCGTTCGCGGCGCGGCTCGTGACCTTCACGATCGGGCTCAGGTTCCTGAGCGACCACCTCGCCGGCGACGTCTACTTCAAGGTCCACCGCGAGAACCACAACCTCGACCGCGCGCGCGTGCAGTTCCGCATGGTCGAGCGCATGGAGCAGAGGGCGGCGGAGATGGCGGTGCGGTAGCGGCGGCGGGCGCGCGCGGCGGGCCCCCGCGCGCCCCGCGTCACTGCGCGCCGACAGTGAGTTCGAGGCCGTTG
>VGXW01000176.1 GCA_016873195.1 Planctomycetota bacterium | reverse complement strand
CGGAGCAGGTTCGGCATGCGGGTCCTCGTGGTGGCGCGCGGGCGGCCCAGCACTGAGGCTAACGTTCCGCGGACCGGCGGCGAAACGTAGAGTTCCGCCGGTGACCATCCTGCACTGGATCCTCTACTGCGCGCTGCCGGCGGCCGCCGCGGGGCTCCTGCTGGTGGGGGTCCTCGGTCCGCGCCTGCTCGGGATCGCGATGGCCGCCGCCGTGCTGGCGCCGCACGCGCTGCTGCGCGCGCTGCCGCCGTGGCCGTGGGAACTCGTGCAGCGCCCGGCCGGGGAAACCGCCGGCGCGTGGACCTTGTGGGGCGTGGTCGCCGCCGGGCTGTTCGGGTCGCTGCACGACCTGCGGCTGTGGCCGCGCGCGCTCGGGCTGCCGCCGGCGCTCGCGCTGCTGCTCGCGGTGCCGTGGCTCGCGTCGGCCGGACAACGCTCCGGATGGTCGTTCGAGACGGCCGCCGTCGAGTTCGGGGTCGCCTGGCTGGCGATCGGCGCGGGCTGGTTCGCGCTGCGCACGGCGGCGCTGAGCGGCGCCGGCGCCGGCATGCTCGCGGCCGGCTGCATCTGCCTGGTCGGCGACGCGCTGCTGATCGGCGTCGCGGATCGGACGACGCTGGCGGCGGTGGGCGGGCCCGCCGTGGTGCTCGTCGTCGCCGCCGTGTCGCTCGTCTGGCGGCGGCAGTTCGCCGCCGGGGAAGGAGCCGCGCTCGCGCTCGCGGTGGCCCACAGCCTGCCGCTGCTGCTCGCGTTCTTCGGCGGCCGGATCGGCCCCCTCGTCGCGCTGCTGGCGCTGCTCGCGCCGGCACCGCTGTGGCTCGCGACGCGCCGGCCGGCGCGCCCGGGTGGTTGCGGCGATCCCGTGCTCGTGACGCTGGCCCTGCTCGGCTCGGCGACGTTCGTCACGGTGGCCAACCTGCTGCACGCGCGCTGACCGGCCGGCGTGCGGCGCGGGCCGGCAGCCGGTGCAGCCGCGGGCGCCGCGCTCACAGTCCGACGGTCGCCGCGCCCGCGTTGCTGACCGTGAGACCGAGTTGGTTCGCCGCGGCGTCGAGGCAGAACCACTGGTTGTAGAAGCGGAATCCGACCAGCGACGGGTTGTTCGGCAGCGTCATCGTGAACACGGCCTGCCCGGTCACGGGGTCGGTCGCCTGCAGCACGGTGACCAGCAGCGAGGCGAGCACCGAGCACAAGGGCGCACCGAACGGTGCGAGCGAGTAGGGCAGCTGCTGGCCGCCCGAGTTCGTGTCCGACTCGCCGAACGACAGCAGCGCGAAGTTGCCCGGCACGGCGCGGTCGAGCTGGATCTGGAAACTGCCGCCGGCCATCGGCATGCCGAACCAGGCGAGATCGGGCAGTCCGCGCACGCCCGGGCAACCCGTGCCGTAGACCTCGTAGTGCCCCGGTGTGCCGGTCCAGATGCGGAACTTCCACTGCAGCGACTGGTAGGGGCCGTTCCAGGTCGCGCCACCGTTGAAGCTGCCGCGGTAGGGCTGCGCGCCGGCACCCGTGCCGTGCACCGACGATTGCGCATTGTTGATCGGGCCCCAGACGACCCACACGTCCTGCCCCGCGTTGAGCGGCAGCGGCGTCGTCAGGTAGGCGCCCTGCCAGCCGTTCACGCGGCCCATCGACCAGGTGCCGCTCGCGAGCACGGCGAGGGGCCGATTGCCGGCGGGGGGGTGGCTCCAGATCGCGATCGAGTTCGGGCCCGCCTGTTCGCCGGTCCAGATTTCGACGCGCGTCGCGATCGTGGTGACCGGCATCTGCGTCTTGATCGCGAGCAGCAGGTTCGGGCCGCCCATGCTGACGCCGTTGTCGTAGACGAAGTTGTCGAAGGCGGCATGCACGATCGCGGCCTGGGCGGCGGCGGGGGCGAGCGGCAGGGCGGTGAACAGCAACCCGGCGAGGTGGAGACGTGGCATGGGTCGTTGGGCGAGATGGGGCAGGCGACGCAGAGTGTAGCGCCTCGCGGTGGCCGTGCAGAACGAGTGCGCCGCGGGCCTGCGTGCGATTGCGCAGGGCCGTGCGGCGGCCGGCGCTGCTCGGGCCCAGCCGCTACCCCGGCGGCGGCGCGCCGGCCAGCGCCGTGACCGACAGCCCGCCGTGCCGCGTCGTGAACGCCGCGCGCAGCGGGAGCCCCGTGCGCCGCGCGAGCCGCACGTCGTGCGCGAGCACCGCCCAACGCCAGCCGGCGGGCAGCTTCGCCGCACGGTGGCCGAGCGTCTGGTAGAGCGGCGCGAGGTCGCCGCCCCTGCCGAGCCGCACGCCGAACGGCGGGTTCGTCGCGAGCAGGCCGCGGGCGGGGGCAGTGCCTGGATCCTGCAGCCAGGGATGCGCCGTGAACGCCGCAACGTGGAACTCGATCGCCGCGGCGACACCCGCGCGTCCGGCGTTGTCGCGCGCGGCCTCGATCGCGCCGGCGTCGCGGTCGCTGGCGACGACCGGCGCGGGCGTCGAGCGCGGGCCCGGGCGCGCGGTCTCGGCGGCCCAGGCCCCCGCGTCGAACAGCGCGAGGTGCGCGAGCGGCGGCGGGCGCAGGCGGCCGGGCGGAAGGCCGAGCGCGAGACCCGCGGCCTCGATCGCGATCGTGCCCGAGCCGCAGAACGGGTCGAGCAGCGCGTCGTGGCCGCTGAACCGGCCCGCCAGCAGCAGCGCGTGCGCGAGGTCCTCGCGCAGCGGGGCGCTGGCCGCGTCGAGCCGGTAGCCGCGGCGGTGCAGCGGCGTGCACGTCGCGTCGAGCGAGATCGTGCACCGGTCGCGGTGGAAGCGCACGTGCACGCGAGCGGCGGTCTCGGCGGCGGGCGCCAGCTCCGGCATCGGGGCCGCGAACGCGGCGCCGATCGCGCGCGCCACGCGTTGCTCGATCGCGCCACTGTGGTAGACGCGCGAACTTCGCGCGGTCGCATGCACCGCCGCGGGCACGTCGCCGCGCAGCCACCGCGGCCACGGCAGGAGGCCAGCCTTGCGCTCGAGTTCGCCGAGCGCGCGGCACGGAAACTCCGCGAGCCGCAGCAGCACGTGACTCGCGGTGCCGAGCCACCGGCAGCCGCGCAGCAGCGCGGGCACGTCGGCCGCGAAGGCGACGCCGCCCGGCTGGGCCTCGCCCGGCAGGCCGAGTGCTGCGAGTTCGCCCGCGAGCAGCGGCTCGAGGCCCGGCTGGCAACTGGCGAACGCCGCGAACGGCTGCTGCATCGCCGGCACGGTAGCGGCCAGGTGTTGCGGTTCCAGCGGCCCGGCGTTCAGGGCCGCGCCGCGCGCAGTTCGTGGATCGTGCGCAGCAGCGCGTCGGCCGAGGCGGGCTTGTGGCGCACCTTGCCGAGGCGCTGGCCCTCGGCGAGCTGCCACGCATCGAGCCGCTGCCAGTCGGCCCAGCCGACGGCATCGACGCCGCGCGCGCGCAGCAACTCGGCCGCGTCGGCCCGGACCGGCGCCAGCAGCGCGCCGGCCGCGTGGTCCTGCTTCATCAGCTCGACCGTCGCCTTGGCGCAGGCGCTGTTGGTGCCGATCAGCCCGGTGGGGCCGCGTTTGCACCAGCCCGCGGCGTAGAGGCCGCGCAGCACCGCACCGCCCGGCCGATCGAGCACGCGGCCGTCCTGGTTCGGCACGATGCCCTTCTTCGGCTCGAACGGCACGCCGGGCAGCGGCACGCCGCGGTAGCCGATCGCCGCGAACACGAGGTCGGCGGGCAGTTCCTCGAACTGGTCGCGCGGTTTCGGCCGCGGCGTGCCGTCGGCGTCGGCGGCGAGCTCCATGCGCTGCGCGCGCACGGCGCGGAGGCGGCCGGCCTCGCCGCAGAGCGAGGCGGGCGCGAGCAGGAAGCGGCAGCGCAGGCGCTTGCTCCGTCCGGTCGGCCCCGCGGCGGCGCGTTCCTGCAGGAACTTCACGTTGCGCTGCGCGCTGCGCGGCGCGTCCTTGGCGAGCCAGGCTGCGCTGAGCGGGTCGAGCGCGGCCTCGGCGGGTTCGACGAGCACGTCGACGCCGGGCAGCGCGGCGATCTCCTCGATCTCCTTCGGCGAGAACGCGGCCTGCGCGGGGCCGCGGCGGCCGAGCAGCACGACCTCGCGGACGCGGCTCTCGCGCAGCGCCGCGAGCGCGTGTTCGGCGATGTCGGTCTTCGCGAGTTCGTCGGGATCGGCGAGCAGGATCCGCGCGACATCGATCGCGACGTTGCCGTTGCCGACGACGACCGCGCGCGTCGCGTGCTGCAGGTCGTAGCTGCGCTGCGCGTGGTCGGGGTGGCCGTTGTACCAGCCGACGAACTCGGTGGCCGAGTGCACGCCGCGCAGGTCGTCGCCGGGCACGCCGAGCGGCTGCCCCGATTCGCAGCCGAACGCGAACACGATCTGGTGGTAGCAGGCCTGCAGGTCGGCGACCTGCAGGTCGCGCCCGATCGTCACGTTGCCGAAGAAGCGGAAGCCGGGGTTGCCGGCGATGCGGTCGTAGACCCTGGTGACCGCCTTGATGTTCTGGTGGTCGGGCGCCACGCCGAAGCAGACGAGGCCGAACGGCACGGGCAGCCGGTCGTAGAGGTCGACGCTCGCCGCCTGCCCCGACTTGAACAGGGCCTCGGCGGTGTAGAAGGCCGACGGTCCCGACCCGACCACGGCGACGCGCCACGCACGCGGATCCGGCTGTTGCATGGGCGCGGATGATACGGCCGCCGCTGGTGGGTTTCGCGGGCTCCGGTATCCTGCCGGCCGTGCGGATCACGAACCTGCGTCGTGCGCGCGGCGCGGCCCTTGCCCTGCTCGCGGCGTGCGCGGCTCCGCCGGCGCCCGCGCCGCTGCGCGCGGGGCTCGACGGCAGCGATCCGGCCGCGTTCGCGGCGATCGCCGAGGCCTTCGCCGCGGCGAATCCGGGTTGCTCGCTCGCGTGGCTGCCGGCCGCGCGCGAGGTCGGTCCGGCCGCGGGCGCCCGGATCGGGCTCGTGCAGCACGGTGCCGGCCGCGTGCGCATCGAGCGCGCGGCGGGGGCCGTGCAGGCGGACGTCGGCGCCGGCGACGCGTTGGTGCTGGGCCCCGGCGAGCGCGCGTCGTTCGCCGCGCCGGTGGGGCTGCTCGTGTTCGGCGTGCCCGCATCGCCCTCGGCCCTGCTGCCGCGCGCGATCCGTCCCGACCACGATCCGCGCCTGACCGACACGCCGGGCGGCTGCGCGACCGACGGCGCGGTCTACCGCCGCATGCTGCTGACGTGGCGCGCCGCGAACGGGCCCTACACGTTCCACGGCCTCAACGTGCACCGCGTGCGCATCGACGATTCGTTCACGCACTACCACCCGCGCGACGGCGGCTTCGACGAGTTCTACCTCGTGCAGGCAACGCGCGACGGCGCGCGGTTGCTGACGACCGCGCGCGTCGATGCGATCGAGCGCCGGGCGATCGGGCGCGCCGAGGTGGAGCACCTGTTCGCGACGCTGCCGCTGCGCGCCGGCGACCTCGTCTACCTGCCGCGCGGGCTCGCGCACCGTGCGCTCGGCGGCGCCTTGGTGCAGGTGATCACGGTGCCCGGCTTCGTGCCCGGCGCGGAGATCGGCCTCGACCACCACCTGCGCGCGATCAACGAACGGCTCGGTCTCGCGGGCGACGCGGCGCTGCCGCTGCACGCCGCGGCCGCCGCGGGGCCGGTCGTGCGCTGAGGGAACCGTGGACGAACGGCGCGCCGTGCGCTTCCCCCGCGCCGACCTCGGCGAACAGCTCGCGGCGTTCGCCGCGCGCTGGCCCGCGGCGGCCGCCGACCGGCGCGGCTTCGCCTTCGCCGCGCCCGACGGCACCCGGCTGCGCGTGCCGTTGGCCGGTCCGCGCCTGTCGCCCGGCGAGGCCGCCGGCGACTACCTCGCGCGGCTTCCCGGGCCGTCGGAACGTCAGGCCGTCCTGTTGCTGCAGGCCGGCGCCGCGGCGATCGGCTACTGGGACGGCGACGAACTGGTCGACCACGTCGCGATCCGCAAGTACGTCGTGCGCGGCTCCGGGAAGGCGCAGGGGAAGCACCTGCGCACGCGCGGCAAGTCGCGCTACGGCTCGCGGCTGCGCCTGCAGAACTGGCGACGGCTGCTGGTCGCGGTCAACGAGCGGCTGCACAGTTGCTGGGAGCGCTTCGGCGCGCCCGAACGCATCTTCTGCGGCGCCACCGTGCGGACCCTCGGCGACCTGTTCGCCGCCGACCCGCCGCCGCCGTTCCCGCGCGACGCGGCGAACCTGCAGCGCCTGCCGGTGCACGTGCACGTGCCGGACTTCGCCGAGCTGCGGACCGTGCGCTACTGGCTCGAGCACGGCGAGCTCGAGCTCGCGCGGGCGTGAGCGGCGCCGCGCGGTGGTGCTTGCGCTACTTCGGCGCCGGCGCCGCGTCGGCCTTGCGGTCGAGGTCGAGTTCGCGGACCCAGAGGTTGCGGAAGCGCACCGGATCGCCGTGGTCCTGCAGCTTGATCGGACCCTTCGGGCCGTGGCGCGTGTAGACCGGCAGCCGGCGGTGCACCATCTCGCCGAGGATCTCCTGGTCGTGGTGCACGAGCACGCCGTTGTGGATCACCGTCGCGCGCGCGGGCTCCAGGACCTTGCCGTCGTCGGCGAAGCGCGGCGCGCGGAACACCACGTCGTAGGTCTGCCACTCGCCGGGCCGGCGGCAGACGTTGACGAGCGGCGGCACCTGGCCGTAGAGCGCGGCGGCCTGCCCGTCGGCGTAGGTCGCGTTGTCGAACGAGTCGAGCACCTGGATCTCGTAGCGGCGGAACAGGAACACGCCGCTGTTGCCGCGGCCCTGCCCGGAGCCGCGCGCGGGCACGGGCGTCGCCCATTCGACGTGCAGCTGGCAGTCGCCGAACTCGGCCACGGTCTCGATGTCGCCGGTGCGGTTCGCCTCGAAGTAGCCGCCGGCGACGGCCCACTTCGCCGCGCCGTCGCGGCCGCGGAACGCATCGAGGCTCTTGCCGTCGAACAACACGATCGCGTCGGCGGGCGGTGGCACCGGCGCGCCCGGCGCGGGGCCGGGATCGACCACCGGCGGCCGCGGGCGCGCGGGGTCGTGCACGCGCCAGCCGCTCGGCAGGAACGGCGTGTCGGTGTAGCCGAGGTCCTGCGCGCACGAGGACGCGCAGAGACCGGAACCGGCGAGCAGCAGAGGCAGCGGGAGGATGCGCATGGTCTGGGTCGGGGACGGCGGCGGGCGGTCCCCAGGATCGCGCGCGGAGCCGCGGATCGCCAGCGGCGAGGCACCAGGTGCCGAGCGAGGCGGCTACGACGGCAGGCGGAACTGCACGGCGGGATCGTCGGCGAACGGATCCGGCCCGTCGTGATGCGCGAACGCGTCGCGCGCCATCTTGGTGATGCGGCGCAGGTAGCGGCGGAAGTCGCGCGGTTGCATGCCGCAGCGCCGCGCGGCGGCGCGCGTGCTGGGCGTGGACAGCGCGGCGTCCAGCGCCTGGAACTGCCGCGGCGACAGCATGCGCTGCATCGTCTCGCGCACTTCGTCGCCCGACGCCGTGCTCGGCGCGCGGAACGGCGCCTGCCGGCGCGTGATCTCGTCATGGCGCATCGACGGCGTGCGCACCCAGTCGGAGCGCAGCAGCCGGCAGGCCGACCGACGCGCGACGGTCCGCAGCCAGGACTTCGGGTGCGCGGGCGGCGTGCCGTCGAGCATCGCGAGCGTGAGCAGGTGCACCGCGCGCTCGCCCGCCTCCTCGGCGAGCAGCGGGCAGTGCAGGATCCGGGCGGCTGCCCGGCAGGCGAAGGGCAGGAACTGGTGCGGGTCGTGCATGGAGGGTTCCTCGGCGGATGGGGTGACCTACAAGTGGAACGGCGATCAGAACTTTGACTTGCCAAAGTGTCAAGTTTCGTGAAATCGAAGAGCCGCACCACCTCGAATCGCCGATGCGAGCGGGGCGATCTTTCCGCCCCGATTCGGGGCTACTTCCCCTGCAACCGACTTTCCGCGAGAATCCATGCGTAGAGACGGAATCCCCTCGCACGTCTCCTGGAGTCCCGTGACCGAACTCACCGAAGAACCTGTTCCTCGGCCTCTTGCGTCGCACCTGTCCCTGCGACTGCGCGAACTGCGCGCCCGGCGCGGACTCACCCAGGATCAGGTGGCCAGGCATCTCGGTTGCCACGAGTCGGCCGTGTCGCGCTGGGAAAGCGGCAGCCGCTTTCCGACGGGGGAGGACCTCGTGAAGCTCGCCGATCTCTTCGAGGTCAGCACGGACGACCTGCTCGGCCGCATGCGCCAGTACGCGGCGCAGGGATCGGCGTTGGTCGACATGCGGCTGCTCGAGAAGCTCAGGGACGCGGCGACGACCGAGGAGTTCGATCGGCTCGTCGAAGCCAACGAGGACCAGACGATCTGGCTGCCGGTGCCCGATGGCGCCGTGCTGATGAAGGTCACCGAGGCGATGGCGCTCGCGCGCAAGGTCGCGGAGAAGCACAAGCACAGCCGCTTCGGCGACCGGCTGTTCCGGCCCCGGTTCTGACCGGCGGCGGCAGGGCCCGGCGCCGGGCCTTCGCGCGCCGAGAGCGATCAGATCGCCGCCGGCGGACTGCGTTCGCGATCCGCGACCCCGGCCGTCAATCCGGGCCGGGCCGTTGCAGGCTCCAGTCTGCCGCTCGCGACGGGTGCGCGGCTACTGGATCAAGAACTGCACGACCGGCACCGAGTCGGTCGTCGCGTTGCCGGTCACGGCGTTCACGTTGGACAGGTCCCAGACGTACTGCGCGTTCGGCACGACGACCTCGGGGCCGATCCACGTCGCCCGGCTCGCGGTCGTCGCGAAGCCCAGCGTGTTGCCGGCCGTCGGCGGCACGTAGTAGACCCACTGCCAGCCGATGCCGAACCGGCCGAAGCCCGCGGGGACCGTGAACGCGTTTGCCGCCGCGCCGGTCGCGTCGGTGAGGTAGGCAAGCGTGCCGAGTTGCGGGTTCACCAGCACATCGCAGCCGCTCGCCGCGCCGAACGGCTGCAGCGAGAACGGCAGCAGGACGCCGGGCGAGAACTCCTTCTGGTCGAAGGTCGGCAGCAGGATCGCCAGCGCGTTCGTCGTCGCGTTCGCCAGCGTCACGCTGACCGTGGCTCCGCTCACGTAGCTGCCGCCCGTCGACGTGGAGCTGATCGTCGCGGTGCCGCAGCCGATGCCGGCGGTCGCGGCGCGGCCCGAGACCGAGGCGAACGCGCGATCGGTGCTCCACGTGGCCCCGGCCGAGCGCCCGTAGACGCGCAGTTCGAAGCACACGTTGGGGTTGTTGTTGGTGCCGAACACGAACGGAGTCGGGAACTGCAGCATCGCGAACTGGCCGGTGCTGCGGTTCGCACGCATCGCCGGGATGGTCACGATCTGCCGCGGCAGCACGATCGTCTCGTCGCTGCCGACGTTGTTCGCGAACGTCGTGCTCAGCGCGCCCGGCGTCGCGGCCGTGCTCGACATGAGGACCTCGAGGTCCGCAGTGAACGATGGGCGATCGGCCGTGGCGGCAGTCGGACGCAGGCCGACGCCGAACACCACGGTGTTCAGCGGGAACGGCTGCACGAAGATCATCTGCGTGCGCGTCGAGTTGCCGCCGAGCGCGGACGAACTGCCGCGCCCCCACGCGGGGCCGTACTCGGCGGGCAGGGTCAGGGAGGTCTGCGCGAGCAGCGAGCCGGCGCAGGCGAGGAGGATGATTGGTGGCAGGAGTCGCATGAGGGTGGGTCCTTGGTGGGGCCGTGGGTGCGGGGATGGTGGTCCTGTGGATCGCAACCGGGTCACGCTAACGCAGTCGCGTGAGGCGGCAAGTGGCCTCGTCGCGTGTGATGGGCGTGGGGCGTGCGCCTTGCGGTGGAACTTCAGGGCTCGGGCCCGTGCCGGCGGTGGTCACCGTTCGCACGGCGGGCGGCGTGCTGCTATCGCCCGTGGCGTGGGCGGCCGGGTCGCACTCCTTGACCGCGCGCGCCTGCTGGCCGAAACTGCGCGCAGCATCTGGACGGCCCACCGCGAGAGCGGTGGGCGGCCAACCTGCCGAGGGGCGGCAAGGTGGCTTGGTCGGGCGCGGTGTCCGACCGATGCGCGCGGGCTCCTGCCCGGCGAACGAAGGCTCCTGCGGCGCCGTGCGCCGCTCCGGATGCATCCACGAGAGGCAACGATGCATCCGCAAGACGATTCCGCGCGGGAGGCCGCGCTTGCTGCCACGATCCCGCTGCTGCACCACGTCCCGGCGCGGCGGCCCTTCCCGTTCGAGTCGTTCGCGCCCGCAAACGTGCGCACGGCCGACGACCTGCCGCCCTACCTGCTGCTCGGCGCGCTCGATCCGAAGTCGTTCGCGATCACACCGGCGGGTTGGTCCGCGGAATACCGCGGGCACGA
>VGXW01000175.1 GCA_016873195.1 Planctomycetota bacterium | reverse complement strand
CAGAGCTGGAACAGCCAGGTGTCCGTGGCCGAGAACGGCGGGTTCGGGCAGCCGCCGAGGCCGCCGAACTCGACGCCCTGCACGCGGATCCCCAGGCCGACGAACGTCGGATCCTGCGGGATGTCGACGCGGAGGTCCGCGCCGACCACGATCACGCCCCATTCGTGGCCGAAGCTGCAGCCGCAGAAGGGCGTGACGATGGGCAAGAACCCGTAGCCGGTCAGCGCGAGGCCGTTGTTCGACGGCGTGATCAGCGAGCGCAGGAAGCCGCCCGGGACGGGGTTGCCCGACACGGCGATCGTCGCCAGGCCGCAGTTCGCCGGGACGACGTTCGTGATCGAGCCGAGCTGTGGCGGCGACACGCCGTAGAAGTTGAACGGCATCGCGGTCTCGAGCGGCGGCGTCTGCGCGGGGTTGCCGGCGTCGAACAGCGGGTTCCACAGGCCGGCCGCGCCGACGCGCTGCCTGGCGGTGTTCGGGGTCGTGGTCATGCGATTGGAGCCCATCACCGTCACGGGCGGGGTGAAGTTCACGCCCGTGTAGTTGAAGAGCAGCCAGTAGGTGCCCTGGTTCAGGATGATCGGCGCGGCGGTGGGGAGGTTGACCCGCATGCTCATGACCGCCCGGTTTTGCGCCGAGAGCGTGGTCGTGGTCACGCGCCAGATGTTCGACCAGCCATGGACCGTGTTGGCGATCTGGTTGTTGGCGAAGCCCGGGCTGTTGGTGACCGGGGTGATGGCGACCGCGGGGTCCGTGGAGCTGATCTCGACGTAGACGCCCGTGACCGGGGACGGCGAAGTAGGCGCGTTGGTCGCATAACCGAAGATCTCGATGGCGTCGATGATCATGACGCCGGAGACCGAGAAGGCGTCCGCGAGCGCGTTGCCGGACGCCTGCTGGGCGCCGAAGCCGAGCACGTTCATGTTGAGCCCTGCGGGCGGGGCGCCCGACTGGAGCCGGCTGCTCATCCCGGAAATGGGGTGCGGCTCGGTGATCAGCGGGCCGCTGCTGTAGATCAGCGGGGACTGCGCAGTGAGCGCGGTGAGAAGAAGCGGCAGAGCCGCTAGGGTGAAGGTACGCATGGTGTCGGCAGGCTGAGTGACAAGGGGAACCAACAGTGCGCGGGCCACCAGGCCCGGTGCACCCCGGACGGCCACCGACGTTGGTGGCCGGCTGGGCTCCTTGTTCAGGAGCGGGGGTCACTCTCTGACTCCCGCGCGCCGCAGTCAACCCCCCTGCCAGCGCGCAATCGCGCCGTTGGCGAGGTGTGGATGTTGGCGCTCCACAGTAACAGGACGGACCGACCGATGCCGCTGGCCGTTGCGGCGCCAGCCGCGTTGCTGTCCCATCGCGCCGCCGGCCCCCGTGCCCGGGCCGTTCTCCCGCATGGCCGCCGATCCCCCTGCTGTTGCCCACCGGTGGGGCCACCTCGTGGCCGTGCTCGCCGTGCTCGGCCTCGGCGCCTTGCTGTTCGCGCCGCACCTCGGCCAGGGCTTCTTCACGGACGACTGGTCCCTGCTGCGGCAGGCCAGGGACCACTCGCTGTGGGAACTCGTGACGGCGCCGCGCGAGGCTCTCGCCCCGGGCGACGCGACGCGCGTCTACTGGCGCCCCGGTTGGCTCGCGCTGTTCGACCTCTGCTTCGGCTGGTTCGGCGCCGAACCGCGGCCCTACGTGCTGCTCGCCGTGGCCATGCACCTCGGCAACGCGTTGCTCGTCTACTGGCTCGCGTTCCGGCTCGGCGGCTCGCGGCTCGCCGCGTTCGCCGGCGCAGCACTGGTGACCGCGTTCGCGCCGGCGGCGGAAGGCGTGATGTGGATCGCGGCGGCGTTCAACGTGCTGCCCGCGGCGGCGACGGCGCTCGTGGCGGGCGGCCTGCTGATCATCGCGGCCGAGCGGCGGGTGCGCGGGCCGCGGCGGTGGGCGATCGGGCTTGCGGCGATCTCGCTGTGCTTCCGCGAGTTCGCCTACGTGCTCGCGCCGCTCGCGTTCGCCGCGGAACTGCTGCTGCGCGCGGACCTCCCGGCGGGGCGGCGGCTCCGGACCGCCCTCGCCGCCGCGCTGCCGTTCGCCGCGCTCACCGCGGCGCACTTCTGGCTGCTGCACGGCCGCGGCGGGCCCGGAACGGAGTCCGGCACCTTGCTGGCGGCGGGCGCCCGCGCCGTGGCCGAGCACCTGCGGCACCTGACGGGGATCGCCGGCAGTGACGCGGTCATGCTCGCGGGCGCGGGAGCGCTGTGGCTGGCGGCGTTCGCCTCGACGGCCGGCGCAGCCCGCGCCCTGGTCGTATGGGTGCCGCTCGCGCTGTTTCCGCACGCGCTGGTCGTGTGGGCCGAGCGCCTCGGCTACCAGTTCCTGCTCGTGCTGGCGACCGCCCTCGCCGTGCTCGTCGCCGCACCGTGGCGCCGGCGGCGTTGGCTCGCGGTCGCCTGGCTGCTCGTCCTCGCGGCCCTCGGCGCGAGCAACCTCGCCCGGCACGCGGCGGCGATGGGCGGGCAGACGGCGTTGGCCGCCGGGTGCCGCCGCGGACTCGACTGGAGCCGCGGCGCGCTGGGCGGCGTCGAGCGGCTCGTGGTGGACTTCGTGCCGCCGGAACTCGCGAACGGCTGGAGCGCGATGCTCGACGTGGCCGCGGGCATGCGCATCGAGGTCGCATCCCCCGTCGTGATGCCGAGGCCGCCCTTCGCCGTGTCCTTCGCGCCGGTGCCCGACGACGGGCCGGGCGTGCGCTTCGCGCGCTTCGACCATGCGGCGCGCACCTTCGCGATCGTGCCGCGCGGGCAGTTCTTCGGTGGACTCGTGCCGGTGCCGATGTTCGCGTTCGCCGAGGCCTACGAGGTCGTGCCGGCCGCGCAGATGGCCGAACGCACCGCGCGGGCCGACTTCGCGCCGGTGGCGCGCGCGCTGGTGGCGCAGGATCCGCAGCTGCGGCCCGGCCCCGGCACGGACGCGATCACGAGCTTCGTGCCGTTCCCGCGGCCGAGCCTCGAGGTGACGGTCGGGCGCCTGGGCCTGCTGCTGGTGCACTCGCCGGTGCCCGTCGATCCGACGCGGTTCCGCGTGCTGGTCGACGGCGTGCCGGTGCCGGCGATCGCCGCGAACGGCCCGTTCCACGCGGTCGTGGTGCCGCCGGGCCGGCACCGGATCGTGATCGAGCTGTAGGCGGCAGGCGGTCGCGATCTGGCGGCCTCAGTCCCGCAGTTCGCAGCCGAGCACAGCGAACACCTCGAGCACGATCAGCACCGCGGCGTCGTCCGGCACGTCGAGCCGCGGCAGCACGTCGACGGCGTCGCACCCGGTCGCCGCCGTGGGCAACTCGAAGTCGTGCCAGCGCGCGCCGCCGGGCAGGTCCGCGGCGATGCGGAACCTCGTGCGCGCGAGTTCCTGGCCGGCTCGCGCGAACACGAGTTCGCCGGCGCCGCCGCCGTCGACGAGCAGCCGCAGCGTGCGCCCGCGCGCGGCCCCGAGGCGCAGCCGCAGGCCGCCCTCGCGCACGACCACCGAGTCGGCGTCGTACCAATGGCAACCGGCGGACAGTCCGCGCGGCAGTTCCGCGGCGTCGACCTCGATGCGCGGGGGACGCCGGTAGTCCTGCGCGACGAACTGCCGCAGCAGCGGTTCGTAGTCGCCGCACTGGAAGCCCCACAGCACGCGCCACCGTTCGGCCGAGAACAGCGGCGCGCGCAGCAGCACCTCGAGTGCGTCCCAGTAACGCGCCAGCGCCGGGTTGCGGATGCGGTTCGCGCCGCGCGCGAGCGTCTCGAGGTAGCCCTCGGGCACGCGGCGCTTGAAGTGGCCGATGCGCCAGCGCGCCGGGTCCTGCAGCGGCAGGCGCATCAGCAGCGGGTCGCACAGGAACGGATCGACGAGGTGCACGTGCGGGCCGTTCAGGTAGCTCGGCACGCCCGCCGCGTGCGTCAGCACGACGGGCGGCCGCGCGCGCCCGGCGAAGGGTGCGCCGTGCATGCCGTAGGTGAACGGCGGGCGCTTCTCGCTCCACAGCCCGAGGACCTCGGCGTAGTAGGCGCGTTCGTCGCCGATGCCGTGGAAGATGCCGTAGTCGGCTGGCGACGGCGTGGGGCGCGTCCACGGCGGCAGCCCCGTGGCTACGGCCGCGACGCCGAGCACGGCGGCCGCCGGCCAGCCCCCGCGCGCCGGCAGCGCGCTGGCGACCGAGCCGAGCGCGAGCACGAACGCCGCCGTGAAGAACCGGCCCGACATGAAGTCGCCGCCGACCCACAGGGTGTAGGCGAGCTGCAGCAGCAGGCCCACGGCGGGTGCCCGGAGGCGGCGGCCGGACCGCGCGCTGGCCGCAAGGCCGCCGAGTAGCACGAGTGCCGTGACGGGGTCGCGCCGCACGAGGTCGACGCAGTACCAGAACCCCTGCGCGAGCAGTTCGCCGCGCGGCACGTCGGCGGCGACCACCTTGCCGTAACCGGGCGTGGGGATCACGGTGCCGTAGTAGACGAGCGCGAACAGGTACCAGGCGCCGACCAGCAGGGCACCGAGCCACAGCGCGCGCAGCATCGGGCGGAAGCCGAGGCTGCGGCAGGCCGCGAGCAGACACGGCGCGACGAGCAGCGCGAGGTCCTGGCGCGCGAGCACGAGCAGGCCGCCGCACAGCGCGAGCCGCGCGAACCGCGCTGGCCCTGGCGGCAGCGCGAACCACGCGAGCGCGAACGCGGCGACGAGCAGGCTCGAGAGCGGGTTCTCGAGGCCGCCGGTGCCGTAGACGACGAACGCGCGCGAGCCGAGCGCGCCGAGGCACAGCACGGTGAACGTCGCCCAGCCGCGCGGGGCCGCGCGCACGAGCAGCAGCACCGCGAGCGAGCTGCCGGCGACGCCGAGGCCGATCGCACCGTGATAGAGCTCGCCGGTGCACAGCCGCGCCGCGGCCAGCAGCAGGATCCACAGCGGGTGGGTCGCCGTCTGCGTGCGGTCGAGCACGTTCCAGCGCATGCCCTCGCCGGCGGCGAGGTTCTCGGCGGTGCGGAAGGTGATCAGCCCGTCGTCGCTGATCCACGCCGCGGCGAGCACGGCCGCAGCGGCGAACGACGCCGCGAGCGCGCAGAGCGGCCAGGGCTGGCGCGGGACGGCGGTGGCGGGCGGCATCGGTGCGCATCCTGCCACGGCGGGGCCGCGGGGACACGCGCGAGCTGCGCGGCGGGGGGCCTGCCGGAACGGTGGGTTGCCGAACTTCGTTCGCCGGCCCGCATCGACTCGTTGCCACCGGGGCCCTGCGCCAGGATGGAACCACCGCGCCCGCCGTGGCGCGGCCCGGCACCCTTCGACGGCCGGCAGGCGAATGCCGACACTGATGACCAACGCGGCGACGGTGGTCGTCGGCAACTGAGCGCCGCAGCGTCCCCGCGCTCACCGGTCGAGACCGACCCGCAGCCCGCCGCTCGCCACCAACAGCCCCGCGAACGCGCCGCGCGGATCGAGCGCGGCCGCCTGCGCGAACAGCGCCGCACCGCGCACGGCCGGCGTGTCCGGGATCGGCAGGTCGAACTCGCGGTGACCGCGCGGATCGGCCAGTCCCCACCACCACAGCGGCCCGTCGACCAGCACGGCGCAGCCGCCGCCGAGCGGCACGTTCTGCGGCACGGTCGACACGCCGAGCACGGCGAACGCGCCGGGCGCCAGCGACGAGAGTTCGAAGCCGAACCAGCGGTTGCCCTGCACCGGCAGGCCGCGCGCGCGCAGGTGCGGCAGGCCGAACGCGCCGGGGCAGCCCGCGCCGTAGCCGGTCACGGCCGCCGCCGACGCCGGTCCCAGCAACCACTCGTCGCTGCGCAGGTCGCCGCTGAACAGCACCGTGCGCGCGATCCCCGTGTCGAAGAACAGCGGACCGTGCTGGCGCGTCGGCGGCGGCGACGCCACCGCCTGCGCCGTCCACGATATGCCGTCCCAGAGCCACAGGTCGTTGCGCGGCAGCGGCAGGCTGAACATGGTGTCGTAGCCGCCGTGGAGCAGCACCGCACCGCGGTGCGCATCGAAGGCGAGACCGGGCGCCGCGCGCCGGCCGGGCGCGGCGCTCGCGCTGCGCAGGGTCCACGAAGTGCCGTCCCATTCCCAGTGATCGGTCCGCGGCGGGCCGTAGGTCAGGTCGCCGCCGCCGTAGAGCACGGTGCGCTGGCGCACCGCGTCATAGGTCATGCCGGCCGAAGCACGCGGCGAGGGCGCGTTCGTGGGCTGCCGCTGGCTCCACACGGCGCCGTTCCACTCCCACGTGTCGCCGAGCAGCACGAACCCACTGCCCCCGCCGAACAGCACGACACGATTGCGCGCGGTGTCGGTCGCCATCGCGTGGCGGACGCGCGGCGGCGGCAGCACGGCCGGATGGCGCGCGGTCCAGTCGGTGCCGTCGAAGAGCCACAGGTCGCTGCTGAACGTGCCGGCACCGCCGAACAGCAGCAGGGCCGCGTTGACCGGGTCGTAGGCGAGCCCCGGATCCTCGCGCGCGGGTGGCAGCGTCGCCGTGGGCACGCGCCGCCAGGTGCCGCCGCGGTACTCCCAGGTGTCGTGGTAGTAGCCGAGGCCGAAGCCGCCGAGGCCGCCGCCGAACATCACGCCGGCGGAGCGCGCCGGGTCGTAGGCGAGCGCGTGGTGGTCGCGCGGGCCCGGATGCGGATCCTGCACCACGGAGCGCCACGAGGTGCCGTCGAACGCCCAGGTCGAGAGGCCGCCGGCGCGACTGCGAGCCGTGATCGCCTCGGCGCGCGCCGGATCGAAACACAGCCGCGTCGGCACCTCGGTGGGCGCGGCGGTGCCGCCGGTCGGCAACGGAGTCCAGGTGCTGCCGTCGTAGGCCCAGGTGTCGTTCGGGTAGGTCGAGCCGTTGCGGCCGCCGTGCAGCAGCACGCGCGCGTTGCGCTGGTCGTAGGCGAGGCCCGCTGCGTAGCGCGGCGACGGACTCGACGCGGGCGTGCGCAGCGTCCAGTCGGTGCCGTTCCACTCCCAGGTCTCGGCGAGGGCGTTCGCGAGCGTCGCATCGAGGCCGCCGAACAGCACGGTGACGCCGCGCGCGAGGTCGTAGACCATCTCGTGGGCGTAGCGTGACGTCGGCGTGGACGTGGGCGAGGCCTGCGTCCACGCAGCACCGTCGAACTCCCACGTGTCGTTCGCGTAGCCGCCCGCGGTGCGGCCGCCGTAGAGCACGAGCCGGTCGCGCGCCGTGTCGTGCACGAGCGGCACGTCGTAGCGCGGCGCGGGGCGCGGGGCGGCGGGGGCCGTGACCGCGGTCCACGCCGTGCCGTCCCAGGTCCACAGGTCGTTCTGCGGGGCGCTGCCCGCCAGCGACCAGAGGTAGCCGCCGAACAACCACGTCGCGCCGCGCCCGCGGTCGAAGGCGAGCGCGGGCCAGCCGCGGTCGCCGGGCGCGTGCTGTGCCGACCCGAGCGTCCACGCAGCGCCGTCGAACTGCCACGTCTGGTCCGCGAGCACGAGCACGGCGCGTTCGCGGCGTTCGTCGAAGCACAGGCTCGGCGTGCCGGCGGGCGGGAAGGGCGTGCCCCGGGTCCAGACGGGCTGCTGCGCGTGCAGCGCCGCCGCGGCGGCGCCGGCGCAGAGCAGCAACGACGTGCGTGACATGAGGCCGCGCAGTTTAGCCGAGCCCGCCCGGGTCAACTGCACAGCACGATCGCGCCGTTGTAGAGCCCGTGCGCGAGCATGCCCGGCAGCAGGCTCGCGGCGCGTTCGCGCAGCCAGCCGAAGTAGACGCCGAGGCCGACGTGGAACGGCAGCGCCGCGCTGACGCCGTGGCACAGGCCGAACGCGACGCCGGTCGCGAGCAGGCCCTGGTAGCGGCCGAGCAGCGCGAGCAGGCGGCCCTGCACCGCGCCGCGGAACGCGAGTTCCTCGAACAGCGCGGGACAGACGGCGATCACGAACAGCGACCACGGCACGCCGAGGCTGTCGCGGATGCCGCGCAGCATCGCCCCGCCCTCGTCGTGCACGTCGACCACGCTCATCCAGCCGAAGGCCAGCGCGGCGGCGGCGGCCGCCGCGACCGTCGCCTCGGCGAAGTGGCGCGGTGGGGCGCCGCACAGGCCGCGGAACGCGTAGGGGCTCGTGGCCGCGGCGATCAGCACGACGACGACGCCGGTCGCCATCGACACGAACGGCAGCGCCAGCGCGCGCGCTTCGCCCTCCAGCAAGAGGTCGGCGAGCAGGTGCGGCAGCAGGAACGCGGCCATCAGCAGCGCCAGTTCGAGGAACGCCGCGTTGGTCCAGCGCTGCTGTGTGCGCACGTTGCCGTGCAGCACCGAGGCCGGTGCCAACGGCAGGTGGACCGGCATCTCCTGGTCGGTGACCTCGCCGCGCGCGGCCGGCACCACGAGCAGGCCCCGTTCGTCGGGCTGCAGCACGGCCGGCGGTTCCGCGGGCTCCAGCGGAGCCAGCGGCTGCGGCGGCGCCGGATCGGGCACCTTCGGCGGCATCGCGATCCAGGTGCCGCACTCGCAGCGCAGGCGGAACCCGGCCATGTCCTCGTGCACGCGCCACTGCGCGGCGCAAGCGGGGCAGGCGACGGCGATCGCGCGGGCCGGGTCGAGCACTTCGTTGTGCGGCCACTGGCGCACGGCCGGCAGCGACTGCGGATCGGGCTCGTCCATGCTCTTCCAAGGAAACGCCGCAGCGGCGTCAATGGTGTGTTTCGTCGGTTGGTGAGACGCCGCGTTGCGGCGTACGGTAGCTCAGCGCTGGTCGTCGATGGTCAGCGTCACGCGGCTCGCCGTGATCCGCCCCGGCAGGTCCACCTTGGCCACCCCGTCGGCGCTCGCGACCAGCGGGCGCAGGCTCACGCGATTGCGGGCCAGCACGTTGTTCTGCGCGTCGCGCAGCTGCACGTAGACGTCCTGCCCGTCGCGCACGACGAGGTCGCGCACGCGCTGCGCCTCGGTGGCCGCGGCGGCGGCGCGCCGTTCCCAGCCAGCGCCGTCGGCGGGGTGGCCCGGCCCGCGGCGGATCGTCACGACGTAGTTGCCGAACCGGCCCTCGACCTCGGCCGCGAGCAGGTCGTCGAAGTTCGCCGTGTCGACGGCGAGGCCCTGCGCGCTCGCGGCGAGCAGCCGGTCGACCAGGCCCGAGCGCCACGCGAACAGGCCGAACACGATCAGCAGCAGCGGCAGCACGAACAGCACCTCGCGCCGGCCGAGCAGCTGGCGCAGCGGCGGCCGCGGCGGCAGCGCGACGGGCTGGTCCTCGGCGCGCAGCGGGCGCACGCGCGTCAGCGGCTCGATGCCGGGGCCCGCCGGCGGCGGTGCCGCGGCGCGGAACAGCGTCTCGGCGCACTCGGCCTCGAACACCATCGTGCAGCGCAGCGTCGACTCGACGGGCCCGCGCGCGGCGGCGGCCACGTCGCGCAGCAGCTGCAGCAGCCGTTCCTGCCGTTCGCGGTCGAAGCCGGCACCCGGCCGGCGCACGTTCTCGGGCAACAGCGAGAAGCGGCCGCCGTCGCGGTCGAAGCGGAACGGGCCGACGCCGAGTCCGTCGAGCGCGTGGGCCGCGCGCGCGAGCGCCGCGGCGTCGCCGATGCGGCCTTCGAGGATGCCGTCGAGGGTCACGAAGCGCGGCGCGTCGCCCGCCGTGGTCGCTTCGCCGGCCGTCGTCTCGGCCGGCTCGGGCGCGGGGTCAGCCACGGTCGCCACCGAGCAGGTCCGCCACCGCGCCGATCGGCTGCCACTGCGCCATGCCGTCGCACCAGACGAGCGTGCTGTCGGGAATCTGCTGGTCGAGCCAGAGCTGCCGCAGTTCGTCGGCCGTGACCGGACCGCGGCGTTCGGTGCCGACCGCGTAGAACCACGTGGCCGGCTGCTGCGGCGCGGGCAGCGGCGGCGGCAACGCGCGCTCGCCCGGCGCGGTGTCGACGCCGAGCGCCCGGTCGTGCACGGTCAGCCGCTGGCCGTGCCCTACGTGGCGCTCGTCCGCGACCTGGCGTTCCTTCTTGATCTGCTCGCGCAGCTTGCGCGTCTCCTCGAGGCGGCGCCGGCTCTTCTCCTGCTCGAGCTTGAGGTTCGGGATCACGAGCATAGTCACCAGCGCGACGCAGTTGAAGAAGAAGCCGAGGAAGAACCAGCCGGCGGCGCTGCGGCCGCGGCCGGGCGCCATGGCGGCGCAGATGGCGCCGAACACGACGGCGGCGACGCCCTGGATCAGCAGCTGCAACTCGAGTTCGTTCATGGCCTGCGGGATCGGGAAAGGTCGCCGAGCATAGCCGTGCCGCGTTCAGGCCGGCAGATCGCCGATCTCGGCCGCGACCTTGCCGAGGGGGGTCCACTCGGCGAGGCCCTCGCGCCAGACGAGGCTCGCCGCGTCGAGCGTTTG
>VGXW01000174.1 GCA_016873195.1 Planctomycetota bacterium | reverse complement strand
GGGGTCGTGCAGAAGCTGGCGAAGCAGGTCGGACTCGGCTTCTTCGACCGGCTCGGCGGCGGCGTGCTCGGCGTCGCGACGGGCGCCTGCATCGTGCTGTTCGGGCTGTTCGTCGTGCACATGTTCTTCCCCAGGAGCCAGCTCGCGCTGGCCGCCGAAGCGTCGCACGCGCTGCGGCTGTCGAAGGGCGCGATCGACTCGCTGGGCAGCTCGGTGCCCGACGACCTGCGGCGCGTGTTCGAGCTGACGCCGCTGCAGGCGCCGGCCGCGCCGGCGCAGCCGGCCGGGCCGGCGGCGCCGCCGGAACAGCCGGCGCCGCAGCAGCCCCCGCCGTGGCAGCCGCTGCCGGGCGATCCGCCGGACCGCCGCCGGTGACGCGGAGCGACCCGGAGCTTGCGTTGCGGCCGCCGTTGGCCGATCCTGAGACCTCTCACTGCTTGGGGGCGCCTGCCTCGTTGCGGGCTGAGATGCACCCCTGGAACCTGATCCGGATCATGCCGGCGTAGGAAACAGCAGCCATGACGAACTCCAGCAGCCGCGGCCTCCGGCCGCTCTCCGAGTCGTTCCCCGGTTCCGCGAAGATCGAGGTCGGTGACCTCCACGTGCCGCAGCGCGAGATCCGGCTGGCCGACGGCGAGACGCTGCGCGTCTACGACACCACGGGACCGCAGGGCCACGACCCCCGTTCCGGGCTGCCGCGGCGGCGCCAGCCGTGGATCGACGCGCGGGTCGCCCGCGGCGACACGAACTTCTCGCAGATGCACTACGCCCGGCGCGGCATCGTCACCGAGGAGATGCGGTTCTGCGCGATCCGCGAGAACGTCGACCCCGAGTTCGTGCGCAGCGAGGTGGCGCGCGGCCGCGCGATCATCCCGGCCAACCGCAACCACCCGGAGCTGGAGCCGATGGTCATCGGCCGCAACTTCCTGGTGAAGATCAACAGCAACATCGGCAACTCGGCCCTCGGCAGTTCGATCGCCGAGGAGGTCGAGAAGCTGCAGTGGTCGATCCGCTGGGGCGCCGACACGGTGATGGACCTCAGCACCGGGCAGAACCTGCGCGAGACGCGCGAGTGGCTCCTGCGCAACAGCCCCGTGCCGATCGGCACCGTGCCGATCTACGAGGCGCTCGAGCGCGTCAAGGGCAAGGTCGAGGACCTGGACCTCGACCTCTACCTCGAGGTCATCGAGGAGCAGGCCGCGCAGGGCGTCGACTACTTCACCGTGCACGCCGGCGTGCTGCTGCGCTACGTGCCGCTGACCGCGGGCCGCACCACGGGCATCGTCTCGCGCGGCGGCGCGATCCTGGCGAAGTGGTGCCTGCACCACCACGAGGAGAACTTCCTCTACACGGGCTTCGCCGACATCTGCAAGGTCATGCAGAAGTACGACGTCAGCTTCTCGCTCGGCGACGGGCTGCGGCCCGGCTGCGTGCGCGACGCGAACGACGACGCGCAGTTCGCCGAACTCGAGACGCTCGGGGAACTGACCCAGGTCGCCTGGCAGCACGACGTGCAGACGATGATCGAAGGGCCCGGCCACGTGCCGATGCACCTGATCCGCGAGAACATGGACCGGCAGCTGCGCACCTGCCGCGAGGCGCCCTTCTACACGCTCGGTCCCCTGGTCACCGACGTGGCGCCCGGCTACGACCACATCACGTCGGGCATCGGCGCGGCGATGATCGGCAGCATGGGTACGGCGCTGCTGTGTTACGTGACGCCCAAGGAGCACCTCGGCCTGCCGAACCGCGAGGACGTCAAGCAGGGCGTGATCACCTACAAGATCGCCGCGCACGCGGCCGACCTCGCGAAGGGCCATCCCGGCGCGCAGGCGCGCGACGACGCGCTGAGCCGGGCGCGTTTCGCCTTCCGCTGGAACGACCAGTTCCCCGCTGGACCCGGAGACCGCGCGCGCCTACCACGACGCGACGCTGCCGCAGGACGGCGCCAAGGTGGCGCACTTCTGCTCGATGTGCGGCCCGCGCTTCTGCTCGATGAAGATCACCGAGGAAGTGCGGGACTACGCGCGGCGCGGCCTCGCGCAGAAGGGCGCCGAGTTCGCGGCGCGCGGCGGCGTGATCCAGTAGCCGTCCGGCTCACGGCAGGGCCGCGCCGCCCGGCCGGGCCTGCGCAGGCAGTTCGACCCAGAACGTGCTGCCCACGCCGAGCGCGCTCTGCACGCCGACCGCGCCGCCGAGGCGCCGCACGGTGTTCTTGACGATCGCGAGCCCGAGCCCGGTGCCGCCGACGTCGCGCGAGCGCGCGCGGTCGACGCGGTAGAAGCGCTCGAACACGCGCTCCTGGTCCGCCGCCGACAGCCCGATGCCGCTGTCCTGGACCTCGAGCCGCACCGCGCCGGAGCGCCTGGCGAGCCGGACCGTCACCTTGCCGCCGGCCGGCGTGTACTTCAGGGCGTTGTCGACGAGGTTGCCGACCACCTGCCGCAGCGCCTCGGCGTCCGCGCGCACCCAGGCGGGATCGCCACCGATCTCCGCGGCGAGCAGCAGCTGCCGCTGCGCCGCCAGCGGCGACAGGTCGCGCACCGTCTCACGCACGACGGCCCCGAGGTCGCACGGGTCCGCGGCGGCCGGCAGTCCCGCCGGCTCGTCGAGGCGCGACAGCGTCAGCAGGTCGGCGACCAGCGCGCTGAGCCGCTCGGTCTGCCCCGCGATGCGCTCGAGGAACCGCTGTCGCGTCGCCGCCGGCGTCTCTGGGTCCTCCAGCAGCGTCGACACGAAACCGAGGATCGCCGCGAGCGGGGTCTTCAGTTCGTGCGAGACGTTGGCGACGAAATCGCGCCGCAGCGATTCGAGGCGCTTGATGCGGCTCTGGTCGTCGACCGCCACGACGCCGCCGAGTTCGCCGAGGCCGAGCACGCGCACCACCAGCGCACGTTCTGCGCCGGCGACCTCGAACTCGACCGCCTCGCCGGCGCCGCCGCGGCGCAGCGCGGCCAGCGCGTCCTGCAGTTCGGGCCACGGCACGAGGTCGCCGAGCACGCGGCCGCGGCCGCCGTTCGCCGGCAGCCCCATCAACTCCTGCGCCGTCGCGTTGCTGGCGACGATGCGCTGCCGCTCGTCGAGCACGACGACCCCGCCGAGCGCGCCGTCGAGGCTCGCGACGAGCCGGCCGGCCTCGCGGTCGCGTTCGGCGAGCGCGGCCTCGGCGGCGGCCGCGCGGGCGGTCAGCGCCGCGGCGCCAGCGCGGCAGCGCGCGAGCAGGGCGCCCAGGGCAGCCGCCGCGACCGCGCCGAGCCCGATCCAGACGATCAGGTCCATCTTCCTCCGCGGGGCTCTGCCCGGCGCGGCACCGCGCGGGCTACCGCGTCGCCTCGGCGAACCGGTAGCCGACGCCCCGCACCGTCTCGATCAGACCCTGGTGCTCGCCGAGTTTCTGCCGCAGCGCGCGCACGTGCACGTCGATGTTGCGTTCCGTGACCACGGCGTCCTCGCCGATGACGCGGCTCAGCAGGTGCGCGCGCGGGAACACGCGGCCCGGGTGCGACGCGAGGAAGTGCAACAGCCGCATCTCGGTCGGCGTCAGCACCAGCAACTGCTCCGCGACGCGCGCCTCGTGCCGGCCGAGGTCGATCGCCAGCGAGCCGCGCACCACGCGTTCGCCCTTGCCGCCCTGCTCGCGCAGCGGCCCGCGCCGCAGCACGACCTTGATGCGCGCGACCAGTTCGCGCGGCCGGAACGGCTTCACCAGATAGTCGTCGGCGCCGAGGCCCAGACCCAGCACGACGTCGCTCTCCTCGCCCTTGGCCGTGACCATCACGACCGGGATCGTGCGCGTCACGGGGTCGGCCTTCACCTGGCGGCAGACCTCGAGCCCGTCCATGCCCGGCAGCATCAGGTCGAGGATCACGAGGTCCGGGTCGTCGGTGCGGATCCGGCTCAGGCCCTGCTCGCCGTTGCGGCAGGCGACGACCTTGTAGCCCTCGCGTTCGAGGTTGTACTGCATGACTTCGAGGATGTCGGGCTCGTCCTCGACGACCAGGATCTTGGGCTTGGCCACGGCGGTGTCTGCGCTCGGCTCGGCGGGGCGGAAGGAACGACAAGCAGCGTGGGTGGGGTTCGCGAAGGTTCCGTGAAGGCCAGTTCAAGCTCGTGGCCCCGCGACGACGCCGCGGTCCGCGAAGACGAGTTCGAGTCCGGAGCCCCGCGCGCGCACGTCGGGCCAGCCGTCCGGGCGCGCGCCGCCCAGCGCGGCGGCGACCTCCGCGCTCGCGAGCGGGAACGGCAGCGTGCCCGCCGGCACCTGGAACGACACGCGCACGGTGACCCCGTGCGGTGCCGCGGCGACCGGACCCAGCGCGACCGTGCCCTGGACCCCGGCCGGCACGACGCCGACCAGGCCGCGCACGGCCTCGAGCACCGCGGCGCAGAAACTGCGCGGTTCGACGTGCGGTGCCGCGTCCGCTGGCACCAGTTCCAGCGCGTGGCGGGCCTCGCGCAGCGGCACGCGCAGCAACTCGCCGACCTGCGCCAGCAGTTCGTCGGCCGGCGCCGGCGCCAGGGCCGGATCGCCGAGCAGGCACCGCAGCACGCGCAGCGCGTTGCCGCCGCGTTCCACCGCGGCGAGGATCGCGCCGCGTTCGCGCAGGCCTTCGCCCTGTTGGCCGAGGGCCTGCGCGTTGCCCTGCACGACGAACAGCAGGTTGCCGAACTGGTGCACGAAGCCAGGGGCCAGGAACGCGAGCGTGTGGGGACAGGCGCTGTGCAAGAGTGTCGCTCCGAGCCGCCCATCGGGTCGCGGGCGCGCTGTCGGTTCAGTTCACCGGATTCGGCGGCCGCTTGCCGCCGACCTCGCCGAGCACGGCCTCGATCGGATCCTGCACGCGCCCTTCGCGCAAGACCTGCAGCGCGATCCGCGCGCCCGGCTCGCCGCGCACGATGCGTTCGTGCAGCGCTTCGGCGCCGTCGATCCCGTCGCCGTCGACGGCGAGCACGACGTCCCCGGCGCGCAGGCCCGCGCGGTACGCGGGCTCCCCGGGGGCGACGCGCACGATCACGGCGCCCGCGCTCCGCTGCCCGCGCTCGGCGGGGCGGCGCGACGCGAACTCGATGCCGAGGTAGCCGCGGTGCACGCGCCCGTCCGGACTCCTGGCCATCGCGTCGAGCGACCAGCCGACCGTGCGGCTCGGCACGGCGAACGAGATGCCCTGCGCCTCGGCCGCAGCCTGGGTCGTGACGCCGACCACGCGGCCGCGCAGATCGATCACGGGGCAACCCGAACTGCCGGGATTCACCGGCGCGCTGAACTGCAGGAAGTCGGTGGTGATCGCGTAGTCCGAGTGCGGCAGGTGCCGGCCGACGAAGCTGACGACGCCGGCCGTCACCGACTGCGCGAAGCCGAACGGATTGCCGACGGTGACGATCCAGTCGCCGGCGCGCAGGTCTTCGCTGCGGCCCAGTTCCAGCGCGGTGAGGTCCGGCGGCGGGTCGGCGAGGCGCAGCAGCGCGAGGTCGGCCCCGGCATCCTCGCCCACCAGATCGGCCGCGTAGGCGCCGCGCGCCGGCACCAGCACCTCGATGCTGCCGCCCGGCCCGAGCACGTGCCGGCTCGTGACGACGAGCCCGCGCGCATCGACGACGAAACCCGAGCCCGTGCGGTCGCCGCCCTGGTTGCCTTGCACCACCCGGTCCGCACCCGTCTCGCCCGGGCGCGCGCGCACGGTCACGACGCCCGGGCCGACCTTCGCCACCACGTCCGCGAACGTGACCGGTGGGCCGATCGCCGCGTCCGGCGCGAGCCGCCAAGGCGATTCCGCGGCCGGCCAGGGCCACAGCCGCCCCAGCGCGAGACCGGCCAGCAGGCAGATCACGCCGCTGAACACGCACGCGATGGCGAGGCGATGCGGGCGGGCCATGCGCTGCGCAGTCTAGCCCGCGTGCCCGGGCGCGCCAGGGCCACCGCGGCGGCGGCACGGACCCGCAGCCCCCGTCCGGCCGGTAGCATGTCTGCCCCATGCTGCCCCCCCGCCTGCTGTTCCCCGTGCTGCTCGCGCTGTTCGCCGCCGCCGTCCCCGCCCAGCGGCCGAAGACCGCCGCCGAGGCCCTGGCCCGCTTCGCGGCGGTCCGCGATGCGGCCGAGGAACAGCGGCGGCGCGAGGTGGGCGACCTCGGCGACTTCGCCGGTCCGGAGATCACGGCCGTGCTGCTCGAGGAGGTCGCGCGCGCCCAGGGCCTCGGCTACCTGCCCCCCGCCGTGCGCGCGCTCGGCAGGCAGGCCCGCGACGGCGCGGTGCCGGCACTGCTGGCCGTGCTGCAGCAGGCCGACAACAACCGTCTCATGGAGACCGCCGCGGAGGGCCTCGCGCGCCAGGGCGAGGCCGGCGTGCGGGCGCTCGGCGAAGTGCTCGCGGCCGAACCGGGGCCGCGGCGCCTGGCCGCCTGCGCCGGACTCGCCCGCGCCGACGGCGAACTCGCGCGAGACCTGCTGCTGCAGGCCCTGCAGCGCAGCGGCGGCCGCGACCGGCTGCCCCCGCTGCGCGCCCTCGAGCGGTCGTCCGGCGATGCGGCCGTCGATGCCGTGCGCACCGCGCTGGCCGGCGACAAGGATCCGCTGGTCGCCGCGACCGCCCTGCGCCAGCTCGCCGACGTCGGCCACGCCGAGGCCCCGGCGCTCGCGCTGCAGTTGCTGCGCCGTCTGCCGGACGACGCCGCCGGCGAACTGTTCGCCGCGGTGCTGCGCGGGCTCTTCGTTGCTGCGGGGGCCTGCGACCCGGAGGCCGCGCTGGGCGCCGCCGCGCGCGCCGAGGATCCGTTCGGCGAGGCGCTGGTCCCGGGCTGGCGGCGGGCGTTCACCGTGCCGGCGTTCGCGAAGTGGTTCGCCGAGACCGGCCCGCTGCGCAAGCCGGCCCACGAACGCGCGACCGTCGCGCAGGCCCTCGCCCACTGCGCTCCCGCCGGCCGCGCCGCCGCCGCCAGCACCCTCGGCAGGTTGCTGCAGGGCCGGGAACCCGAGGTCGTGCGCGCCGCCGCGCTGGCGCTGGCCGGGTTCGGGCCCGAGCCCGCGCTGCCCCCGCTGCGGCAACTGCTCGCGTCCGGCGCCGAGCCGCTGCAGCCGATCGCGCTGCTGGCCCTGCACGCGCTGCGGGCAGCCGACCCGGCGTGGCGCGCGGAACTCGTGCAGTTCGCGACCAGCCGCCCGGCCCCGGCGCGCGCCGCCGCGCTGCAACTGCTCGCGCAGCTGGTCGGGCAGGACCCTGGACCGCTGGTCGCCGCCGCCTCCGCCAACCTCGCGCACCGGTCCTGGGAGGTGCGCGGCGCGGCGATCGGCCTGCTCGCCGCCGCCCGCGACGCGGCCGGCGTGCCGCTGTTGATCGAGCGCCTCGGCGCCGAGACGGGCCGCCTGCAGCACGACGTCGCCGAAGCGCTGTTCGCGCTGACGCGCCTGCGCCTGCCCGACCAGCCTTCGTGGCGCGCGTTCTGGCAGAAGGAGGGGCCGGCGTTCCGCGTGCCGCCGGCACCGCCCGCCGGCGGACGCCCGGACCAAGGAGCCCGCGCCACCGTCGCGACCTACTGGGACCTGCCGGTGCACAGCGATCGCGTCGCCTTCGTCATCGACGTGTCCGGCAGCATGAACCAGCCGTTCGGCACCGGCGGGGCCACGCGGCTCGACGAAGCCAGGCGCCAGCTCGTGCGCGTGCTCGGCCAGCTCGGGCCCAAGGCCAGGGCCAACGTGATCGCCTTCGCCACCGCGGTGTCGCCCTTCGCCGAGACCCTGCAACCCGTCGACGACAGGCGCCGCAAGGCCGCCGCCGCGTGGATCGAGGCGCTCGCCGCGCGCGGCGCCACGAACGTGTTCGCGGCGCTGCAGCGCGCGTTCGTCGACCCCGAGGTCGACACGATCTTCCTGCTGACCGATGGCCATCCGAGCGCCGGCGAGATCGTGGCACCCGAGCCGCTCGCGCGCGCCGTCGCGGGCTGGAACCTCGGCCGCGGCGTCCGCATCCACACGATCGCGCTCGGCGGCAAGAGCGAGTTCCTCGAGCGCCTCGCGCGCGAGTCCGGCGGCGAACACGTTGTCGCGAAGTGACCGGCGGCCCGGGTAGCCTCCCGGCATGGCCGCGACGGACGATGCCTACGCCGCCCTCCCCGCGCACGCGCGCGAGACCCACCTGCTCGCCTCGACCTCGGCGCTGCTCGCCTGGGACCAGGAGACCGGCATGCCGAGCGGGGCCGGCGACGTGCGCAGCCGCCAGCTCGCGCTGCTCGCGCGGCTCGCCCACGAACGCGCCACGGACCCGCGCGTCGGCGAGTGGCTCGCCGTCTGCGCGGCCGATCCGCGCTGCGCCGCCGATCCGGACCGCGAGCCGAACGTGCGCTGCCTGCGCCGCGACTTCGACCGCGCGACGAAGCTGCCCCCCTCGCTGGTCGCCGAACTCGCCGAGCTCGAGAGCAGGTCCCAGCAGGAATGGGCGGTCGCTCGCGCGCGGTCGGACTTCCGGCGCTTCCTGCCGTGGCTCGAGCGCATGGTCGCGCTGCAGCAGCAGAAGGCGGATTGCCTGCGCGCCCCCGGCCAGTCGCGCTGGGACGCGCTGGCGGACCTCTACGAACCCGGCATGAACGCGCGCGACCTCGCCGCGCTGTTCGGGCCGCTGCAGCGGGCCCTGGTCGCGCTGCGCGAGCGCCTCGCCGGCGGAAGCAGCCCCTCTGCCGGGTTCGCGCGGGAACCGGTGCCCGAAGCGAACCAGGAAGCGCTGGCGCGCGCGGTGCTCGCCGCCATGGGCTTCGACTTCGAGCGCGGCCGCGTCGACCGCAGCGCCCACCCGTTCTGCACGAACACGGGCGGCGACGTGCGGCTGACCACGCGCTACCGCCCGGACGGCGCGCTCGACGCGCTCGGCTCGGCGATGCACGAGGGCGGCCACGGCCTCTACGAGCAAGGCCTCGAACCAGTGCACCTCGGCACGCCGCTCGGCGAGCCGGTGTCGCTCGGCATCCACGAGAGCCAGAGCCGGTTCTGGGAGAACCACGTCGGCCGTTCGGCCGCGTTCTGGCAATGGTGCTGGCCGCTCGTCGAACGGCACGTCGGCGCGGCCTGGTCCGGCCGCCGCCCCGACGACGTCTTCCGCGCGGTGAACCGCGTGCAGCCGAGCCTGATCCGCGTCGAGGCCGACGAGGCCACCTACGACCTGCACGTCATGGTGCGCTTCGCACTGGAGCGGCAGCTGCTCGCCGGCGAGCTGGGCGCCGCGAAC
This sequence comes from Planctomycetota bacterium, assembly GCA_016873195.1. Taxonomy (GTDB): domain Bacteria; phylum Planctomycetota; class UBA1135; order UBA1135; family UBA2386; genus VGXW01. The sequence goes on along the minus strand of VGXW01000174.1, from coordinate 1,172 downwards.
CTGCCCGAGGCGTGGAACGCGCTCTACCGCGACCACCTCGGCGTCACCGTGCCCGACGACCGGCACGGCTGCCTGCAGGACGTGCACTGGGCCGCCGGCCTGTTCGGCTACTTCCCGACCTACACGCTCGGCAACCTCTACGCGGCGCAGTTCGCCGCGGCCGCCGACCGCGCGCTCGGCGGCCTGCCCGGGCTGATCGCGCGCGGGCAGTTCGCCGCGCTGCGCGAATGGCTGCGCCGCCACGTGCACCGGCACGGCCGCCGGCACGAACCGGCCGATCTGTGCCGCCTCGTCACCGGCGCCCCGCTGTCGAGCGCACCGTTCCTCGACCACCTCGACCACAAGCTCCGCACGGTCTACGCATCATGAAGCGCCGCCTGCTCGCCCCGTTCCTGCTGGCCCCGTTCCTCGGCGCGCAGATCCGCGTCCCGCTCGACGGTGAGTGGCACCGCGCCGTCGAGAAACCGGGAGCCGAACGCGCCTACGACCGCACGACCACCGTGCCGAGCGCCTTCGAGACCACGGTGGGGCCGGCGTTCGACGGGGTCGCGTGGTACCGGCGCACGCTGCCGCTGCCCGCCGAGCGCCCCTCCCGCGTGCGCGTCGAGTTCACGGCGGTCGCGACGCACGCGACCGTGTTCTGCAACGGCGTCGAGGTCGGCCAGCACCTCGGCGGCTGGACGCCGTTCCGCGTCGACGTCACCGGCGCGCTGCGCGGCGAGGGCGACAACGTGCTCGAGGTGCGCGTCGACGAGAAGGTCGGCCACAACACGCAGGGTTTCCTGCCGATCGTGCAGCCGCACTTCGGCGGCATCTGGCAGGGTGTCGCGCTGTGCCTCGACCGAGGACCGGTGTTCGACCGGCTCGACGTGTTCCTGTTCGGCGACGCCGCGGGCCGGCTCGAGTTCCGCGTGCCCGTGTTCGACGCGGTGCCGGGCGCGACGGCGGCCGAGGTCGTGCTGCAGGACGGGGCGACCGTGCTGGCGCGGTCGAAGGTCACGCTGGCGGATCCGGGCCCGTTCGCGGGCAGCCTCACCGCCCCGGGTCTCGAGCTCTGGTCGCCGGCCAGCCGCAGGCTCTACACGGTCGTGCTGCGCCTCGCCGACGGCGAGCGGGAACTCGACCGTATCGAGCGCAAGGTCGGGTTCCGCACGCTCGCGGCCGAGGGCCGT
>VGXW01000173.1 GCA_016873195.1 Planctomycetota bacterium | reverse complement strand
GGGAGGGGCCGCGTGGTCTCCGCGAGCGCTTCCTGGGGGGCCACGGCGGGCCGTGCGGCCGGCGCGGTGGCGGCAGTGGGGGCGGGGAAGGTGGCAGCGGCGTCGACCTGCATGCGCGGATCATGGCCTGCCTGCCGGTGGGCGCCACGGTCAACCTGCTGCCGGCCGCCGCCCTTCGTCGCGCACGATGGTCCATCGGTGCCTCCCGCAGGGACCGGCATCGCCCATGGCGGCAGATGTCTCCTTCGTCGACCTGCCATGTCCACGAAACAGGCGAGTTCACGCTGCCGGGAACGAGGTTCCTCTCACGAGCGATCGAGCTGGAGCTGACAGGAACAGGAAGCGCGCTGGCGGAGCCCGCAGCTGACCTCCGCGTTTCCCTCCGCCCCGCCCGCCCCGTAGCCTCACCGCGCATGCCCGACCCCGGAGCCAGCCCGCCCGCGCCGCGTCCCCGCGCGCAGTGGCCCGGGCAGCTCGCGCTCGCCGCCGCCATGCCGGCCCTGCTCGTCGCCGCCCGCGCCGCGGCCGGCCCGTCCCGGCAGGCCTTCGAGGCGCACCTGCTCTACGCGACCGTCGCCGCGGTCCTGCTGCTGTTCGCCGCCGTCCTCACCCTGCGCATCCGCGCCGCTCGCGGCCGCCGCATCGCCGCACTGCGCCAGCACGCGCCCGGCCTGCTCTCCGCGCTCGCGCTCACGGCCCTGGTCCTCTTCCTGTCGCCGCCCGAGCTGCGCGTGCAGTTCGACGAGACGAGCCTCGTCGGCACGTCGCAGAACCTGCACGAGCGCCGCATGGCGACGATGACGACGGCGGCGATCCCGTTCGACGGCGCCGTGCTGGCGCTCGAGAGCACGGTCGACAAGCGACCGCCCCTGTTCGCCTTCCTCGTCAGCCTCGTGCACGACGCGACCGGCTACCGCATCGGCAACGCGTTCGCGGTGAACGCGGCGCTGCTGTTCGTGCTGCTCGCCAGCGTGCACGCCGCCGTGCGGCGGCGGCTCGGCGCGGGCTTCGCGTTGCCGGCGCAGGCGCTGCTCGTCGCCACGCCGCTCGTGCCCGTGGTCGCGACCAGCGCCGGCTTCGAACTGCTCGCGCTCGTCCTGCTCGCGCGCACCACGATCGCCGCGCTCGATGCGATCGCCGGACCCTCGCCGCTCCACCGGGCGACGTTCCTCGCGAACGGGCTCCTGTTCGCGTGGTCGCGCTACGAGAGTGTGCTGCTGTTCCTGCTCCTCTTGCTGCTCGTCGCCCTGCGCACGCGCGGCCGGGCCGGAGCCGACAATCCCGTGCGCTGGCTCCTGGCGGCGATGCCGGGATTGCTGACGCCGCTCGCCTTCCTGTTCGTGAACGCCGCGCGGCCCGACTTCTACCCCGAGGCGGCCGGGCAGCCGCTCGTCTCGCTGCAGCACGGGCTCGATCACGCGGTGCCGTTCCTGGGCGCCTGGCTCGGCGGCGCCTTCACCTCCGCGTGGCCCGCGTTCGCGGCCCCGCTCGGTCTCGTCGGCTGGCTGCTGCGCCTCGGCCGCCGGCGCGGCACCACCACCGACCTGCTGCTCGCGCTGCCCGTGCTCGCCGCGACGGCGATCGCGTGCTGCTGGTTCTACGGCGACGTGGGCGAACCGACGGCCCTGCGCCTGTTCCTGCCCGCGGCGGCGCTCGGGGCGCTGCTGCCGCTCGCCTGGGCCGATCCGCTGCGCCGCCTCGGCCCCCGCGCCGTCGCAATCGCCCTCGCCGGCACGCTGCTGTTCGCCGCCGCGCGGCTCGTCCCGCTCGCGCAGGGCACGGCGTTCCCAAGGCTGCAGATCGCGCGCGCGACCGCGGCGATCGACGCGGCGCTGCGGGCCGTGCCGGGCGAGCCGGGCCGAACCCTGTGGGTCACGTTCGCCGCGCAGCACCTCGCCGTGAAGGGCCACGCGGCTCTGTGCGCGGAGGCGTTCTTCCGGCGCAATGCGGACGTGCGGCAGCTGATCACCGGCCGCCACGCGGCAGCCGTGCTCGTGCTCGAGACCCCGTTCGACGCGGCGTTCGCGCCGGCGTTCGGCGACGTGCGCGACGTGCTCGCGCGCGCCCCGGGCGAGGTCGTCTACCGCGGTGGCGGCGACGTGCCGGTCACGGTGCACCGACTGCGCTGGTGACCTTCGGCGCGTCGGTTTCTTCCCAGCGCAGCTGGGCCGCAGCCGCATTGCCGCCGGAGCGCGCGACGAGCCGCTCGGTGCGGAAGCGGCAGATGCGCTCGACGTCGCCGCGCACCGACCAGCGCATCAACAGATGCCTCGCCGCGTTGCGGCGGCCCTGGCAATCAGAACCGGAAGAAGAAGTCGATCGTGATGCGCTGGTCCATGATGTCGTCGTCCGGGTCCGTGAGCGCGAACTCGTAGACGGCGCCGAACTCGTACTTCTTGGCGAACTCCGCGCGCAGGCCGATGCCCATCCACGCGACGAAGCTCTTGTCGGGCTGCGAACCGAGGTTTGCGTAGTCGAGGCCGCCGACGGGCAGCGTCGAGGCGCCGTCGTCGAGGTAGTGCACACCGTGCACTTCGGCGACCGGCGCGACCACGCAGTCGGACTGCGGGTTGACGTCGTAGTCGACGTGCAGGTCCCAGTGCCCGACCGTGTTGCCTTCGTCGCCGTCGAGCGGCACGCGCAACGTGACGTTGCCGATCAGGTGCAGGTCCTCGCCGAGGCCCTTCGCGAAGCTCACGAACGGGCTGAACTCGTCGACGCCGCCCTGCAGGATGCCGCGGTGGCCGTTCTCGGCCATGTAGCGGATGCCCGGGGTCAGCACGAAGTCGTTCTCCTTGTCGGCGATCCAGACGTACTTGAGGCCCGCGGCGAGGTCGTTCCAGCCCTCGTCTTCGTAGGTCCCGAACTGGAGCTCGCTGTAGCCGTCCTTGACCGCGATCAGTGCGAGCCGCTCGGTCAGGGCGAGACGCGCCTGCAGCGCGTAGATCGTCACGTCGCCGCCCGCCAGGGCCGACTGGTCGGAGAAGTCGTGCTTCAGGTAGAGGGCGCGCAGGCCCGTGTCGTTGAACGGCGACTCGAAGTAGATCGGCTGGCCGACGGGCTCATGGAACTTCTCCCAGCCCTGCAGGCCGGTGATGAAGCCCTTGCCGAAGAACGAGTCTTCTTGCGCGGTGGCCTGGCTGGCTGCCAGCGCGGCAACGGTGAGGAGGGTGGGGATGGAGAGGTGGTTGGTGAGGGAGCGAGCCATGGTTGTCCTGGAAGCACCGATGGTATGGAAACCCTCCGTCGAAGTCAGCAACCGCGTGCTCGTTCCTCCGCGCGCACGGATGCTCCGGGAAGCGGCCGCGAACCGGAGACCTCCAGCACGCGGCGGGGACCGGAGGGTGTGGGCCACAGGACGGCCCACCCTGGGCGGATCTGCGGCCTTGTCGCCGCGCGCGCCGTGGGCGACAACCGCGGTGATGCAGAGGCAGTCCCCGATCCTGCTGCTGCTCGCCGCGTTCGCGGCGGGCTGCGTGAACCACCGGAACTTCGCGCCGCGCGAGAACCAGAACGGCTGCGGACCCGGCGGGCAGCCGGCCGCAGTCTACCCGATCCAGGCCGGCGACGCGCAGGGCGAATTGCGGCTGTGGTCGGGAGGCAGCGACGCGGCCGGCGACGAGGTCACCGAGGTCCACGTCGGCTTCGAGGTGGAGAACGTGGGCGCCCTGCCGCTCCGCATCGCGATCGAGGACGTGCGCTGCGACGAGATCCTGGTCGGCGGCCAGCGGCTCGAGAACGTGCCGATCGCCCGCTTCGAGGGCCAGCCGGCGGCACAGCCCGGCGCGGTCGCCCGCCTGGACGTCTGGTTCCGGCCCGGCACCGGCCGGCCGCGCGACGTCACCGGCTTCGCGGTGCGGTTCCAGGTGCGGGCGGGGGAGACCGCCGTGCTGACGCAGGTCACTCCGTTCGCGCCGTTCGTGCCCGCCCGCGATCCGCTGCACGACGACCCGTGGTTCTGGCGGCCCGGCTTCGCCTTCGGCTGGTACGGCTGGTACCACCGCTGCTGAAGCAGCCTCGATCGCCGGGCCCGCGGAGTTTCCCGCCGCGGCCCGCGTCGGGCGCGCCCCCCGCTGCGAAGTCCCCCGTTCCGGCTCCCCGGCCGCGGACGGGCGATTGCACGGCGGCCGCGGAGCGGCTAAGGGTTTCGCCCCCTTTGCCGGCCGCGCCCCGGGTCGGGGAGCCCCGCTGCCTCCGACCCGAGCCGTCCCAGTCCCTCGGCCAGACCCAGATCCCCATGACCGAACGAGAACCCATGATCGAGGCGATCGACCTGTGCAAGCACTACGGGTCGTTCGCCGCCATCGAGAACCTCACGTTCACGATCCGCCGCGGCGAGGTCGTGGCGTTCATCGGCCCGAACGGCGCCGGCAAGTCGACGACGATGAAGGTGCTGACCGGCTACCTCGCGCCGACCTCGGGCACCGCGCGGCTGTGCGGCATCGACGTCGTGCAGGACCGCGCGCGCGCGGTCGAGAAGCTCGGTTACCTGCCCGAGAACGGCCCGCTCTACCAGGACATGACGGCGCGCGAGCTGTTGACGTTCTTCGGCGAGGCGCGCGGCCTGAGCAAGGCGCGCATCGCGGAACGGCTCGAGTTCGTGACGCAGGAGTGCGCGCTGCAGGGCCTGCTCGACAAGCCGATCGGCACGTGCAGCAAGGGCCAGAAGCAGCGCACCGGCATGGCGCAGGTGCTGCTGCACGACCCCGACGTGCTGATCATGGACGAGCCGACGACCGGCCTCGATCCGAACCAGATCCGCCACGTGCGCGAACTCGTCAAGAAGCTCGGCCAGACGCGCACGATCCTGCTGTCGACGCACCTGTTCCAGGAGGTCGAGGCGATGTGCGGCCGCGTGCTGCTCGTGCACGACGGCCGGCTGGTCTTCGACGGCACGCCCGCCGAGCTCAAGAGCAGGGGCGCTGGGCAGATGGAACAGGCCTTCCACACGATCACGGGAGCTCGCTGACATGGACAAGAACGTCGTCTTCGCGGTGGCCAGGCGCGATCTGCGCAGCTGGTTCACGGATCCGGTCGGCTACCTGTTCATCGTCGCGTTCGTCGCGGTGTGCGCGCTGGCGTTGATGGTGCCGCAGTTCTTCACCAACAACCTCGCGAACCTCGACACGCTGAACGCCTGGTACCCGGGGATCGCGGTCGCCTTCGCCGCCGTGGTCACGATGGGCACCTGGAACAAGGAACGCAGCCACGGCACGCAGGAACTGTTGTTCACGCTGCCGACCGACGACCTGAGCCTGCTGCTCGGCAAGTACCTGGCGGGCTCCGGTGTCTACACGCTGTCGCTGCTGTTCCTGCTGACGGTGCCGCTGGGCCTGTCCTGGCTCGGCAGCCCGGACTGGGGCCTCGTGCTGGCCAACTTCCTGGGCTACTGGCTCGTGGGGCTGATGCTCGTCGCGGTGACGATGCTCGGCTCGCTGTGGTTCAACAACCTCGCCGTCGCCTTCGTGTTCGGCGCGCTGTTCGGCGCCGCGACGATGTTCTCGGGGTGGCTGCTCGGGCTCTGCACCGGCGGCCAGGGCTGGGAGCTCAACGGCCCGCGCGGGCAGTTCCTCGAGTTCGGCCGCGGCATGGTCTCGTGGTCCGGCGTGCTGCTGTTCGGCGGCATCGCGACCGCGTTCCTCTACCTGAACCTCGTGCTGCTGTCGCGCCGCCACAAGCTCGAGCCCGCGGGGCACGATGCGCACGGCGCCGTGCGCTTCGTCGCGCTGGCGGTCGCCGCGGTCGCCGTGACGCTGGTCGCGGTGCAGTGGTTGCGGCCGATGGACGCGACGTTCGAGCGCCAGCACTCGCTGTCCGCGGAGAGCGAGAAGCTGCTGGCGCAGCTCGACCCGCAGCAGCAGGTGCTGGTCACCGCGTTCGTGTCGCGCGACGTGCCCGAGGAGCTCGTCGGCCAGAAGCGCAACCTGCTGAACCTGCTCGACCAGTTCGACCGCATCGGCGGGGCCGCCGTCGAGAAGGACGTGCGCATCGTCGAGCCGTTCTCGAAGGAGGCCGAGGACGCGGAGAAGAACCACGGCATCCAGGCGCGCGGGCGCACGACCGAGGAAGGCGGCGAGCTGCGGCGCTGGACCGTCTACCTCGGCTTCAGCGTGCGCTGCGGCACCGAGGAGGTCGTCGTGCCGTTCACCGATCCGGGCCTGCCGCTCGAGTACGAGCTGACGCGCAGCATCCGCACGGCGGCCAACCAGGGCCGCAAGAAGGTCGGCATCCTGAAGACCGACGTCGAGCTGACCGGCGGCATGGACTTCCAGACGTTCCGCCAGAAGCAGCGCTGGCTGATCTGCGAGGAGCTGCAGCAGCAGTACAAGCTCGAGTCCGTCGATGCGACGAAGGACTACCCGGCCGACGTCGACGTGCTGCTGGTGCCGCAGCCCAACACGCTCGGGCCGGCCGAGATGGACCGGCTGAAGGCCTGGATCGCCGCGGGCCACGCGACGATGCTGATCGAGGATCCGGCGCCGATGGAGGCCTGGCGCACCGACATCGACAGCAAGAAGGGCGGCAGCAGCCCGCAGGACATGTTCGGCGGCAACCCCGGGGAACCGAAGGGCGACCTGGTCGGCATGCTGACGGGCTTCGGCCTCGCCTACCAGCGCGCCGAGGTCGTCTGGGACACGTCGTCGCGCACGCGCTTCGGCGGGGCCCTGCCGTTCCTCGAGATCGTGTTCCTCGACGGCCGCGGCATGAACCAGGCGAGCCCGATCACCAGGGGCCTGCAGCAGATCGTGATGCTGTGGGGCGGCCACGTGAAGTCGGCCCAGAAGGAGGGCTTCACGTTCGAGCCGCTGCTGACCATGCCCGATCCCGCCGACGGCGGCGAGCGCAACGGCCGCATGCCGAAGATCTCGGCCTTCCTGTTCGACGCGCCGTGGGAGCCGCGGCCGCAGCCGAACCCGAACGCGCCGCACACGCCGACCAACGAGCAGTTCGTGATCGCGGCGCGCATCACCGGCAAGCCGGCCGAGGGCCAGCAGAAGGGCGTGAACCTGATCTACGTCGCCGACCTCGATCTGATGAGCAACCAGATGTTCGACATGCGGCGGCAGATGACGAGCCTGAACCTGCAGTTCGACAACGTGCCGTTCCTGCTGAACTGCATCGACTCGCTCGCCGGCGACGACAGCCTGCTCGAACTGCGCAAGCGGCAGCCCGTGCTGCGCAAGCTGACGGCGGTCGAGGCCGCGCAGAAGGGCTTCGAGGACGAGTGGCTGCGCCAGCGCAACCAGGCCGACGAGGACTCGAAGAAGGCGCTCGACCAGGCCCAGGCGCGGCTCGACGAGGCGGTCGGCAAGGTGCGCGACGACAAGGACCTCGACGAACAGGCCAAGGTGATGCAGATCGCGATCGCGCAGGAGAACGAGAACGCGCGCCTGCAGCTCGCGAAGGCGCAGATCGAGCGCGACAAGCAGCGCGCGATCGAGCGCGCCGCGAACAAGCGCGAGCAGGACCGCCGCCGCATCCACAACGGCTTCCGCTTCTGGACCCTCGGGCTCACGGCGGTCCCGGCGCTGCTGGTCGGGCTCCTGATGTTCGTCCGCCGCCGCAGGCGCGAGGCCAGCATCGTGCCGCAGAATCGCAAGGTCGTCGGAGGTGCATCGTGAACGAGTTCGCCAGGACCGGTGTGTTCGTCGGCGGCGCCGCGCTGCTCGCAGTGCTCGCCGCGCTGGTGGGGCCCCGCTCGCAGCCGCACGCGCTCGCGGCCGACGAGGGCCGGCCCTTCTATCCCGACTTCAAGGACCCCGGCGCCGCGACCGAACTGACGGTCGTGCAGTTCGACGAGGCGTCGAGCTCGGTCCGCACCTTCAACGTCAAGAAGGACGACAAGGGCGTCTGGGTCATCCCTTCGCACGGCCTCTACCCGGCCGACGCGACCACGCGCATGAGCAAGGCCGCGACGATGTTCCTCGACCTCGTCAAGGAGCGCGTCGCGAGCGACAAGAAGGAAGAGCACGTCAAGTTCGGCGTGCTCGATCCGGCCGACCAGGGCGTCGACACCAAGGGCCGCGGCCTGCGCGTGACCTTCAAGGACAAGCTCGGCAACGTGCTGTGCGATCTGGTCGTCGGCAAGGAGATCGAGGGCAAGACCGACGTGCGCTACGTGCGCGTGCCCGACAAGCGGCACGTCTACACGTGCAAGCTGACCGGCGAGCTGTCGACGAAGTTCGCCGACTGGATCGAGACCGATCTGCTGAAGATCAACTCGTGGGACACGAAGAAGCTCGTCTTCGACAACTACAAGGTCGACGAAGTGCAGCGCGACGTCGTGCCCGGCGACAAGTACGTGATCACCAAGGACGACCAGTCGAAGTGGACGCTCGAGGGGCTCGATCCCGCCAAGGAGGAGCCGAACGAAGAGCACATGCGCGACGTCGCCAACGCGCTGGGCCAGATCAAGATCGTCGGCGTGCGCCGCAAACCCGCCGGGCTGACGCCCGACTTCAAGCTGCAGCAGGGTGCCGACGCGCAGACGATCGTCGACAGCCTGGTCGGCGCGGGGTACTTCCCGGTGCGCTCGGGCGGCGTCGTCAGCAACGAGGGCGAACTGCTCGCCGAGACGCCCAAGGGCCTGCGCTACACGCTGCGCTTCGGCGAGATCGCCTACGGCGAGGGCGACGAGTTGACTTCGGGCATCGCGGGCAGACCGCCCGAGCCCAAACCCGGCGAGACCGGCCCCGTGCAGAAGCCGGGCAACAACCGTTACCTGATGGTCTCGGTCGCCTTCGACGAGGCGCTGCTGCAGAAGCCCACGGGCCTGCGGCTGCCGAAGGACGAGATCGACAAGCGCATGAAGGCGCGCGAGGTGATGCAGGCCGTGGTCACCGCGGTCGACACCTGGAAGCAGAAGCACGAGGGCAAGCTGCCCGAGTCGCTGGCGAAGCTGACCGAGAAGCCCGCCGAGGGCGAGCCGCTGCTGGCCAGGCTGGAGCAGGATCCGTGGGGCAGCGACTACGTGCTGCAGGCCGCCGGCGAGGGTTTCGCCATCGTCAGCTTCGGCGACGACAAGAAGGAAGGCGGCGAAGGCAGCGCCAGCGACGTGCGCAGCGACCAGTTCCCGCGCGAGGACGAGTGGAAGCGGCTCGCCGACGAGTGGACCGAGTACGACAAGAAGATCGAGGACGGCAAGAAGGAGGCCGACAAGCTCACGAGGCGCTTCGGGCCGTGGTACTACGTGATCGACCAGGCGCTGTTCACGAAGCTGAAGCCGGCCCGGAAGGACCTCGTCAAGGACAAGGCGCCCGCGCCGCCCACGGTGCCCGAGCCGCCCGCGAACCCGGGCGAGCCGGGCAGGGAACCGGCGAAGGAAACGCCGGTCGAGCCGCCGCAGGAGCCCGCCAAGGAGGGCGGCAACGAGCCGCCGAAGGAGCCCGCGAAGGAGCCCGCGAAGGGGCCCGGCGGGTGATCAGGTCCCCGCGCGCGGCAGCCCCGGCGATGGGGTGACCGCCGCCAGCCGGTGCTCGCGCCGGTGGGCCGACGCGTCGGCGGCGGTCTTCGCGATCACGAGCAGCCCCAGCAGCAGCGCGTTCGAGCCGGCGAAGAACACCAGGAAGCCGCCCGCGATCAGCACGAGGTGCATCGCGAAGATGCGCTGGTAGGGCGCGAACAGCTGCCGGCCGAAGTCGATCTGGCTCCGTTCTCGCGCGAGGAAGTTCACGACGAACGACACGCCGTGGCTCACGACGAGCGCCCACAGGCCGAGCCCGCTTTCGTGCTGCAGCGCGGTCTCGAGCAGGCGGATCGGCGCCCGGAGTTCGATGCCGGAGTGCAGGCCTTCCGGACCGACCAGGGCCTGCACGAACACCGCGTGCGCCAACAGGAACAGGCCGAAGTGCGCGCAGAAGAACGCGGCGAACACGAGCCTGCCGGCGACCTGCGGCTGCTTGCCGGGCACCTGCAGCAGCAGCAGCCGCAGGATCGTGTAGGCGCCGATGACCACGCTCTCGCTCCAGTAGAGGGCGAAGGTCTCGTAGACGCTCCAACCGAAGGCCAGGGTGCCCGCGAGCGGGACAGCGTTGGCCAGCAGCAGCGCGAGCAGGGATGGGTGCATGGGCGGCTCTGGGTCGGCCCCGCGGGCTCGCCGGCGGAACAGCCCGACCGGCATCGAGTTCGGAGCGTAGCGGGCCGCCGCCGTGCGCCCCACCCTGCTGCTCCGCGCAGGGACTGATGTCTTGGGTGGTGTACCACGATCCGGCACTCGCCTTGCCCCTGCTCCGCTGCCGATCCGGCCCGGCCGCCCCGCCGTCGAGGCCATCACCATCCAAGACATCAGTTCGGGTGGGCTGGCCGATCGGGGTGATTCGCCCGGCCGACGATGTTCCCGGATTTTCCTGTCGTAGTGGCCGCCCCCCACCGCGACAACACGGGCACCTTTT
>VGXW01000172.1 GCA_016873195.1 Planctomycetota bacterium | reverse complement strand
GGGGGAATGCTGGAGGCGAGTCTGCAGGAAATCCATCGCCACTGTTCCCCTCGCCAACTGCGTGCTCGGGCCCAGTCCGACTACGCCCAGCGGCTGGCGGCACGCTTACGACGGCAGCGACCGAGGTTCACCCTCCGCACCTTGTGGCCGGCGACGAGTTCCCTTCGGCCCCTCGCACCTCCGCCGGCCGCGACTACGCTCTCGGCCTCACCCCGATCCCAACTCCGCCAAGGAACCCATGCACATCCGCACCCTTTCGCTCGTGCTCGTCGGTCTGCTCGCCGTCTCCCTGCCCGCGCAGAAGCGCGCCGGCGTCAAGAAGGAACCGACCTTCCCCGAAGCCGTGGAAACGGCCAGGAAGTCGGTCGACGCCGAGGAGTACGGCGCCGCCGTCACGGCCCTGCAGGCCGCGATCCGCGCGGTGCAGAAGCTGCAGCGCGCCAGCATCCTCGCCGCGCTGCCGAAGCCCGACCCCTACACGTTCAAGGACAACGACCCCAAGGACGACGAGCAGAACCCGTTCGGCACGAGCCTCGCCGCGCTGGGCCTCACGCTGAACCGCCGCTACGAGAAGGGCGACAAGTCGATCGACCTCGAGATCACGGCGAACTCGCCGATGGTGCAGATGCTGTCGATGATGTTCGCCAACCCGGCGATCGTGAAGGCCGACGGCGGCGAGATCGTCGAGTACGGCCAGCACAAGGCGATCCTGAAGCCGAACGGCGAGGGCGCCTTCGAGATGACCCTGCTGATGCACGGCAAGCACATCGTCAAGGCGACGTCGAACGGGCTGACCGCCGACGAGCTGCTGGCGGTGATCGACCAGGCCACGGTGGACCGGCTGGAGAAGCCGCTCGGCGGGGGAGTCCACGACGGAGCGCGCGGCGCAACGTCGAACCCGGCGCGTCGCCCCGCGCCCGCCGCAGGCCACGGCTGGTCGATGCGATCCACGGCACGGATTCCGGATTCGTCCGCAGCTAGAATCCGCGCCGCAGCCAGAGCCCGGGTTCCATGACCGACCAGCCCAGCCACGGCCCGCCGCTTCCGGGCGGCGGGGACAGGAGCCTGCTGACCCACCGCCAGATGCTCGGCGGGCGGCTCTACGTGCAGACGCTGGTGCGGCTGATGGTCGCCGGCGCGATCGCGCTGCTGGCGCGGCTGGGCGAGGGCGACCTGCTCGATCCGCGCGCGGGCGGTTTCCTGCAGGTGCTGGCGCTCGTCATCGCGGCGTACGACCTCGCCGCGTTCGTGCTGCTGCGCCGCTACCGGCTGCCGGAGCACTCGGCCGAGGCGAACGCGCTGCTGCAGAACACGATGTGGGCGCTGGTCGGGCTCGACTACTTCGCGCTGACGGCGTTCGTGTGGGTCACCGGCGGCTCGGGCTCGCCGTTGCTGCCGTTCTACGTGACCCACGCCGTGCTGAGCCAGATGCTGCTGTCGCCGCGGCGCGGGCTGACGTGCGTCGCGCTCGCGTTCGTGCTGGTCACCGCGCTGGTGGTCGTCGAGTGGAGCGGCGCGGTGCCGGTCTTCCAGGCCCTCGCGTGCCCCGATGCGCCGCATCTCGACAGTCTGCGATCGGTGCTGGTGGTCGTCGCCGCCAACGCGATGCTGCTCGGACTCACGTCGTTCTTCGTGCTGGACCTGTCGACGCGGCTGCGCAATCGCGAGGTGCAGCTGCACGGCGTCATCGCGGAGGCGACGCGCCTGTCCGAACTGCGCAAGGACTTCCTGCGCATCGCGATGCACAACCTGCAGTCGCCGATCGGCGCGATGACGATGCAGCTCGAGAACCTGCGCGCCGGGCGCAACGGTCCGCTGACCGAGCCGCAGGTCGAGAGCGTGCGGCGCTGCCTCGCGCGCGTGCAGGGGCTGTCGCGCTTCCTGAAGGACCTGCAGATGCTGGCCCTGCTCGACAACAAGGCGATCGCCGCGCAGCATGCCGACGTCGACATCGGGCCGATGCTCGTCGCGCTCGTCGAGGAGTACCAGGACGTCGCCGAAGCCAGGGGCGTGCAGCTGACGGCCGACCTGCCCGGGCAGGTGCCGATGGTCCGCGGCGTCGAGCGGCTGCTGCGCGAGGCGGTGGTGAACTTCGTCACCAACGCGATCAAGTTCACGCCGGGCGGCGGCCACGTGCACGTGCGCGCCGAACGGCACGGCGACCTGCTGCGTATCGCCGTCGAGGACGACGGCATCGGCATCGCGCCCGAGGACCAGGCGCGGCTGTTCCAGGAGTTCGTGCGCCTGGGCAGGCAGGATCCGAAGACCGGCAGCGGGCTGGGCCTGTCGATCGCGCGCCGCGTCGCGGAGGCGCACGGCGGCCGCACCAGGGTCTGGAGCGAGAAGGGCGTCGGCAGCATCTTCACGATCGAACTGCCGGTCGCCGCGCCGGCGGTCCAGGTGGCCGGCCCGGCGTGAGAGGGGGCGGCGCGCCACGCCGCTGCGGCGCCCGAGTGCGTGGTTTCGCCGGTTGCCGGTCGCCGCGTCGCGGCGGTGGAACCTCAGCCGAGCTTCGCCTTCAGCGCCGCCAGCAGCACCCTGGCCTCGACCGGCTTCTGGAACACGCCCGCGAGGCCGAGTTCGCTGTAGTCCGTCGCCGCGACCAGGTTGTCGCCCGTCGAACTCAGCATGTAGATCGGCACCTGCCGGCCCAGCGCCTGGATCTGCCGCACGAGCCGCGTGCCCGCGTCGACCTCCTCCATCATCAGGTCGACGATCACGAGGTCGGGGCGTTCCTGCTTGAAGACGCGCAGGCCGGTCTCGCCGCTGTCGGCCTGCACCATGCGGTAGCCCGCGGACTCGACGATGACCCGCACGGCGTCCAGGAAGTCGGGGTCGTCGTCGATGTAGAGAATGACCTTCTCGGGGTTCGTCATCGTCGTGCTCCTGTTCCTGCTGCGTGGCGCCCGCCGGCCGCGCGCGCGAGTTCCTCGCCACAGAGCCGCGGCAGCAGGAACGCCAGCGCGGCATCGAGGTTGGCCTGGGCGCGGCTCGACAGCCGCTCGCCGAATTCGTCGAACTCGTGGCCGCGGATCGCCAGCACGTAGGCCGCCGGCGCGCCGCCGAAGTGCTCGCCGGCCAGCGCGAGCAGGCCGGCCGCGGAGACCGAGTGCGTCGTGAAGCTCGTGTCGGCGGCCGGATCGACCCGGCGGAAGATGAACGGTTCGGGGCCGCTGACCGCCGCGTCGGCGAACACGACGGCCGCGTGCTCGGCGACCAGCGGCGCGTGCTCGACCTGCAGGCTGTAGTCCGCGAGCGCAGTGACGCCCGGCGGCGCCTGCGCCGCGATCGCCTCGGCGAGCGCTGGCCCGAGGCCGTCGTCGCGACGCCCCGGGTTGCCGTAGCCGAGCACCAGGATCCTGCCGGTCGCGTTCACTGCGCCATGCCCTTGCACTTGCGGTCGAGCAGCCGGCCCGCGGCGTCGAACAGTTCGATCTGCAGCGGCATCTGGCCCAGCGCGTGCGTCGCGCAGCTGAGGCACGGGTCGTAGGCGCGGATCGCGACCTCGACGTGGTTCAGCAGGCCCTCGGTGATCTCGACCCCCGACAGGTACTTGCGGGCCACGCTGGCGACCGCGCGGTTCATCGACTCGTTGTTGTTGGTCGTCGACACGATCAGGTTGCACATCGTCACCCGGTCGTTGCGGTCCACCTTGTAGTGGTGGATCAAGGTGCCGCGCGGCGCCTCGATGATGCCGACGGCCTCCTCGCGGCGGTCGCCCTTGACCACGAGGTCGGTGCCCTGCAGGTCCTTGTCGTGCAGCAGCAGCTCGATCTTCTCGATCGAGTGCAGCGTCTCGATCATGCGCGCCCAGTGGTAGGCGAGCGTCAGGTTGTTCGGCTTGCCGCCGCTCGCCTTGACGAACTCCTTGCGGGCCGCCTCGGCCTTCGGCGTGTCGATGAAGTTGCAGGTGTTGATCCGCGCCAGCGGACCGACGCGGTACCAGCCGGCCGCCGGGCCCAGCGCGATCAGGAACGGGAACTTCATGTAGGACCAGGACTTCACCTCCTCGGCGATGACGTCCCGGTAGCGCTGGTTGTCGAGGTGGTCGAACAGCCGGTTGCCGTCCTTGTCGATGGCGCGCAGGCCGCCGTCGTAGAGGTCCATCGCGCCGTCGGCGCGGACGATGCTCAGGTGGTTGCTCTCGAACGAGCCGAAGTCCACCGCGAGTTCCAGGTTGCCGAGCGTGTAGTCGCGCGCGAGCGCGACCGCGGACTCGCCCCAGCGGACCATCTGGGCGATGTCGACCAGCAGCGCGTCGCGTTCGGCGATCGAGAGGTTCTTGTTGATGCCGCCGGGGATCGCGCCGGTGCCGTGGATCTTCTTGCCGGCCGTGGCCTTGATGACCTCCTGGCCGTACTTGCGCATCAGGATGCCCTGCCGCCCCAGCTCGGGGTGCGCGGCCGCGACGCCGAGCACGTTGCGCTTCCTCGCGTCGGAGCCGAAGCCGAACAGCAGGTCCGGCGAGGCCAGGTGGAAGAAGTGCAGCGCGTGCGACTGGAACATCTGCCCGTAGTGCATGAGCCGGCGCATCTTCTCGGCGGTCGGCGTGAGCTTCTCGCCGCCGACGATGCGGTCCATCGCCTTGACCGCGGCGAGGTGGTGGCTCACCGGGCAGATGCCGCAGAGCCGCTGCACGGCCACCGGCATCTCCCAGTAGGGCCGGCCCTGGACGAACCGCTCGAAGCCGCGGAACTCGACGACGTGCAGCCGCGCCTGCTGCACGCGGTTCCCCTCGTCCAGGAGAATCGACACCTTGCCGTGCCCTTCGACGCGGGTCACCGGCTCGATCACGATGCGGGTCATGTGTGGACCTCGATTGCCGTGCGCACGATCGGCACCGCCGCGGCGGCGCCGCGACTGGACGTCAGTCGAACTTGATCAGGCCGTAGGGCAGGTCGACCTGCTTGCCGGACAACAGCGCCACCAGCGCCCGGAAGATCGTGTCCGCCGACGGCGGGCAGCCGGGCAGGTGGTAGTCGATCTTCACGACCTCGTGGCAGCAGTAGACCTTGTCGAGCAGCAGCGGCAGCTCCTTGTCGTCGGGCATGCGCCGCTCCGGGTTGTGCACCGTCGGGCCTTCCAGGTAGGCCTCGCGCAGGCACTCCTCGAGCGGCACGAGGTTGCGCAGCGCGGGGATGCCGCCCATCGTCGCGCAGTCGCCGACCGACACGAGCACGTCGCAGTTCTTGCGGAAGTGGCGCAGCACCTCGACGTTCTCCTCGTTGCAGCAGCCGCCTTCGATCAGGCCGATCGCGCAGCGCGCGGTGATGCGCTTGAAGTCGACGATCGGCGAGCGGTCGAAGTCGACGAGTTCGGCGACCTGCAGGATGCGGTCGTCGATGTCGAGCAGCGACATGTGGCAGCCGAAGCAGCCGGCCAGGGACGTGGTCGCGATTCTGGGCTTGGCCATGGTCGGTTCTCCCGTCACTCCTTGCGCGCGGCCGCGGTCTCGATGTCGGTGCCGATCGGGCGCTCGTCGTAGGGCCGGCGGCCCACCGGCGTCGCGAAGCCGATCCGCTTCTTCAGCAGCGCCCCCACCGGGCAGGCGCCGACGGCGGCGTCGGTGACCGCCGCGTCGGTCGCGCCGAGGTCCGCCTCGGCGTTGACCGCCAGGCGCTTTTCGTGGCCGCGGCCGACGAACTGGAACACGTTCTTGCCGTCGACCTGCCGCGAGGTGCGCACGCAGCGCCCGCACAGGATGCAGCGGTTGTGGTCGACGAGGATGTCCGGGTGCGACATGTCGACCTGCCGCGCGGGCCAGGTGTAGTCGAAGCGCGGCGCCGCGATGCCGAACCGGTAGGCCAGCGCCTGCAGTTCGCAGTGGCCGCTCTTCTCGCAGAACATGCAGAAGTGGTTGCCCTCGACGAACAGCAGTTCGACGAGGTCGCGCCGCAGCGCCCGCAGCTCCTCGGTGTCGTTCTCGACCACCATGCCGGGCGCCACGGGCTGCGTGCACGCGCTGCACGGGCGGCCGTTGCTCTTCACGGTGCACACGCGGCAGCCGCCGAACGGTTCGAGCCCGGGCTTGTGGCACAGCCGCGGGATGTAGATGCCGGCCGCTTCCGCCGCCTCGATGATGGTCTGGCCGGGCGCGGCCGCGACCTCGACGCCGTCGATGGTGAAGGAGATGTCGTTCGCCATGGTCGATGCTCCTGCCGCTGTCAGACGTGGATCGAAGCCCTGCCGGTCAGGGTCTCGCTGGTGCGCACGGCGCCCTCGAGGTCGAAGCCGCGGCGGTAGCCGTCGGGGTCGGTGTGCACGAGCCCCATGTACACCGGCCGGAAGTTCTTCAGCGTCGACAGCACCGGATTGGCCGCGGTCTGGCCGAGACCGCACCGGCTCGCCGTCTTCATCGTGCGGCCGATCTGTTCCATCGTCTCGAGGTCGGCGGGCTCGCCCCTGCCGGCCATCACCTTCTCGATCAGCCGCTTCAACTGCACGGTGCCGACGCGGCACGGCGTGCAGAAGCCGCAGCTCTCGTCCGCGAAGAAGTCGAGGAACGCGTGCACGACCTCGAGCAGGTTGCGCTGCGGGCCGAACACCATCATGGCGCCGCCGGTCGCGAGGTCGTCGAAGCAGATCGTGCGGTCGTAGTGGTCGCGCCCCACCATCTGCCCGCTCGGGCCGCCGATCTGCACGGCCGCGGCGTTCTCGGCGCCGGCCATGGCGAGCACGCGCCGCAGCGGCGTGCCGAACACGACCTCGTAGACGCCGGGCCTCAGGCAGTCGCCGGAGATGCTCAGCAGCTTCGTGCCGGAGCTCTGCTTGCTGCCGTGCTCGCAGAACGTCGCCGAGCCCTCCTCCATGATCTTGGTCACCGCGCACAGCGTCTCGACGTTGTTGACGGTCGTGGGCAACCCGAGGTAGCCGCGCTGCGCGGGGAACGGCGGCCGGTTCTTGGGATCGCCGCGGCGGCCCTCGCAGCTCGTGATCAGGGCGGTCTCCTCGCCGCACACGTAGGCGCCGGCCCCCATCTGGATGCGGATGTCGAACGTGTGCTTGCCCTTGCCCAGCAAGTCCGGGCCGAGCAGGCCGGCCTGCCGCCGGCGCTGCAGCACCATCTCGAGGAACGGCCGCAGGTAGGCGTACTCGGCGCGCAGGTACAGGATGCCCTCGTGCGCGCCGATCGCGTAGCCGGCGATCGTCATGCCCGCGAACACGCGGTCGGGCCGTTCGGTCAGCAGCACGCGGTCCTTGAACGTGCCGGGCTCGCCCTCGTCGGCGTTGCAGATCACGACCTTGCGCGCGCCCGGGGCCGCGCGCGTGAACTCCCACTTGATGCCGGTCGGGAACCCGGCCCCGCCGCGGCCGCGCAGGCGCGAGGTCTTGATCGCGCGGATCACCTCGGCCGGCGAGATGCTGAGCGCCTTGCGCAGCGCCTCGGGCGGCGCGTGCGGACTCAGGACGATGCGCGGTTCCGCGCCGTTGTCGCCGCCCTCGGCGTCGGAGTGGCGACGGATGTTGTTGCGGACCATCGACCGGACCAGCTCGTGCGCGTTGTTGCCGTCGCCGAGCTTGGTCACGAGCTGCTTGGGGTCCATGTGCTTGCGCAGCTCCCGGACGATTTGCCGCGCGCGGTCGCTGTTCAGCTCCGTGACCGGCACGTCGTTGACGAGCGCCGCGGGCGCCTGGTCGCACAGGCCGATGCAGGCCGTGGTCTCGAGCGTGATGCCGTCCGAGCTGGTCTGCCCGACGCCGATGCCGAGTTCCGCGGTGAACGCGGCCAGCACCTGGTCGAACCCGTGCATGCGATCGATGATGTCGTTGCACAGGCGGATCACGACGCGGCCCTTCGGCTGCTTCGACAGGAACGAGTAGAAGGTGACGAGGCTCTCGACCTCGACGCGCGGGATCCGCAGCGCCCTGCCGATCGCGTCGATGCTCGCGGGCCCGACGTGGCCGTAGGTCTCCTGGACCTGGCGCGCGATGTCGACGAGGCGGGTCGGGTCGTTGCCGAAGGTCGCGCAGATCTGTGGGACCGTGGGGGGGTGAGATGCTGCCATCCGTGTATCTCGGTTGCCTGGTACGGCTGGTTGTGGAACCCAGGATGGCGGCGCGGCTTTCACTGCGCCAGCCAGAAGAATGCGGATGGTCTTCGTTCCCGGGCGCGCTACGCACGCGGCCAGGGCACAGTTCCCCTGGTGGCGGAGGGCTCGACTCCGCTGGCGCGGCCACGGGCCACTCCCCCGAGCAGCGACGGCTCGATCCACTACGGAAGGCACCCCCCCGGCCGACGGCGAAGTGCGCAGGCAGAGGCGGCCTGCGCCCTGCCGCGACCGGAGTCGCGCCCTGGGAACGAGATCGGCGGGCCCCGGCCGCAGCCCCGCCGGGGCCCCGTGGCACCTCGCGTCAAGCCGCTGCCGCCGGAAGGCCGATCCAGGCGACGCGCAACGGCCTCCTCCCGACCTCATGAAGCTCCTGCACAAGATCGCCGCACTCGGTTGCCTGCCCATGCTCGGCTTCGGGTTCCAGAGCTGGCGCCAGATCGAAACCGCCCGCGAGGCCCACGACGTCGCCTCGGTGATGTCCGTGAACATGGCCGCCTTCGCCGGTGCCTCGGAACTCGTGCACGAACTGCAGAAGGAACGCGGGCTGTCGAGCCTGCACCTCGGCGGCGGCTGCGACTGGAGTGAAGTGGCGCAGCAGCGTCGGGCCACCGACGCGCGCCTCGGCGAGTTCGCGCCGGCACTGCGCCAGGCCCGCATCGCCGAGACCGCGAACCGCGCCGTCGCGGCGGCCGTGGTCGGACTCGCCGGACTCCGCGAGCAGGTGCAGCAGCGGATGTCGCCGGGCGCGGTGCAGCAGGCCTACTCCGAACTGGTCGCGGCGGTGCTGGGGACCCAGAGCGCGGTCGCCAACGCCCCCACCGGCAAGGGCATCGGCAAGGTCCTGACGACACTGATGATCCTGGAGACCGCGAAGGAGGGGGCCGGCAAGCTGCGCGCCGCCCTGTCGACGGTCCTGGCGCAGAACCGGCCACTGGCCGAGACGCAACTGGCGCAGCTGTTCACGTTGAAGTCGAACGTCGACGCGAACCTGCGGTCGCCGGCCCTCGTGCTGCCTGCGGCCAGCGCGGACAAGCTGCAGGATCACCGTTCCAGCGCCGCATGGAAGGAGGTGGACCGCATCTTCCTGCAGGTGGTCCAGAACGCCGCCGCGGGGCAGTTCGGCATCGACGGGCGCCAGTGCTTCCAGGCCGTCACGACGCAGATCGACGACCTGGCCGGCATGATCGGCCAGGTGCGGCAGGAGGTCCGGCAGGAGATCGCCACGGCGCTGGCCGAGGCGAACCGGGAACTGCTGATCACGGCCGGCGCCAGCCTGCTGGCGGCCGCCCTGCTGACCGCGGCGACGTGGTTCCTCGGCCGTTCGATCGTCGCACCGGTGCGCGGCACCACGCGCATGCTGCGCGCCATCGCCGAAGGCGACGGCGACCTCACCCGGCGCCTGCCTGCGGCCGGCGGTGACGAGATGGGCGAACTGGCGCGGTCGTTCAACACGTTCGTCGACAAGCTGCAGCAGATGGTGCGCGGCCTCGGCGCGGACACCACGACGCTGGCGGCGGCGGCGGAACAGCTGACGGCGATCGCCTCGCGGATGGCCGACGGCGCCCGGCACACGTCCGGCAGCGCCGCGTCGGTGAGCGGCGCCGCCGAACGGATGAGCGCCAACGCCGACGCCCTGGCCAGCAGCATCGGCGCCACGACGAGCAGCCTGGAGGGCCTGGCGATCGCGACCGGCCAACTGACCACGACGGCCGCCGAGATCGCCGGCAGTTCGGGGCGCGCGCGCGCGATCACCCAGACGGCGACGCAGGAGGTCGACCGCGCGACCGCGCAGATGCGGCTCCTCGGCGAAGCTGCGCTGGAGATCGGCAAGGTCACGGAGACCATCAACAACATCTCGGCGCAGACCAACCTGCTGGCCCTGAACGCCACGATCGAGGCCGCGCGCGCCGGCGCGGCCGGCAAGGGCTTCGCGGTGGTCGCCACCGAGATCAAGGAACTGGCGCAGCAGACCGCGGCCGCGACCGAGGACATCAAGCAGCGCATCGCCGCGATCCAGCAGTCGACCCACGACACCGTGCGCGACATCGACAAGGTCTCGAGCGTGATCCAGGAGGTCAACGGGCTCGTCGACGACATCACCGAGCGCATCGACCGGCAGGCGGCAACGACGCAGGACCTGGCCGGCGGCATCACCCACGCGTCGGGCGACGTGCGCGACACGAACACCAAGGTGGCCGAGTCGTCCGGCGTCGCGAAGACGATCGCGCAGGACATCGGCAAGGTCAGCACCGCGGCCCACGCGATGCGCGACAACAGCGCCGAAGTGCAACAGAGCGCGCAGGACCTGTCGCGCCTCGCCGGGCACCTGCGCGGCGTCGTGCAGCAGTTCCGCACCTGAGGTTCCCCCG
>VGXW01000171.1 GCA_016873195.1 Planctomycetota bacterium | reverse complement strand
GGTGGGGAGCCGGCGGTTCGTCTTCATGGCGCGGGCGTCGCCGAGGCAATGCCCATGCCGCGCGCGCGCGGTCGTTCGGAACCCAGGGCAATCCTGCGAACGGCCCGCGCATGCAAAGGCACGCCCCGCTTCCGCAGCCAGAGGCGCGGTTTCGCCCCGGTAACCGCGCGTCACCATTCTGTGCTACGCAGAATGCCCCACCCCGCACCGCCAGTCACCGCACCACCAGTTCCAGCACGATCTGCACCTGCGTGTGCTGGTTGCCCGAGCGCGCATCGGTCGTGGTCAGGATCACGCCCAGGTACCACGTCCCCGCCGCCACATCCGACGGGATCGTCACCGAATCGTGCAGGTCGATCGCCTCGAGCGCACCGATCGGCACGTTCGCCTTGGTCACCGTGGCGATCACCCGGTCGCCCGTCGAGATCGTCGTATGGGTCGAGAGCCGGTAGGTGTAGGTCCATTGCCGGTTGCGGTAGGTCGCGGCACGGGAGGGGCGGCACCTCGCCGCTCTGCTCGGCCTCTCCCGCTGCGCTACGCTTGCGCCATGCGTTGCGTGCTCCTGCTGCTCGCGTCGGCGGCGTGCGCCGGTTGCCGCCCGGAGGTGGCGACTCCGGACCCACCCGCCTCGCCCCCGCCCGCGGTGCCGGCTCCGGCCGACGACGCGACGCGGCCCGCACCACCGCGCGCGCCGGTGCGCGACTGCGAAGCCCACGCGCGGGCAGTGCGCGAACGCGTCGCGGGCCGGGGCTTCCACGTTCTGGTCGAGGAACCGTTCGTGGTCGCCGGCGACGGCGGCAAGGCGCAGGTCGAGCGCTTCGCGACCCACACGGTGCACTGGGCAGTGCAGTTGCTGCAGCGGGACTTCTTCGCCAGGCAGCCCGAGCGCGTGCTCGAGATCTGGTTGTTCGACGGCGCCGGCAGCTACCGCAAACACGCGCGCGAGCTGTTCGGCGACACGCCGACGACGCCATACGGCTATTACTCGGCCCAGCACGGCGCCCTGATCATGAACATCGCCACCGGCGGCGGCACGCTCGTGCACGAGATCGTGCACCCGTTCGTGGCCGCCGACTTTCCCGACTGCCCGGCCTGGCTCGACGAAGGGCTCGGCTCCTTGTTCGAACAGTGCCGCGAGGTCGACGGACACATCGCCGGCCGCACCAACTGGCGGCTCGACGGCCTGCAGCAGGCGATCGCCGAGCAGCGCACGGTCGCGCTGTCACGACTCGTCGCGACGACCAGCGACGAGTTCTACGGTCCGGGCTCGGGGCTGCACTACGCGATGGCCCGCTACCTGCTCTACTGGCTGCAGCAGCAGGGCAAGCTGCGGCAGTTCTACCGCGACTTCCGCGACGGCGCGGCGCGGGACCCGACCGGCGCCAGGACGCTGTGCGCGGCGCTCGGCGTGCAGGATCTCGACGCGTTCCAACCCGGCTGGGAGAACTGGGTGCAGACGCTGCGGCGCGAGTGAGGCGGCCGCGGCCGGAACGTGCGTGCGACGCTGGAGCATCGCGCCCCGGTTTACATCCCGCGTACCGCCATCCCGTGGCGGCAGCCTAGGATCCCTTCATGCGCACTCTGCTGCTTCTCTGCCTCCCGATCGCCCTGTTGTTCGCGTGCAGCACCGCTCCCCGGCGCGCCGGGCAGCCGGCCTTCAAGGGCATGGAGCTCTACTCGGTGCAGGATGCCCGCGGTGCATGGCGCTTCGCGCTGCTGGCGGGCACCAACCGCGTCAAGGACCCTGCGGAGATCGCGAACGCCGCCGTGCCTGTCGAGGAAGTGAAGCGTCGGCTCGCGCTGCTGGCCGTGGGCGAACTCGTGGTCTGGCTCCACCATGGCGACCAGGAAGTCCCGGCGCCGATCGAGTCCGACCTCCTCGCCTTCGCCGCCGCACACGAAGTCCGCCTCGAGCGGGTGGCCTGGCGGCGCTGAGGCCCGCCCCGAAAGCCGCTCGAAGTCGGGTGTGGGCCGGCGCGGGCGCGGGCTACGCTGCACCCCCCCAACCACGCCCCCCTCATGCCACGCCTCCCCTCCAGCGCCCTGTTCCTGCTCGCCCTGACCCCGTTCCTCGCCGCGCCGGCCGCCGCGCAACTGCCCGCCGAGACCCCCGCGCAGGTGGAAGCGCGCCTGCGCTGGTGGACCGAGGCCCGCTTCGGCATGTTCATCCACTGGGGCCTCTACGCGCAGGCCGCGCGCCACGAGTGGGTCAAGAACTACGAACGGCTGACCGACGCGCAGTATCAGCCCTACTTCGACCACTTCGACCCCGACCTGTTCGACCCGCGCGCCTGGGCGCGCATGGCCAAGGCGGCGGGCATGAAGTACGCGGTGATCACGACGAAGCACCACGAGGGCTTCTGTCTGTTCGACTCGCAGTTCACCGACTACAAGGCGACCAACACCCCCGCCGGCCGCGACCTGCTGAAGGAATGGGTCGACGCGTTCCGCGCCGAGGGACTGCGCATCGGCTTCTACTACTCGCTGCTCGACTGGCACCACCCGCACTACACCGTCGACCGCTGCCACCCGCAGCGCGCCGGCAGCGACGCGGAATACGCGCGGCTCAACGAGGGCCGCGACATGAACGTCTACCGCCAGTACGTGCGCGACCAGGTGCGCGAACTGCTGACGCGCTACGGCACCGTCGACGTGCTGTGGCTCGACTACTCGTTCCCGTCCGGGGCGCACGGCAAGGGCCGCGCGGACTGGGACTCGGAACGGCTGCTCGCGATGGTGCGCGAACTGCAGCCCGGCGTGATCGTCAACGACCGCCTCGACCTGCTCGACGTGCCGGGCGGCTGGGACTTCCGCTCGCCGGAGCAGTTCAAGCCGCGCGAGTGGGTCAAGCTGGACGGCAAACGCGTGCCGTGGGAGACGTGCCAGACGTTCTCGGGCTCGTGGGGCTACTACCGCGACGAGATGACGTGGAAGGACGAGAAGCAGCTGCTCGTGCTGCTGATCGAGACCGTCAGCAAGGGCGGCAACCTGCTGCTGAACGTCGGGCCGACGGCGCGCGGCACGTTCGACCAGCGCGCGCAGGACCGGCTGCGCGCGATCGGCGAGTGGACGGCGGTCAACGAGCGCTCGATCCGCGGCTGCACGCAGGCGCCCGAGGGCTTCGCGGTGCCCGAGCAGTCGCTGCTGACGTGGTCGCCGGCGAAGAACCGCCTCTACGTGCACCTCGTCGACTGGCCGATGGGCCAGCTCACGCTGCCCGGGTACGCGGGCAAGGTGAAGTACGCGCAGCTGCTGCACGACGCGTCGGAGGTGAAGTTCGGCGGCAAGAAGACCACGATCTGGCTCGACGAAGGCGCGCGCGAGGGCGACCTCGTGCTGGCGCTGCCGATGCCGAAGCCGGCGGTGACGATCCCGGTCGTGGAGCTGTTCCTGCAGTAGCAGGCGCGGCTGGCAGCTGTGGCGGCGTCGAGTCGCTACTGGAGTCTCTCCCCGCAACTTCTACGCGAGGAGCGTGCACGTTCTGGCAACGCGTTCACGACCCCTGTTTGGTTGCGGCTCTGCCGCGCCAGGAAGTTCAATCTGCAGTTCCGGACCGCCCGGAACCGACCGCACACGATCGACTCCGGGTCTTTGGTCGCCGACAGCAACCGGCGTAGTCACCACATCGAGGACAGGCGAAGCTCCGGTGGGCGTTCGAGACCCCGTGGGCCCACCCCCTCCTCGCAGTGGTGCCTGACCTCCGGCCATGGGTTCGTCCCGGCGAATGCACTGGGCCTGGAAGCGGTTCGCTGTTGCAAGAAGTTTGCATCAGGTCACCAAGCGATCGGCGCGCCGATGAGCACCCGTGGGTTCTCTGCGGGCGCCCCGGTTGGGCAAGACACCACCCGGGGCCTACCGTGGGGCCCTCTCGCCCCTCATCCGCCATGCGCACCAACACGACTCACCACGCGTTCCTCCCGCTGGCCATCGCCTCGTGCTTCGCCACCGCTCTCGTCCTGCCCGGCCAGGAGCGCATCGAGCAGGCGAACTGGCGACAAGCCGAGAAGTTCGGTTCGCAGGGGCTGCGCAAGTTCGTCTACAGCACGAGCGTGACGCCGAACTGGATCGGCAAGAGCGAGAAGTTCTGGTACTCGTACCGCACCAGTGCCGGCACGCGCTTCTGGCTCGTCGACGCCGAGCAGCAAACGAAGGTGCCGCTGTTCGACCATGCGGCGCTCGCCACTGCCTTGTCGGTCGCGACGAAGAAGGCGCAGCTCGGCATCCAGCTCGAACTCGGGGGGCTGCGCCTCGACGACAAGGGTGAGACGCTGCAGTTCACCAACGAAGGCCGTCGCTTCGAGTACACGCTCGCCAACGGCACGCTCGTGGACAAGGGACCGGTGCCGACGACACCGACACGACCCGGCAGCAACCCGGCGACCGGACTCAGCGACGAGGAGCGGCAACGAACCGAGCGAGGGCGCGAACGCGGCAACCAGCAGCAGGAACAGCAGGAGCAACAAGAGCAGCAACAGCAGCAACAGGAGGAGCAGAAGCAGGAGCAGCAGACCGGACAGCAGGGGCAGCGTCGCGAAGGCGCGGCCGATGCGACTCCGGCTTCATCACGGCGCGAACGCCCCGACGTGCGCGTGCTGAGCCCCGATGGGCGCGCGTTCGTCGTTGCGCGCGATCACGAGATCTGGTTTGGCGAAGGCGTCGAGGAGCCTCTGCCCCCCGAAGCACCGGTCCAGGCTCCAACGGCTCCTGCGGCAACGAGCGCCACCATCGGCGAGGCAGGGAAGACCGACGCCGAGAAGGCCAACGCCGTCGTCGCGCAGACCGGCGATCGCGCCAACGGCGCGACGACCACCACAACCGTCGCGGCCGTGGCAACCAAGGAGGGCACAGCGACGAAGGACCCGGCGGCTCCTGCCGACCCGAGCAGGCCTTCGGCTCCTGCGCTGCCGAAGAAGACGCGGATCCGCTTCGACGAAGCGACCGCCGTGAAGCTCAGCAAGGACAGCATCGAGGGTTACTCGTTCGCCAGCGGCGGCACTCCGGGCCGCGGTGACAATCAGCGCACTGAACAGCGAACTGATCAGCGCACCGATACGAAGGAGACCCCGGCTCCTGGCCCTGTCCGCGCGCGCCCCAACGCGACCTGGTCGAAGGACAGCCAGGCGTTCTTCGCGACGCGCCGCGACACGCGCGGCGTGCAGCAGCCCCCGCTCGTCGACTCGCTCGCCGAACCCAGGCCCACGCTGCAGACGTACTCGTATTCGATGCCCGGCGACGCCGTAGTCTCCCAGTCCGAGCTGTGGTGGTGCCTGCGCAATCAGAAGGAACTGCGCCAGGTCGAGCGCAAGTGGATACAGGAGAGCTACCAGAACGTGCACTTCTTCGCCGACGGTCACGAGCTGCGCTTCGTGCGCCGCGATCGCCTGCAGCAGAACGCCGAGTTCTGCGCACTCGAGCTCGAGACCGGCAAGGTGCGGGTGCTGTTGAGCGAGAGCGTCACCGACGCGACCCTGGCGCTGCAGAGCCACCGGTATCTCGAGAAGAAGAAGCAGTTCGTCTGGTGGTCCGAACGCAGCGCCTGGGGACACTTCTACCTGCACGACGCGACGACGGGGGCCTCGGTCAACGCGATCACGAGCGGCACCTTCCGCGCCAGCCGCCTGATCGAAGTCGATGAGGAGTCGTCGGTGTTGTGGTTCCGCGGCAACGGTCGCGAAGCGGGAGAGAACATCTACCACGAGCATCTCTACCGCGTGAACCTCGACGGCACCGACCTCGTCTGCCTCGATCCGGGCGACGCCACGCACAACAGCACGCTGTCGCCGTCCCGGCGCCACGTCGTCGATACGTTCTCGCGCGTCGACCTCGAACCGCGTTCGGTGCTGCGCAGCGGCCGCGACGGTCGCACCTTGCTCGAGCTCGAGAAGACCGACCTCAGCAAGCTCACCGAGATGGGCTGGAAGATGCCCGAACGTTTCACGGTGAAAGCCGCCGACGGCATCACCGACCTGTACGGCAACCTGTGGAAGCCGTTCGACTTCGACGCCAACCGCCGCTACCCGCTGATCGTCAACGTCTATCCGGGCCCGCAGCAGGAAGGCGTGACGCACACGTTCTCGGCGACTGCCAGCACGCAGCAGCTCGCGCAGCTCGGGTTCATCGTGATCCAGGTCGGCCACCGCGGCGGCACGCCAGCCCGCGACAAGGCCTACGGCGCGTTCGGCTTCGGCAACCTGCGCGACTACGGTCTCGAAGACAAGAAGACGGCGATCGAACAGCTCGCCGACCGCCATGCGTTCCTCGACATCACGCGGGTCGGCATCTACGGCCACTCGGGCGGAGGGTTCATGACGGCGGCAGCGATGATGAAGCCACCGTACAACCGGTTCTTCAAGGTCGGCGTCGCGTCCGCGGGAAACCACGACAACAACATCTACAACGCGAGTTGGTCCGAACGCTGGCACGGGCTCAGCGAGACCGAGAAGGCGAAGGACACGGCGAAGACCGCCGCCACGCAGGCCGGCAAGGACGCTGCGGCGGGCACTGCGACGACGCAGGACGGCAAGGCCGACAAGGCGGGCACTGCGACGACGCAGGACGGCAAGACCGACAAGGCGGGCACCGTGACGACGCAGGACGGCAAGACCGACAAGAAGGGCACTGTGACGACGCAGGACGGCAAGGCCGACAAGGCGGGCACTGCGACGACGCAGGACGGCAAGGCCGACAAGGCGGGCACTGCGACGACGCAGGACGGCAAGACCGACAAGGCGGGCACTGCGACGACGGGAGCGGTCACGACGGGCACCGTCGCGACGGGCGAGACGAAGCAGGGTGAGCTGCAGCAGCAACAGGGACAGCGCCGAGGCAGCCGCGACGGCCAGGGTGACACCGAGAAGACGGCGGCTGCCGCGGCCGCAGCGAAGAGCCCTTTCGAGATCAAGGTGCCGACCAACGCCGAGCTGGCGCCCAACCTCGAAGGCAAGCTGCTGCTGGTGCACGGCGAGATCGACAACAACGTGCACCCCGCGAACACGATGCGGCTCGTCGACGCGCTGATCAAGGCCAACAAGCGCTTCGACATGCTGATCATCCCCGGCGCGCGCCACAGCTTCGGCGCGGCCCAGGACTACTTCCGCCAACGCATGTTCGAGTACTTCGCCGAGCACCTGCTCGGCGATCGCGAGGCGGGCTCCGACATCACGCGCAAGGACGTGAAGTGAGCATCGTGTAGCTCCTTGACGCAGCCATTGCCGGAAGCCAATGACCGGGGCCGAGGTTCTCGGCCGAACCGTTCGCACGGTGGTGGATCCAGGCCAGCTCGAATGCAGCGTTGGCCTTGGAACTCTCATGGTCGGGCAGCGTGCTGGACAATGTCATCTCGAAGTACGAGCGGGCACGCTGCATCTCGCCCGCAGGGGGATAGCGTCTTTCCCCGCAACTTCTGCGCGAGGAGCGTGCATGTTCTGGCAACGCGTTCACGACCCCTGTTTGGTTGCGGCTCTGCCGCGCCAGGAGAATTACCAGGAGGTCCCTCGGAAGCCCTCGACTTCCGAGTTCCCCCGCCCGGCCCCGCTACGCCGGCAGCTCCAGCACGAAGCAGGCCCCGTCCGTCACCGCCGCGTCGAGCCGCAGGTCGCCGCCGAGGTCGCGCGCGAGCCCGCGCGCGAGCGCGAGCCCGAGACCCACGCCCGGCACGTCGTTGCTGCTCGACGGCTGCGCACCGCGGTCGAACGGCGCGAAGATGCGTTCGCGCACCGGACCGGGGATGCCCGGCCCGCGATCGTGCACCGCGAAGCACACCGCCCCCGCCTTGCTCCCCAGACCCGCCGCCGCCGCCGTCACGCGCAACTCGACCCGCGGTTCGCCGCCGCCGCGCCCGTACTTCGCCGCGTTGTCGACCAGGTTGAACAGCACCTGGCCCACCGCGTCCTCGTCGGTCACCAGCACCGTCCCCCCCGCCGCCGCGTCGACCTGGACCTCGAGCCGCAGGCCCGCTTCGCCGAGGCGCCGCTCGAGCGTCGGCACCAGGCGCTCGACCATGGCACCGACGCCGACCCGCTCGCGGCGGCTCGCGAAGCGCCCCTCCTCGAGCCGCGACCACGCGAGCACGTTCTCGACCACGCGCGACAGCCGGTCCGACTCGCGCTGCAGCGTCGTCAGGTACTCCCTCTGCGCCGTTTCGCCCTGCACGACGCCGTCGGCGAGCATCTCGCTGTACATGCGGAACGTCGTCAGCGGCGTGCGCAGTTCGTGCGTGACCGCCGAGGCGAAGCGCGCGCGCCGTTCGCCGTAGCCGAGCGCTGCGCGCAGCGTGAACCACAGCACCGCGAGGCCGAGCAGCGTCACGCCCCAGGTCGTCGCCAGCATCCACGGCAGCGGCAGCCCGCTCGTCAGCCCGTCGTCGGGTTGCGCCGACAGGCGCGCAGGCACCGACGCGAGCATCGACGGCTGCTCGGCTGCGGCCGGCGCCTCGCAGCGCACGAGCCGGCTCTGTTCGGGCGGGAACAGGTCCGCGACCAGTGCGAGCAGTTCGCGCTGCAGCTGCGGCCAGTCGGCGACGACGCCCTGGAAGCGCGAAGCGGCGCCGCTCTGCACGCGCCGTGCGAACACGAGCACGGGCTCCGGCCCGCCGTCGAGCCAGACGGGCACGAGCGGGCCCACCACCTCGGGCGGCGGACTCGTCTGCAATGCCAGGTTCGCCTGCGGCTGGATCGGCGGCTGTCCTGCGTCCGGCAGCACGAGCGCCACCCGGTTGGTCGCAGCCGGTGCTTCGGCCTGCTGGGCCTGCGGCTGCACCGAGATCTGCACGGGGACCTGCACCGGGACCTGCGGCGGGTTCTCCACCGTCTCGACCCACTGCTTGCTCGTCTCCTGCTGCGCGACGTTCTGTGCGAAGCTGCGTTGGCGGTTGTTGAACTCCGCGAGGCTCTGCCTGGTCTGCTGCGGCACCTCGGGCGCCACGACGATGCAGCCGAGCATCGGCAGCTGCGCTTCCGCGCCCTGCACCTTGGGCTCCAGCGCGGCCCGCGTCAGCACCGGCGCGAGTTGCTGCAGTCGCGCCGCGGCACGGTCGAGCGCGGTCTTGTCGACGCCGCTCGCCTCCGCGACGTCGCGCTCGTTGCCGAGCGGCACCTGGGGGCTCTTCAGCACGTCGCCGTCGAGCTCGAAGTGCAGCGGGAACAGCAGGGACCCACTGCGCAGCAACGGCGACTCGGTGACCACCGCGTCCGGCGCGAGCTTCGTGAAGCCGCGCGTCCACGCCGACTGCGCGACCGGGAAGGCGCGGAACTCCGCGGGCGGCCGCATCGCCTCGCGCGCGAGCTGCGGCGACAGCCAGCTGTCCATGCGCCAGAGCCCGAGGCGCAGCCGTTCGTGCACCGCGGCCTGCTGCCGCGCGTGCCGTTCGTCGCGGTCGAGCCGCACCAGCACGGTGGTGAGCCAGGACACCACCGCGAGCAGACCCACCGCAGTGACGCCGAAGCCGAGCAGGGCCTTCACACGGTGGCGCCTCATGGCCCCTCCCTCGCCAGCATGTAGCCCACGCCGCGCACGGTCAGCACGACCTGCGGGGCGTCCGGCAGGTCGCCGAGCTTCTCGCGCAATCCGACGACCTGCATGTCGACCGCGCGCGTGTTCGGGTCGCCGCCGGGCAGGCCCCAGACACGCTCGAGCAGCTCGCTGCGCGCGATCGCGCGGCCGCGGTTGGCCACCAGGGGGCGAAGCAGCACGGTCTCGCGCTCGGACAGCAGCACGCGGCTGCCGTCGGCGCGCGCGATCTCGCGGCGGTCGAAGTCGATCGCGCGGCCCGCGACGGTGACGCGGCCGACGTCGGACGGCCGCTCGGCGCTGCGCCGCAGCACCGCGGCGACCCGCGCGAGCAGTTCCTTGCTCGAGAACGGCTTCACGACGTAGTCGTCGGCGCCGCCCTGCAGCCCCGACACACGGTCCTGCTCGGCCCCGCGCGCGGTGACGAGGATCACCGGCAGCGCAGGCCGCGCGCGCCGGACCTCGGCGAGGATCTGGAAACCGTCGCGGCGCGGCAGCATGACGTCGAGGATGACGAGCTCGAGCTGCGCGGCGAGCGCCGTCTCGAGCCCTTCCTGCCCGTCGGCGCACGCGATCACCGAATAGCCGGCGAACTGCAGCGAGTCGACGAGCCCGCGGCGGATCGCGGCATCGTCCTCGACCACGAGCACGGTCTTCTTGCTGGTCACGGCGTCACTGTAGCTCGCGCGACGGTCTTCGTTGCGGCCGGCTGCCGCGATCGGCGGTCACCCGCCGACCTTCGCCGGCTCCTTCGCCGGCGTGACCGCCGGCGTGCCCTCGGCCTTGGGCGCGGGCTTCGGCTCCTCCTGGCGCACGAAGCCGCGCGCCGCCGCCTGCTGCCGCACCGACTCGAGCACCGCGCGGTCGAACTGCTTGTCGGCCTCGGTGCCGAGCTTCTGCAGCTCCACCTGCACGAACGCATCGCGCTGCTTGCCGAGTTCCTCG
>VGXW01000170.1 GCA_016873195.1 Planctomycetota bacterium | reverse complement strand
TTTTCCTGCGGGTCGCGGGGCTCGTGGCGGCGGGCCTGCTGCTGGCGCTGGGCCTCTGGCGATCGCGGGCAGTGCCGGCGGGGCGGCGGGCCATGCTGCAATGCGTCGTGCTGTTCGCCGGCCCGCTGGTCCTCCTGTGGGTCGTGTCCACCGTGCACCCGGTCTACTGCCCGGGACGCTACGACCTGGTCGCGCTGCCGGGCCTCGTGCTGCTGCTGGGTGGTGCCGCCGGCAGTGCCACCGCCGCGGGCCGGCCCGTGAAGTGGCTCGCCCGCCTCGCGCTGCTCGTGCTCGCGGCCGTGTTCGCGGCCAAGGACTGGAGCTACCTGACCGCGCCGTCCGAACCGGATCCGCACCGCGACGTGGCGGCACACCTCGCTGCGCACGCGCGCCCGGACGAGACCGCGGTGCTCTGCGGCGCCACCGGCGTGCCGGTGCTGGCGCACCTCTACCAGCAGGGCTTCACGTGGTCGGACCGCACGTGCCGCTCGGCGCGGAGTGGCGCCTCGTTCGGCCTGCGGCTGCTGCCGCCGTCGCTGGAGCAGGCTCCGGGCACCGTCGCGCGCTACCTGCGCGCGCTCGAGGAAGGCCGCCTCGCGGCGGAACTCGCGGGCCTGCTGCCGGCCGCGCCCGCGCGCGGCATCTGGCTCGTGGTGGGCCGGGACCTGCAGTCGGGCGGGCGCGATCCGGCGAAGGACGCGGCGGCGCGCCAGCTGTTCGCCGTGCTGCACGGTGCGGGCTACGCGCTGGCCGACAACGTGCCGGAACTCGGCATCGCGCACCTGCTGCACCGGACGGGCCGCTGAAGGCGTTGCCGCGCTCGGCCCGGCCCGTACCCTGCGCACCATGATCGGCGTGCGCGCCTTCCTGCTGCTCCTCGCGCCGGGCCTGTCCCTCGCCGCGCTGCGCGCGCAGGAGCCGCCCGCCCTGTCGTTCACCATCGCCACGACGCTCGACCCGCCGCCGGGCGAGCACCTGCTCGCGTGCGGCGACTACGACGGCGACGGCGATCCCGACCTGCTCCTCGACGGCCGGACCCTGTTCCGCAACGACAGTGCGAAGGAGAGCGTTCGCTTCACGAACGTGACCGAAGCCGCGGGGCTGCAGAAGGCGCGCGGTCCCTCGGGCTGCTGGTTCGACTTCGACCGCGACGGGCTGCTCGACTTCGGCACCAGTTCGGGCGAGATCTGGCTGCAGGGCGAGAAGGGGCGCTTCGTCGACTTCACGGCGATCCTCGGCCTCGCCTTCCCGCACGGCGCGACCTCGGCCGCTGCGTGGGGCGACCTCGACGGCGACGGCTGGCTCGATTGTCTCTCCGGCGGCGACAACCAGTACACGCCGTCCCAGCACTTCGCGCAGTCGTGCTGGCTCAACAGCCCACGCAAGGGCCCGCTGGCGAAGCGGACGCGCGAGCGCGAACTGCAGGCCGTGGCGAAGCTGCGCGACGGTTCGGCGCGCCTGGGCACGCCGCCCCTCGCCTACGGCCGCGCGGTCGTGTTCTGCGATTTCGACTGGGACGGCGACGACGACGTCTACACGGGCAACTACCACCTCGCGGCGAACTTCCTGTGGCGCAACGACGGCGACCGGCTGAGGGAGGTCGGCGGGGAGTACGGTGTCGCGGGCCGCAGCGATCCCACGATGTTCGCGCTGCCGGACGGCAAGACTGTCGGCTACCAGTACGGCCACACGATCGGCGCCTCGTGGGCCGACCTCGACAACGACGGCTACTTCGACCTGTTCGTCGCGAACCTCGTGCACAAGTACGTCGGCCCGGTCGGCGACGAGTTCGCGAAGGTGCTCGGCAGCAAACACGACACGCGCGGCTACGTCTGCGACGACTCGAACGTGTTCGTGAACGGCGGCCCGCCGGACTTCCACTTCACCGACTGGCGGGTGCAGATGGGCATCCCGGTGCGGCCGATCGGCGACCGCACGGTCTTCCGCGGCGACGAGCTGTG
This sequence comes from Planctomycetota bacterium, assembly GCA_016873195.1. Taxonomy (GTDB): domain Bacteria; phylum Planctomycetota; class UBA1135; order UBA1135; family UBA2386; genus VGXW01. The sequence continues at coordinate 8,535 of VGXW01000170.1, read as the reverse complement.
GTCGAACGCGGTCTGCGCCGACTTCGACGGCAACGGCTTCGCCGACGTGTTCTGCAATCAGGTCTACGCGCACGTCGACTACGCGCACGGGGTGCTGTTCGCGAACCGCGGCGGCACGAAAACGGAATGCCACGCGGAGGCCGGCATCAAGATGTGGGGCGGCTACGGCGGTGCGGCGGCCGACGTCGACTCGGACGGGCGCGTCGACCTGATCGTCAGCGGCGCGGACCAGCCGAACGGCGCGGCGGCGGTGCGCGTGTTCCGCAACACGGGGCCCGCCGCACCTTGGCTCGGGCTCCGGATCCCGCCGCGCGCGGGCCAGCAGGTGATCGGCACCAAGGTGCTGCTCGTGCAGGAACGCGCGGTGCAGCTGCGTCAGCTCGCGACGACGATGGGCAGCCACGGCCAGCAGAGCGAGGGCCGCGTGCACTTCGGGCTCGGCGGCGACGGCGGCGCGGTGCGCGACGTGGTGGTCTACTGGCCCGGCGGGCGCGTGCAGTCGCTCGGCGCCCTGCCGCCCGGGCGCTACCACGAGGTGAAGGGGCCGGTGCCGCAGCCGTTCGCGCTGCAGCTGCGCGGGCCGGCGCAGGGTCTGGTCGGCAGCGCGCTCGAGTTCCGCATCGGCAACGACGCACGCGGCAGCAGGTACGAGTGGGACTTCGGCGGCTCGCGGCTGCCCGAGGTGGTGGGGGCGGAGCCGGTGGTCGCGCACGGGTTCGACGCGCCGGGGCGGCACTGGGTCTGGGTGCGCGCGGTGCGGCCGGGCGGGGCCTGCGCGGAGGCGCGGCTCGTGGTCGACGTCAAGGAGGAGTGAGGCGTGGTGCTCGTCCGCCGTCCTGGTCTTGCAAGGTGGCTCGCGACGTTCGCGCTGGCCCCGGCACCCGCGCAGGCGCCGGCCGAACTCTGGGTCTACTGCGGCACGAACCTGCTCGTCGACCAGAACGTCGCGACGCTGACCGGACTCGTGCGCCGCGCGGCCGAGGCGGGTTACACGCACGTGCTGCTCGCGGACACGAAGTTCGGCCGGCTCGGCGACCTCGATGCGCGCTACTTCCGCAACGTCGACCGCGTGCGCGCCGTCGCGCGCGAACTGCGCCTGGAGCTCGTGCCCGCCGTCTTCCCGATCGGCTACAGCGAGGCGATCCTGTGGCACGACCCGAACCTCGCCGAGGCGCTGCCGGTGCGCGGGGCGAAGTTCGTCGTGCAGAAGGGGGAAGCCCGGCTCGCCGCGGATCCGCCGGTCGCCTTGCGCGGCGGCGACTTCGCCGACCTCGGGGCCTGGGACTGGAAGGACGACACGGTGGTGGCCGACGCCGGCAGCGCGCGCATGGCCGACTTCGCCGGCAACGCGCGCGTGGTGCAGAAGGTGAAGGTCGCGCCGTTCCGCCAGTACCACGTCGCGGTGCGCGTGCGGACGCAGGGCTTCACGGGCGAGGCGCGCGTCAACGTGCTCGGCGCGGGCAAGCCGCTGAACCACGCCGACCTCGGCGTGCGGCCCGACCAGGACTGGACCACGCACCACGCGGTGTTCAACTCGCTCGAGCACCGGGAGGTCGCGATCTACCTCGGCGTCTGGGGCGGCGCGCGCGGTTGCCTCTGGTGGGACGACGCGGTGCTCGAGGAGGTGGGCCTGCTGAACCTGGTGCGCCGCGACGGCGCGTCGCTCGCGGTGCGCGCCGGCGACCGCGTGCTGCGCGAGGGAACGGACTTCGAGCCGGTGCGCGATCCTCGCATGGGCACCGTGCCGTGGCCGGGCAGCTACGAAGTCTGGCACGAGCCGCCCGTGCTGCGCACCGCGCTGCGCGACGGCACGGAGCTGCGGGTCGACTACCACCATGCGATCACGGTGCACCAGGGGCAGGTGATGATCTGCCCGAGCGAGCCGAAGACGCTCGAACTGCTGCGCGACCACATGCGGCGCGTGCACCGCGCGTTCGCGGCGAAGACGTACTTCCTGTCGCACGACGAGATCCGCGTGCTGAACCAGGACGAGGCCTGCCGGCGGCGCGGGCTCGACGCGGGCGCCCTGCTCGCCGATCACGTGAAGGCCTGCGTCGCGATCGCGCGCGAGGTGGCGAAGGGGGCCGAGCTCTGGGTGTGGAGCGACATGTTCGACCCGCACCACAACGCGCGGCAGGACTACTACCTCGTGCGCGGCGACCTCGCGGGTTCGTGGCTCGGGCTCGACCGCGACGTCGGCATCGCCGCGTGGTACTTCGACAAGCGGGAGCAGAGCCTGCCGTTCTTCGCGCAGCGCGGCCACCGGCTGCTGCTCGCGGCCTACTACGACGGCGAGGTGCAGCAGGTGCGCGGCTGGCTCGACGCGGCGCGCGCGGCCGGCGGGGCGCGTGCGGTGATGTACACGACGTGGCAGCAGCGTTACGGCGACCTCGAGGCGTTCGCCGAGGCCGTCAAGAGCTGGCGGTGACGGCGGCGGCCGGCCGCGGCCGGCGCAGCACGAGGCCGAGCGCACCGAGCACGAGGGCCGGCAGCCAGACCCACAGGGCTTCGCTCGCGAGCACCTCGAGGCCCCACACCGAGAACATGGCGCGGAAGCCGATCGGCGAGACCTGCAGCGGCTGCACGGGCCAGAACCAGCGTTCGGTCGTGAACGGCCACAGCACGGCGATGCCGTGGCCGCCGTTCGTCGCCATGTCGATCAGCCCGTGCGAGCCCATCGCGGCGAACAGGAAGGCCGCGACGCGCACGGTGCCGAGGCCGGTGCGGCGCGCGAGCCACGGAGCGAGGGCGATGGCGACGAGCAGCGCGAAGGCGGGCGAGTGGCTGGCGCCGCGGTGGCCGTGCCAGGCGCCGTAGGGCACGCCGAGCCAGAGGCCGAGCGCGTCGAGGTCCGGGGCCGATGACAAGATGCAGGCGGCCAGCAGCAGCGACGGCCGGCGCAGCGAGGGGAACCAGCACGCCATCGCGAGCGGCACGGCGGGGTGCGAGAGGACGGTGGCCATCGGCGGGGCTGGGACGCGGCGGGGGGAGAGGAACTTCCAAGCGGCATCCTCGGCGAGGTCGCAGTGCATCGCCCGGGGGCGATGGACTGCCATGGCCTCTCACCGTGCTTGTTTCTGGGGCAGACAGGACTTGACGAACCGCGCCGGCGAGCTTCCATGAGCGCCGGTCGACCGAGGTCGGCAGGGTCACAGATGTCGAAGGCAGAGATGGTCGCGGCCTGGCGGAAGCGCGCCCTCGAGAACCTCGAGGTCGCCGGCCGTCTGCTCGCGATCGCAAGGCCAGCGGTCTACGCGGCGGTATCGAGGATGTACTACTCGCTGTTCCAGGCAGTCTGCGCCCGGTTGCTCGAGAAGGGGCTGGCCGTTCCAGGGCAGAACCACGGCGAGGTCTGGCAGGCCGCCGACACCTTGCAGCCCGGGCTGTTCTTCGACCTCCAGGATCTACACTCCTGGCGACGAAAGGCCGACTACGCCACGGGAGAGATCCCGCTGGCAATCGCCCGCGACCTCGTCGCGAACTACACTACGAGGACCCGGGAGCTGACCGCATCGTGAGCCGAGACATCGAGAAGATCGAAGCGCTGCTGACCCTGGACCGCTTCCCGTTCGCGGTGGCGATGTTCCCTGGCCACGTGCAGGAGCTCGGGGACGTGATCGAAGCGCAGGCCTTCGACGTGCCGGAAGACGAGATCCTGAAGGTCTCGCGGCGACTCAACCAGCTGTTGGTTGCAGCTCGCACGCGGCCACTGGCGGTGGGCAGCGCGTTCCTGGCTGCCGAGTCGACCGCGATCCGCGACGCCCTGCCGCGAACCGTGCACTGGTGGCGGCCGACGAACTCACGGCAGAGCATGCCGTGGCGCGCGGCCAGGTTGGGGATTGCATCCCGAGCATCGCCCGACGAGCGACCCGTCTGTCGCATCATCGTCACCAGATGCTCGAGCCCCTCGGCAGCACCCGGATCCTGGGACGCCTCTGCGCTGTTGCGCCGGCTCGCTCCGACGTCTGCCGGCGATGACTGGTCCCGTCAGTTGCAGCAGGTCTTGCTTGGCGGTGCCCGCCGCCCCCACTACTCGCTCGGAGCATGAGCATGCCCAGAGAGACGCAGGGCGTGACGATTCTCGGCATCAGCCTGCAGCACAGCCGCTTCGATTGGTTGGCCGGACCCGAGGTGCAGGCGAAGGTCGAAGCCCTGTCGGGAGAACGACGCTGCCCGCGGCTGGAGTCCGAGATCGCCACGCGCGCGCTGGTCGCCAGTCCACCGGACTTCGTGCTGTCGTTGACGACGAAGCTGCGCGGCATGGTCGCGGACTTCGTGTTCTGGGAACTCGAAACGACCTTCCACGGCAGTTTTCGTCGCGAAGCCGAGGCGGAGATCAGCCAGGAGGACCTGCTCAGCGTGCACGGGCCGGCCTGGCTGTGGTCGTTCGCGCGCGAATACGTCGCCGACGTGACGCGGCGCGCCAACATCGGCCCTGGCGTCATGCTGCCGCCGGTGAACTTTCAGGCCCGCGCCGGAACCTAGGCCGCTCGATTGGCCGAACCACCACCCGCCGGTGGCTGCATGGCGGATACCCGCCCGGGCCATGCGCGGGCAGCATTCCCGGCTCGGGTTCCGGGGAACTTCCGAGCATGCCCATGAACCCCACGCTGCCTCTCTCCGGTTCGACCTCCGCCTGCACCGGTTGCCCGCGTAACCCCTCGCGCCGCCGGTTCCTCGCCGGCACCGCCTGCGCCGCCGGCGCGCTCGCCGCCCCGCAGGACCTGCTGCGCATGACCCGGAAGCCGAAGCTGCGCCTCGTCTTCGCGGTGCACGCCGAGCGGCAGCCCGGCCCCGACTGGCCCAACGTCGGCTTCGACTTCGCCCCGGTGATGCTGCGCTACGAGCGGGCCCTCGCGGACGGCTGCCCCGAGTTCGAGTTCGTCACCTCGCGCGCGACCGGCGAGCAGCAGGCGAAGGAAGTGCTCGCGGCGGACACGGCCGAAGGCGGCGTCGACGGCTACGTGGTCGTGCAGCTGAACTGCTGGAACCGCGTCGTGCAGACGTTCGCCGGTGCGAAGAAGCCCGTGCTCTACGTCGACTTCCAGTACGGCGGCAGCGGCGGCTTCCTCGTCTACACCGCGGGGCTGCTGCGCGCGAAGAGCACGAACGTCGGCTTCGTCGCGTCCTCGGACCTCGCCGACCTCGTCGCCGCGGCGAAGTGCTTCGACGTCGTCGTGCGCGGCGGCAGCACGGCGGACTTCGTCGAAGCGACCAGGCAGGCGCGCGTGGCCGGCACGTTCGTGCCGCCCGGACGGGTGATCGACGTCGACGAACTGAAGTGCCTGTCCCCCGAGCAGTGCCTCGCGCGCTGCCGCGAGACGAAGCTGCTCGCGGTGCGCGACCAGACGGGCGGCGACGGCGGCGAGCTGATGGGCATCCAGGTCGTGCGCGTGCCGTTCGCCGAGGTCAACGACGCGTGGCAGAAGGCCGACCCGGACGAGGCACACGCGGTCGCCGAACGCTGGCAGCGCGCGGCGACCGCGGTCGAGGGCGTGGACGAGAAGACCCTGCGGACCTCCGCGGCGATGTACCTCGGCATGAAGGCGCTGCTGCACAAGCACGGTGCGAGCGGCATCACGATCAACTGCCTCGGCGGCTTCTACGGCGGGCACATCCACGCCTATCCGTGCCTCGGCTTCCACGAACTCAACAACGAGGGGCTCGTCGGCGGCTGCGAGTGCGACGTGCGCTCGGCGGCGACGATGCTGGTCGGTTCGATCCTGGCGGGCCGGCCCGGCTACATCTCCGACCCGGTGATCGACACGAAGAAGCGGCAGATCGTCTACGCGCACTGCGTCGCGTCGAACAAGGTGTTCGGGCCGAACGGGCCGACCAATCCGTTCGCGATCCTGACGCACTCGGAGGACCGCCAGGGCGCGTCGGTGCGCTCCGTGCTGCCGCTCGGGTTCATGACGACGTCGCTCGAGTTCGAGCCGTCGAAGAAGGAGGTGCTGATGCACCGCGCCGTGGCGGTCGCCAACGACCCCGACGACCGTGCGTGCCGCACGAAGTTGTGCGCCGAGCCGGTCGGCGACCTCGAGAAGCTGTTCGGCGAGTGGGACCAGTGGGGCTGGCACCGGGTCACGTTCTACGGCGACCTGCGGGAGCCGGTCGCGGCGCTGGCCGACGCGCTGGGCTACAAGGTGCGCGAGGAGGCCTGACGGGGGGCCGCGGTCCGGGCAAGGCCGATCGCAACGGGGCGTCCCGGCGCGCGCGAAGGTGCGGGCGGCCGCCCGGCGGACCGCCGGAACGGCGCTTGACGGACCGCGCGTCCCGGCTGCAATGCGTGCTCCGCGGCCGTTCCGCCGCCCAGGCACCCATGTCCACGCCCCGCGGCCTCCTGCTGTTCGCCTGCCTCGGCATGCTCCCGTTGCTGCGCGCCCAGACGCAGGTCGCCGACACGCAGTTCTCCGTGCCGCGCGGCCTCTGCTCGGCGCCGTTCGCGCTGACGATCAGCACGGCGACGCCGGGCGCCACGATCCGCTACACGCTCGACTGCAGCGATCCGCGCACCTCGACGGTCGCCGCGCAGGGGGCCACACCCGTCACGCTGACGATCGACCCGGCGAGCAACAACGGCGGCCTGCGGCCGATCACGCCGGCCGTCGTCGTGCGCGCCTACGCGTTCGCGCCCGGCCTGACGCCGACCAACGTCGACACGGTGACCTACGTGTTCCCGCAGCGCGTGCTGACGCAGACGCGGCCTGCGGGCTTCACGACCTCGGTGCAGTTCGACGTCGACCCGAACGTCGTGAACTCGCCGCTCTACGCGGGCCGCATCCTCGGCGACCTCGCCGCGCTGCCGACGATGTCGGTGGTCGGCGCCTACACGCAGGTGTTCGGCTCGGGCGGCCTGCTGCGCGGCAGCACCGGCAGCATCGAGATCCCGGGCTCGATCGAGGTGATGCACCCCGACGGCCGCGACGACCAGGTCGACTGCGGGCTCGTGCCGCACTCGTGGACGCAGCACAAGCGCGCGATCCGCGTCTACTTCCGCTCGAGCTACGGCAACGACAAGTGGCGGCACGACCTGTTCCGCGGCGCGGCGGAAGGCAACGCGAGCGGCGTCACGAGCTTCGACGGCCTGGTGCTGCGCGCGGGCTTCAACGACGGCCTGCTCTACCACGAACCGGCGCGCGCGGGCCGCTACTCGTTCTGCGTCGACGACCTCGGCCGCCACTCGCAGATCGCGATGACCGGCTTCGGGCCGCGCGGCATCTTCGTGCACCTCTACCTGAACGGCCTCTACTGGGGCCTCTACAACCCGGTCGAGCGGCCCGAGTCGTGTTTCTGGTCGGACTGGTTCGGCGGCAGCAAGGACGACTACTTCGCGCGCAATCACAGCGGCGTGCTCGACGGCAGCCCGACCTGGTACAACGGCCTGATCGCGGGGGCGGCGTCGTGGACCACCGTGCAGGCGCGCCTGGACGTCGCGAACTGGGCCGACTACATCCTGTACTGGACCTACTGCGGCGGCGGCGACTGGCCGTCGTTCAACGGCGGCAACAACAACTGGTACGCGGGCAACCGCGTGCTGCCGGCACCCGGCAAGGTGCGGTTCTTCGTCTGGGACTGCGAGGACAGCTGGATCAACCTGCCGAACCGCCCCGGTCCCCCGCACGACGGCGCGCGCATCGTCGCCGAACTGCTGAACGGCCCGCTCGACGTGTCGATCCTGTGGCGCGGCTGCCAGAACGTCGCCGACTTCCGGCTTCACTTCGCCGACCGTGTCTACCGGCACTGCTACCACGACGGCGCGCTGTCCGAGGCCGCGGTGCTCGAGCGCTGGAACCGCATCACGAAGGTCGCCGACCGCGGCGTGGTCGGCGAGTCCGCGCGCTGGGGGCGCTTCGACCCGCGCGGCGTCACGTGGACGCGCGACGCGGACTGGCTGCCCTACACGAACGCGGTGCGCGCGATGTTCGTCGGCAACACGCCGCAACTGGTCGCCGCGCTGCGCAACACGGCGGTGCCGGTCGCGCACCCGGCGCTGTATCCGAGCATCGAGCCGCCGCGGTTCCTGACCGGAGCCGTGCCGACGGAGATCGCCGTGACCGAGGGCGTCGTCGCGCCGGGCACGCCGATCACGCTGTCGCGCAGCTCCGCGGTCGGCACCATCTGGTACACGACCGATGGCACCGATCCGCGCGGTGCGGGCGGCGCGCCGGTCGGCCAGAACGGCGGCACCGGCACCGTGGTCACCGCCAACGCGCACCTGCGGCTCTGCGCGCGCACGCTGCAGGGCAGCGAGTGGAGCGCCCTGCACGAGCTGCGGCTCACCGTGCGCGCCAACCCGCGCCTCGCCGAGATCGCCGAGGTGCTGGCCGAGAACGTCGCCGGCCTCACCGACGAGGCGGGCGACCACGACGACTGGATCGAACTGCGCAACCACGGGCTGCTCGACGTGGACCTCTCGGGCCACCACCTGACCGACAACCTGGCGCAGCCGACCAGGTGGACCTTGCCGGCGGGCTCGATCGTGCGCGCGGGCGGGCACCTGCTCGTCTGGGCCGACAACGAACCGGGCGAGGG
>VGXW01000169.1 GCA_016873195.1 Planctomycetota bacterium | reverse complement strand
GGTCGCCGGCGACGTGCTGACGTTCACGATCGAGGGCACGTCCATGCAGTACCGCCGCTCCGGCGTGCAACCGAAGCCCGCCGACAGACCGGCTGACAAGCCCGAGGCGAAGCCGGCCGACCAGCCGGCGCCCGAGGGCAATCCGCTGGCGAAGCAGCCCGCCGCCGATCCCTTCGCGCGCGCATTCGTGGGCCGCGACATCGCATTGACGCTGACCGGCACACTGGCCGCGGGCTATCGCGGCAAGCTCGTGTTCCGCGGCACGGAGTATCCCGCCGAGGCGAAGGCCGACGGCAACCGGCTCGACGGACGCTTCCGGGCCGGCCAGGTATCCTACGAGTTCACGGCCGCCCTGACCGGCGATCGACTGAAGCTCGAGAGCGGCGGCTCGACCTACGACCTCGACGTGCCGCCGCTGGCGCAGCCGAAGGCGCCCGCCAATCCGCTCGCCGGCGGCGGGGCGCCCGCGGCGGGCGCGCCGGCGGTGCCGGCCGGCACGCCGCCGCCGCTGGACGGCGTCTATGACGGTGAGTGCCAGCGCTTCGACCATCCGCGCGGCTGGTTCGGCTTCGAGATGCCGCGCGGCTGGACCGTGCACTCGCAGGACGACACCGGCATGCTGCTGAATCCGGGACTGCGCGAGACCGACACACTCGACGCCATCCTCGGCCTGATGTGGGGCCGGCTCGAGAAACAGGACCACAACGTGCCGGTCGCGACGGTCATCGAGGGCAAGCTGCCGCAGTTGCGGGCCGCGCTGGCGCAGCAGGGCCTGACTGCCGGCGACCCCGAGGGCAAGATCGCGACGTACCGCGGCAAGGACGTGCCGGGCGCGGTGGTCACGCTGCGCGCCCGCACGCAGAGCGGCCAGAACGTGCTGGTCTGGATCGGCGGGATCGTCAAGCGCGACGGGTGGATCTCGGTCAGCGGCGTGCTGCTCGACAGCAGCCTCGACAAGTACCTGCCGAAGCTGAAGCGGATCTTCACGTCCCTGGAGCCGAAGCCGCCCGAACGCAACCCGAAACTCGAGGCGGTGCTGGTCGGCGCCACGTTCGCCAGCGTGCAGCACGGGCGCGTCGTCGAGTCGTCGCACGCGGCGACCTACTCGTTCGGCGCGGGCGGCGGCGTCACGCGCCGCCTGATGAGCAACGTGTCGTCGCAGCCGGGCATGCCTGGCGTGATGACCGACGCCGAGACCTCGGGCAGCTACGAGGTGTGCGGCGACGTGCTGTTCCTGTACTTCCAGAGCGGGCAGGAGACGGGCCAGGTCGTGCTGCGCGGCGACCAGGCGGTGGCGATCCGGATCGGCAACGGCGAGTATCCGCGGCAGTAGGCCGTCGACTGCGCATCCCGCGCCCGCCGGCGGGGACCCCGTACCGAGGAAGATGCCGGGGGCGGCCACGGGTGCCGGGCGGTTCACCAGATCCACGGCAGCAGCCGGCGGGTCCGCCTGCAGTACTCGCGATACCCGTCCCCGTAGCGATCCACGAGCGCTGCCTCCTCCTCACGGATCCGCCCGTGGGTGCCGTCGGTCCGCAACGCCTCGGTGGGAGCCGGGTCCACGTACAGGCTGTAGCTGCGGCCGGGTTTCCGCAGCGCCGCGGCCCGGCCGGCGAACCCGGCGACGAACATGGCAATGCCCGTCCCGCAGAGCGCGCGCGGCGGCGCGGCGAACCTTCTTTGCCACGGGCGTCGTGGCATTGTGGTCCATATGGACGTTGCGAACCCAGAGGATCACGGGGCCATCAGGTTCCGGAGGGGCGCCCCAGGTACTTCGTCCCGATCAGGCCCATCGTGCTGCCGAGCATGGCCCCGACCGCCCCGGCCAGGAACCAGATGGCGAGCACGCTCGTGCGGGTCTGGGACAGGTCGCTCGACGAGATGAAATGCGTGAAGGCCGGGATCACGGCCATGCCCATCCCGAGGAACCACCCGATCAACGCCCCGTCGAGGACCGTCGCCGGGCCATTGGCCGAGGCGTGTTTGAGCAGCCACAGCGAGAGCCCGAAGCGGTTGAGATATGCGCCCACCGGCCCACCGACGAGTATCGCGATGGCCAACCGGAGCAGGTAGACCCCGCGGAACGGATGCACGCAATAGAGGATCGCATGACCGATCACTGTGGGGACGATGACGAAGAGCGCCCCGAAGAACCCCGCCCTGGCGATGTAGATATCACACAGTCTCCTCATGGCGAGCCTCCGCTCGTTGGAATGCCGAGCTCTTCCTTTGCAGCGATTGCAGGGAACATGACTGCGGCGTCACGCACGGGCGCTGTCCTTCCGTCCGGCGGCGACGTCGGCGGGCGGCACTGCCGCGCCCGCGACGGATCGAAGGTGTCCGGGTCCATGCAGCCTCGTGTGGGAAACCGGCGGTCCCGGGACGACCGGGGCCGACCCCGGCACGATCCTGCTCGCCGTGTGGCGTGTCAACGGCTCGGCCGTCCCGGTGCACGCCGCACGCCCGCCACGCGGCCGGAGCGGTGGTTGCGAGGGAGGCTCCCTCGCTGCCCCGGGGCAGTTCTGCCCTGGCACGACCACCTTGCGCGCCTGCGCTGCGTCTTCGTCCCGGCCGGGCTCCCGCTTGCCCGGCCGGCGATGCCGCCACCGGTGGGCGTGGCAGGGGCTCGCCAGACCGATCCCCGCTCGGTAGCCTGCGCCGCCACCCGGCAGCGCCGGTTCCGCTTGCCGCGCCCCCGCCGCAGCAGCAACGGCACTGCGCCCTCCGCCCCCCCTGCGCCACCGGAGAAGAGCTACGCCGCGGCTCCGGCCGAGCTGTATTCTGGTCGCTCCCATTCCCAACCAGCCCCGCCGCGGAGGTCGTTCATGACCGGCCAGGACGTCCAGATCACCGAAGGCATGCAGCGCTACGTCGACCTGAACAACGCGTACCTGGCGCGCCGCTCCGCCTACATCCGCGACGTGGTCAAGAAGTGGCGGTTCGACACGATCGCCGTGCACGGGCTCTATTCGGTGCAGGACGCGGTCGAGGACTATCAGGGCGCGATCATCGAGCCGGCGTTCCTGTCGTCGTCCCAGGCCTACCGCGACTCGGACGAGATGGCTGCGGCGCTGGCCTACCTGATCCCGACCTGGTGCTACTCGCGCATCGCCAACCCGTCGACCTACTACTACGAGTGGACCCTGGCGCTGCTCGAGGGTTACGGCTTCGCCGGCGAGACCTCGTGCTGCTCCACGTCGTCGGGCATGGCCGCCATCATGACCGCCGTGCAGCCGTTCCTGATGCACAAGCGGCACAACGTCTACGAGCCGCGCAACTTCCTGGCCACCGCCCAGTGTTACGGCGGCACGTTCCAGCAGTTCAACGTGCGCCTGCAGCAGGAGCGCGACATCGAGTGCCGCTGGATCGAGGACCCGACGGACCTCGACGCCTGGGCGGCGCGCATCGACAAGAACACGCGCTTCCTGTACGGCGAGCTGCCGAGCAATCCGCAGCAGGGTTTCTTCGACATCGCGGCCGTCGCCGACCTGGCGCACGCCCACGACCTGCCGCTGATCGTCGACAGCACCGTGGCCACGCCGGCGCTGCTGCGGCCGATCTGCCACGGCGCCGACGTCGTCGTGCAGTCGGTGACCAAGACGCTGTCGTCGAGCGGGTTCGGCATCTGCGGCGCAGTCATCGCCCGCAAGGGCCTGACCACGAGCATCCCGATCCCCGAGCTGAGGAACGACTTCGCGCTCTACATCAAGTACCTGCCCAATCGCGACTACGGCCCCAACCTGCACCCGATGCAGGCCGTGCTGGCGCTCAACGACATGCGCACGCTGCGCTCCAAGGTCGACATGATGAGCCGCAGCACGCAGAAGGTGGCGGAATGGCTCTCGCACCACCCCAGGATCGAGAACGTCGCCTACCTGGGCCTTCCGGACCATCCGTTGCACGAACTCGCCAGCAAGTACATGTGGCTGGTCGATGCCGAACACGACGACATGTACGGCAAGCCGGTCAACCGCTACGGCCACCTGATGTCGTTCTGCGTCAAGGGCGGCGCCGGGAAGGCGCGCAGGTTCTTCGACGGGCTGCAGCGCATCTGGCGCGCCACCGACCTCGGGCGCATCAAGAGCGTGGCCACCATCCCCGCCATCTCGACGCACCAGCAGCAAGGGGAGGAAGGACGCAAGCTCGCGAACATCCCGCCCAATCTGGTGCGGCTGTGCGTGGGCGCCGAGCACCCCGACGACGTCATCGCCGACCTGGACCAGGCGCTGGCGGGAATGGACAGGAAGTAGGCGGGGCGCGAAGTCCGGGTGGGGCCTGTCCGTCGCCCGCCACCGGCGCCGCGGCCGGTCGCGAGCCAACCGCGGGGGTCCCTCACACGATGCCGGAACCCCGCTGCTCGGCCGCCGGCCGCTCCACCGCCTTGTGCGCGCGGTAGCCGCTCTGCCGGTACGCGGCGATCGGGTCGATCGCGCCGCCGTTCCGCACGCGCGCCATCGCGAGGATCGGCGAGACGTCCGTCTGGAACGCCGCCTTCAGCGCCCGGTGCGCGAGCAGCGCGTCGTTCTGCAGCTGCAGCTCGGCGAGCGCCCGGCGGTCGACGAGCAGCGCCTGCGCGAACGCGCGCTGCACCTCGCCGGCGCTGCCGATCAGCGACTCGATCGGGTCGGTCACGTTGTGCGACTGGTCGAGCATGTAGGCCGGCGCGAACGACGGGTCGCGCGCCTGCGCGTCGACGAGCTCGTGGAAGACCAGGAACAGCTGGAACGGATGGATCGCGCCGCTGTCGAGGTCGTCGTCGCCGTACTTGCTGTCGTTGAAGTGGAAGCCGCCGAGCTTGCCGAACTGCACGAGCCGGGCGACGACCATCTCGATGTTGGTGTTCGGGGCGTGGTGGCCGAGGTCGACGAGACAGCGGCACTGCGCGCCGAGCTGGCTCGCGCACCAGAAGCTCGTGCCCCAGTCGTTGTTGACCGTCGCGTAGAACGCCGGCTCGTAGAGCTTGTGCTCGAGGTACATCGTCCAGTCCGCGGGCAGCGCCGCGTAGATCGCGCGCAGGCTCTCGAGGTAGCGCGACAGCGCGTCGCGGTGGTTCTGCTGGCCCGGGAAGTTGGCGCCGTCGGCGATCCACACGGTGATCGAACGGCTGCCGAGACGTCTGCCGACCTCGATCACGTGCCGATTGTGCTCGATCGCCTGCTGCCGCACCGCGGCGTCCGTGTGCGTGAGGCTGCCGAACTTGTAGCTCAGCCGCTGGCCCGGCTGGTCCTGGAACGTGTTCGAGTTCATCGCGTCGAAGCCCAGGCCCTCGCGCGCCGCCGCCGCACGCAGGGCCGCCGGGTCCTCGGGCTCGTCCCACGGGATGTGCAGCGACACCGCGGGCGTCGCACGGCAGAGCTGCTGGATCGTGCCGCAGTCGGCGATCTTCTCGAACACGTCGCGCGGCTCGCCCGGGCCCGCAAAGCGCGCGAAGCGCGTGCCGCCGGTGCCCACGCCCCACGACGGGATCGCGACACAAAAGCGCTGCACGGCCGCCGTGATGCGCTCCACGTCGAGCCCGCGCCGCGCGAGCTGCCGGCCCAGGTGCTCGTAGTCGGCGGCGAGGTCCTTCGCGCGCGCGCGGTTGTGTTCGGCCAGGAACTCGGGAGCGATGCGGAACGGTTCGGTCATGTCGGTCACCGCGGGAAGGGGGTCACGTTGCCGGTCGGTTCCGCCGGGTTTCCCCCGGCGAAGGTCGGCGCGCGCGGAGCGCTGCCGAACAGGTTCGAGCGATCGAGCAGCCGCCGCTGCACCGCGGGGTCCGGGCAGGCGCGGTCGTCCCGGCGGCACACGGAGGTGGCGGTCATGGACGAGGAGGATGATAGGCGGCGGGGCGGTGGCGAGGCTGCGGCCGCCGTGCGAAAGCGGGCGCGTGGCGTCGGCGCGGCCCGTGCCGCGAGCCACGCGATGTAAGGAAACGCGGGGCCCCGGGTCCGTGATGCAGGCGGCGGCGCCGAGGCGCTCCCGTGCGCCGGCCGTCGCGCCGGTTCCGTTCCCCGAGCATCCCCATGAACCACCCTGCCTCGCTCCTGCCGTTCGCCCTGTTCGCCTTGTCCATCCCGTTCGCCGCGCCGTTCGCCCACGCCCAGGCCGCGGGCCTGGCCGGTGCGGCACGGGAGGCTCCGCTCGTCCTGCGCCTGCCGCCGCCCGACCCCGCGGCCGCCGAGCGAGTGATCACCCCCGAGGCGACCGCCGAGGTGCGCGTGTCGCCGTCGCGCCTGCGCCTCGTGTTCGCCGCGAGCGCCACGGGTGCCACCGCCAGCGCGGCGAGTCTCGCGGTGCGCGAACTGCTCGCGGCGACGCAGCAGCGCCTGCAGGCGGCCGGCGTCGCCGCGGCGGACATCGACGTCGACTTCATCGCCGCACTGCCGGTCTTCGCCTGGAGCGTCGCGAAACAGCAAGACAGGGACGTCGTCGCCGAACAGCGCGCCGGCTCGCGCGTGCAGTACAACCTGCACGTCGCGGTCGCCGACGAGGCGGCGGCGCTCGTCGCGATCGAGGCGGCGACCGCCGGCGACGGCGTCGACGTGCTCGCGGTCGACTACTGGAGCGAGGACCTGACGCAGAGACAGGTCGAGGCGCAGCAGAAGGCGCTCGCCGCAGCCCAGCAGAAGGCGAAGTTGCTGCTGGCGGTCTTCCCGGAGCCGCCGAAGCCGATCAACGTGTACGAGCGCACGCAGGTGCTGTTCCCGCGGCGGCTCTACGAGGTCCTGCCGCACGTCGAGGACAGCGCGTCGAACTGGTTCTTCAGCGACAAACTGCCGCGCGTGCCCGCCAGCCGGCCGCTGCAGGTCTACTACCGCGGCCTGTTCGCCGACGTCGACGTGGTCGTGCCGGCGATGCCCGGCCGGCGCGACATCGAGATCGTGTCGACGGTGCAGTTGTACTATCAGGCACCGGAGCGGCCGCAGCCGGCGAAGTGAGCTGGCGGGGCGGCACGGGGGGAGACCAGGTGGCGCGGCCGCCGGTCAGCGTACGCGCAGGGTCGTCGTCCTGCCCGCTTCGACCACGCACGGCAGGTCGACGCTGCGTTCGGCGCCCGACGCCGAGGTGGTCACGCGCACGACGTAGCTCCCCGCAGGCCGCACGCACCGGAACGGCCGGTCCGGCCGCAGCCGGCCCGCGCCACCGCGCAGGATCGGCTGACCGTCGTGCGCGAGCACCTGCGCGAAGACCATCCCGCCCGGCGGCACGACGGCGTCGACTTCGATGGTGCCGGCGCCACGCACGTCGATCGCGACGAGTGCAGGCTCGGCATTGAGCACGAAGGGACCACTGCGCGTCCATTCGGCCCCGTCGACGAGCACCACGGCCACCGCAGCGGGCAGGGCGGGCAGCAGCGGTATGCGGACCGTGGTCCGCGGGCGCCAGTCGCCGCTGCCGAGTTCCACACCGAGCTTCGGCGCTGGCCCGGCGTAGTCGAGTCCGAAGACCGCCACGCGCAGCTGCTTGCCCTCGATGCCGCCCCGCCCCCGGGTTCGGCACGCATGGCTTTTTCACAGCCATTCCGTAAACTCGGCAGCAGAAATGACGGAACACCCGAGATTCTTCCAGGCGCCGAAGGGGCACTTCTTCCTGTTCGGCCCGCGTGGCACCGGCAAGTCCACATGGCTGCGGCAGAACCTGAAGGGCGACCTGACCATCGACCTGCTCGACCCGCCCCAGGAACGTGAGCTGCAGGCGCGCCCGGAGGTGCTGCGGGAGCGCGTCGAAGGCATGGCGCGGCCGGGAACCATCGTGATCGACGAAGTGCAGCGCGCCCCCGGCGTGCTCGCCGTCGTACACGCGTTGATCGAAGAGAAGAAGCCGGGCCGCCGGTTCGTGCTGACCGGCTCGAGCGCGCGCAAGCTGCGCCGGACCGGGGTCGACCTGCTCGGCGGTCGCGCCGCGCGCAAGAGCATGCACCCCTTCCTGGCCAGCGAGTTGGGCGATGCCTTCGACCTCGACCAGGCGCTCGGACTCGGCATGGTGCCCGGGGTCCTCGGCGATGCGGACCCGAGCCAGGCACTGCGTGCGTACCTGGCGCTCTACGTGCGCGAGGAGGTCAAGGCCGAAGGCCTCGTGCGGAGCCTCGAGGCCTTCGGCCGCTTCCTCGAAGCGATCAGCTTCTCCCACGCCCAGCCCGTCAATCTGGCCAACATCGCGCGCGACTGCCAGCAGAGCCGCACGACGGTGGGCGGCTATCTCGAGGTCCTGGAC
Source organism: Planctomycetota bacterium (assembly GCA_016873195.1). Lineage (GTDB taxonomy): Bacteria > Planctomycetota > UBA1135 > UBA1135 > UBA2386 > VGXW01. Next base: position 2,332 of record VGXW01000169.1, on the reverse strand, counting down.
GATCTGCTGCTGGCCTTCCGGCTGCCGGTCTTCCAGCGCCGCGCCCAGCGGCAGCTGACGAGTCATCCGAAGTTCTACTGGTTCGACGCCGGCGTCTACCGCTCCATCCGGCCAGCAGGACAGCTGGACCGTCCCGAGGAGATCGCCATTGCGGCGCTCGAAGGTCTGGTCGCGCAACACCTGCGCGCCTGGATCGACTACGGCGGCCTGGATCTGCAGCTGTACTTCTGGCGCACGAAGAGCGGCACCGAGGTCGACTTCGTCGTCTACGGCAAGAAGGGCTTCTGGGCGATCGAGGTCAAGAACAGCGGCCGCGTGCACGAAGCCGATCTGCGCGGGCTCGCCGCGTTTGCCGAGGACTACCCGCAGGCACAGCGGCTGCTGTTGTACCGAGGCAAGGAGCGCCGGCGCGTGCAAGGTGTGCTCTGCATGCCGTGCGCGGAGTTCCTGGCCAGCCTCGTGCCCGGCAAGGAACTGCCAGGCTAGCGATTCGATCGGTCGCTCGCTCCGCCACGCAGCACCGCCCGCGCCGGCCCACCCGCCTCACGGCACGCGCACCGCGAGCCCGCCGCTGAACAGCGCGCCGAGTGCGTTCGCGCCCGGCACCAGCGCGGCACCCTGCGCGAACAGCAGCAGGCGGTGCAGCGACGGGTCGTTCGGCAGCGGCAGCGGCATCGTCGCGACGCCCTGCGCATCGTGCAGCAGGAACCGCAGCGCGACCTGTTCGGCGAGCACCTTGCAGCCGGGCGCGCCGAACGCCGTCAGCTCGAACGGCAGCTGCGGCAGCCCGAACGCGTAGCGTTTGCTGAAACCGAGCCAGCACAGCGCCCCGCCGCCGGGAACGCCGTCGTGCAGCTGCAGCGCGAAGCCTGCATTGCCGAGCACCGGCTGGCCGTTCGCGCCGAGCCAAGGCGCATGGCCGGCCGCGGCGCAGCCGGCTCCGTAGGGCGACAGTCCGGAACCCGTGTTGCGCCACACGACCGGCAGCATCACCGCGAGGTCGGGGAACGTGTCGCCGTCGACGTCGCCGGTCGCGAGCCACGGCCCTTGCTGGCCGAACGCCGAGAGCCCGGCAGAGACCTCGACGAGACTGCCGGCGCCCGCATTGCGCAGGAGCCGCAGCCGGTCCCACCTCGCGTTCGAGGAGTATCCAGGCATGTCGGCGACGGCGATATCGAGCCGCCCGTCGCGGTCGTAGTCGAGCAGGGCGAGGCTCTCGGCCCAGAGGCCCGCGATCGGCGACAGCGTCAATGGGCTCCACGAGCCGGGCAGGCGCGTGAACGCCTCCAGGATGCTCGTTCCGGACCGCAGCCCGAGGACGAGCTCGTTGCGGCCGTCGCCGTTCAGGTCGCCGGCGCCCACCGCCGACACCTCTGCGCTCGCCGTCAGCGTCGTGTTCGTCCAGTTGCCGGTCCCGTCGCCGACGTAGACATCGACCGCGGGACTGTACTGGCGCGTGACCACGAGGTCGGCGAGGCCGTCGCCAGTGAGGTCGTGCAGCAGCGCCGAGGCGAAGAACTGGTTCTGCACCGGCTGCGACGGCAGGCCGTTGCTCCAGGCGGCGAACGTGCGGTTGCCGTTGCTGCGCAGCACCGATGCGATCGTCTGCTGGTCGACCAGGGCGATGTCGTCGAGCCCGTCACCGTCGACGTCACCGGCGGCAATCCAGTTGGTGGCGACGCCGACGTTCGGCAACGGAACCGCCGTGAAGCCGCCGAGGCCGTCGCCGTAGAGCACCTGCCCCGGGATCACCACGTCGAGGTGCGGATCGGCGTCGAACCGGCCGAGCGCCAGCACCGGAGCCGGAGGCATGGGGTTCGTGGGCGTCATGACGACCTGCCACGGCGACCCTGGGCGCAACAAGCATGCGTGGAGCGTGCCGCCCGCCGCCGTTACCTCGACGCCGATCAGGTCCCCGTTGCCGTCGCCGTCGACATCGCCGAATGCAGCTCGCTGGATCGGCAGCAGCGGCAGGCCCGGCACGCGGTCGAAACGTGGCGGATCGGGCACGAGCGTGAACGAGCGCGCGTTCGCCCCGCCGATCGCGGCGAAGTTCGTGGTCCCGGAGGGATCCGACGGCGTCCACAGGGTGGGCATGTCGCCGACCAACGCGACCTTCACGGTCAGCGGCCCCGGCGCCGTGACCGGCGCCTGCAGGAACAGGGTCAGCGTCGCGTGCGTCTGCGTCACCGAGCCGTCGAAGCTCGCGAGCCAGTGTCCCGGTTCGGCCGCGTACATGCCGAGCAAGGCCGCGCGATCGCGCGTCACCTGGATGCTCGGGCCATAGCCTTGGGCGAACACCGTGTAGCCGTTGACTGCGACGCTGTTCGGC
>VGXW01000168.1 GCA_016873195.1 Planctomycetota bacterium | reverse complement strand
GGGGACGGCAGCACGATCCGCAGCGTGCCATTGTCCTGCAGGCCGCCGGCGAGCGTGTTGCCGGCGCCCGAGGCGCCGTAGAACTGCGTCGTGCGCTGGCCCGCGTCGATGTCGCGCCAGCCGGTGCCCTGGCCCGCCGCGAGGATGTCGTCGGCGACGTGCATGCCGCCGTCGGTCGAGACGTAGACGCGGCGGCGCGTGCCGCCGTTGTAGTCCGGGTCGGCGGCGACGAAGTGCACGTCGAGGTGCGGGTCGACCGTCATGATGTAGCCGTTGGTGATCTGGCTGAACGACACGCCGCCGTTCGTGCTGCGCCAGACGTGCAGGCCGGCCGCGACCATCACGTTCTCGTTGGTCGGGTCGACCCAGAAGCCGTTGAAGTACCAGGTCACGCCGGTCGACGAGCTGGTGGTGCGCAGCGTCCAGTTGCGGCCGCCGTCGGCCGATCGCCAGGCCTTGCCGCCGTTGAGGCCGCACGAGGCGTAGACGACGCCAGGGCTGCTCCTCGCGTAGCAGAACTCCATGCGCGCGTCGTAGCTCGACAGTCCGACGAGGCCGCTCTGCGCGACGGTCCACGAAGCGCCGCCGTCGGTCGACCACAGCGCGTCGTGCACGAGCAGCGAGGCGCCGACGCGGTGCGCCACGGCCTTGCTGGGGTCGTTCGGGTCGAACGCGACCTGCTCGCTCGAGTGCGCGGCGAGGACCTGCGTCCAGCTCGAGCCGCCGTCGGTCGAGCGGTAGATGCCGCCGGGCCGCACCGCGGCGAGCAGCAGGTCCGGGTCGGCCGGCGACACCGCCACGCGCTGCACGTACTCCCAGTTCGCGGTCGCCGGCAGCTGCGCCCACGTCGCCCCGGCGTCCGTCGACTTGAAGACGCCGGCCCCGCGGATCGCGCTGCGGTTGACGCCGCGCGCGACGTTGTGGTTGAAGAAACCCTCGCCGGTGCCGACGTACATCACGTCGGGATGGCTCGGGGCCATCGTCATGCAGTTGATCGCGAGGTTGGTCCACCAGTCGTCGACGGACGACCACGTGGCGCCGCGGTCGGTGCTCTTCCACAGGCCGCCGCTGACGCCGCCGGACCACAGGATCCGCGTGTCGCGCGGGTCGATCGCGATGGTGCGGCTCCGGCCTGCGACGTTGAACGGGCCGCGCTCGACCCAGCCGCCCGGCGCGATGCCGCCGTCGTCGAGCTGGCCCGCGGCCTGCACCACGGCGGCGCGCTGGACGAGCGCCTGCTGGAAGGCGCCGGCCGGGATGTCGCCGTGTTCGTCGGCGAGGCGCAGCGCGCGCCACGCGGTCGCTTCGCCGGGGAAGTCGGGGTCTGCGCCGCCCGCGCCGTGCGGCGCAGTGCAGGCGGCCAGCAGGCAGAGCAGCGCGGGCAAGGTCCGGGTGGTCATGGTGGGCTCCGCTTCGATTCACTGCGTGATGACGACCAGCGCGTCGCTCGCCGTGGCGCCCTGCGGCCCGCACGGGTCGAGGAAGCCGAACTGGAACGCGAACACGAGGCCGGCACCGATCCAGGCCGGCAGCGCCAGGGACTGGCGCGCGACGCCGAGCCCGTTGGCCGAGGTCACCAGCAGCACCGACGAACCCGTGTCGAGCCAGTAGTCGATGCCCGCGATCCGCAGCGGCGTGCTCGCGGCGGCGAACGCGACGGCCGAGAACGCCACCGCGTTCGCCGGCGCGCGCGTGCAGACCACGCCGAACGCGGCGTTGCCCGCGTTGGGTGCGCTGCCGATCGACATGGCGATCGGGCCGAGGCAGCCGGGGGTGCTCGCGCCCGTGGCGATCGCGACGGGCACCGGGAACGATGTCAGGTTCAGCGTGTTGGCCGTGAAGACCACCTGGCCGCTGCTGGTGGCGTGTAGGCCACCCGAGGTGTCGAACAGGTGGTTGTCGAGGTTCCACGTCGACACGCGGCCCGGGATCGAGTCGAGCTGCAGGTTCATCGTCTGCTGGATCTCGGCCTGCGTGCGCGCGAACGGCCACAGCCGCACTTCGTCGAGCTGGCCGTTCCAGACCTCCATCGGCGTCCCGACGTCGGAGCCCTTGCCGATGCGCAGCACCTCGCTGTTGAGGTCGCGGATCGGCGAACCGTTCGCGTTCACCGAGCCGACCGGCCCGCCGTTGACGAACAGCCGCGCCGCGGTGCCGTCGTAGGTGCCGGCGACGTGGGTCCACGCGTTGAGCTGGCCCGCGGCGAACGGCCAGTCGATCGTGTAGCTCGCGCCGCTCGCGGTGACGACCTTCCAGCGCAGCCGGCGCGAGGCAGTGTTGCCGGCTTCGATGCGCAGGAAGTAGTCCTCGCTGCCGCCGACGCTGATGCCCTGCCGCACGATCGTCGGGTAGCGCCAGCCGGTCGGCAGCGTCGCGTCGTCGTAGGTGATCCACGCTTCGACGGTGATGCCCGACTGCGGCACGACGCGCGCGCTGTAGGGCACCTCGATGTAGCCGTCGATGGTGTTGACCAGCGCCACGCCCGTGTTCTGGGCGAGGCAGGGAACGGTCAGGGCGGTGAGGACGAGGGCGGAGACGACGTCGCGCATGGAGCCTCGCGGGGTGGGAGAACCCGCCCAGGATCCCCCCGCGCGCCAGGGGGCGCAAGGGGTGCGCGGTCGGCGTCTCCGGCCGGGAGGCTGGTCCGCTGCCGCCCGTTCAGCCGCCGCCTTGGGGCGGGGCTTTCGGCTTCTCCGCCCCGCCACCGTGCGCCGGGCCCTGCTTGCCGTCCTTCGGCTGGTCGGGGCCGGGCTTGTCGCCGGTGTCGGCCTTCTTGGGGCCGGTCCATTTGCCGAGGTCGGCGCCCTGCTCGATCCAGGCCTTGATCAGGTCGGTCTGTTCCTTGGCCAGCGGCTCGCCCTTCTTCCGGGGCGGCATGCGGTCCTCGTCGTCGGCGGGCAACGTCACGACCCTGTAGAGCAGCGACTCCTCGGGCTTCTTGCCGACGACCAGCTTCTTCTTGCCGGAGGTGAAGCCGTCCTTGCTGTCCAGGACGACGCCGCCCTTGGGCTTCTTCGGCTTCTGGCCTTCGGCTTCGGGCTTCGGCGTGAAGTGGCACTCGGTGCAGCGCTTCTCGAGGATCGGCCAGACCTGCGTCGCGAAGTCGACCTTCGGCGGCTGTGCCGGCTTCGGGTCCGTGCCCTTCGGGTCCTGGGCGAACGAGGCCGCCGCGAAGGTGACGGCGGCGGCGAGGGCGAGGAGACAGGGTTTCATGGTTTCTCGTGGGACAGGAGGCAGCGGAAGTCCGGATCGGGCAACGTGCCTCCCGGCGACTGCGCGCGGGGCGGCGAAGGTGGGTCGCGGCGTGCGCATTCGCGGGGAGGCGGCTGCGAAGTGGGCAATACACGGTCCCGACCGCCTCTGGCTACAGGGTGATGCGCACAAGATCGTAACGGTGAGGCCGGCGCCGGACGGCCTTCGCCTCAGGGCCCCTTGGGTGGGGGCTTGCGCTCGACGAAGCGGCGCGGCGTCACGACGACCCGGCCGCCGTCCGGCAGGCCCTCGGCGGCAAAGCCTCGGGCGGCGCGGACCTCGACGCGGGCGGCCGCCCCGGCCGGCAGGGCCCGCAGCAGCGCCGCGCGCACCGCGGCCAGGCGCTGTTGGCCGAGTTCCCTCGCTGCGCGGCGCGCGTGGCGTTCGCGGCTCGTCGGCTCGTCGTGGTCCAGGCGCGACAGCGCCGCGTCCAGCGTGGCCTCGATGGCGCCGAGTTCGGCGTCGAGCGCGAGCAGCCGCGCGTGCAGCTCGGCCGCGCCGTGGCGCGCGGCGGCGAACGCCGCGGCCACCTCGGCCGCGTCGGCCTCGCGCGCTGCGGTCAGCTCGGCGGCGCGCGCACGCAGGCGCGCGATGGCCGCCTCGAGCACCGGTGCCGGCGGGTTGGCGAGGGCGGAGGCCCGCGCGAGGTCGCCGCGGCCGAGATCGTGCGTCAGCACGTAGCGCAGTTCGGCATCGCCGGCGGTCGCCTCGAGCAGGGGGGCGAGCCGCGCGAGGTCGGGTTCGGCGCGGCCCGGCTCGCAGTCGAGCACGGCCGTGAGCGCCGCGAGATCCGTGCGTTCGCCGAAGCCGAGCAGCTCGGTCACCACGCCCACGGCGCGCAGCGGCGAGCTCGCGACCGCGTCCGCGATCACCAGCGCCAGCGCCTCGCCGGCCGCCTCTGCGATGGTGCTCGCGGGCACGTGCGTCGCCGGCAGCTCGAACTGCACGGGGATGCGCTGCTCGTCGGCTTCGTTGCGCAGCAGGAACAGCACCGTGTCGAGCGGCGCGGGCAACTTCAGGTAGGTCGAGATCGGTCCGTTCCGCGGCTCCGACACCGACAGCCACGTGAACACGAGATCGGCGCGGACCCTGGTGCCCTGGCCCGCGCGCAGGTCCGCGGTCACCGTCGCGTCGAGTTGGCCGTCGTTGAGCGCGACCCCGGAGGCCGCCGCGAGGCCGCGCAGCGCCGGCAGCTCGAAGCCCGCGAGGTCGAGCCGGCAGCGGCCCTTGGGCAGCGGGTAGAGCTGCAGCTGCCCGCGCAGCGCGAGATCGCCGAACAGCGGCCGCTGCTCGAGATCGTGTTCGTCGCGAGCGCCGCCGATCGCCTGCGCGGCCGCGCCCAGCAGCCCGGCCACCACGGAGCTGCGCAGCACGCGGCGCGCGAGTTCGACGTCGCCGCCGCGCAGGCCGAGGTCGAAGGCGAACGGCTGCGGTTCGGTGAACACGCGGGTCGAGAAGCGCTGCACGTCGAGGTCGAGGTCGCAGAGCGGCAGCACCGTCGGCGGCGCGGTGGTCGCGTCGCGGAAGGCGAGGTCGAGGCCCTGCACAGCCAGCCGGTCGACGGCGAACTCCGCGGCCGGGCCCGGCGCGGGCGGCCCGGGCGGCCCGGGCGGCGCGTCCGGGGCCGGGCGCAGCAGGAGCCCGGCGACCTCGAGTCCCTGCGCGGTCTTCGCCACGGCGAGCTCGGGGCCGACGACGTCGACGGAGCGCAGCAGCACGTCGCCGCGGGCCAGGTCGATCGCGCGCGCTTCGACCTCGATCGACTGCACCGCCGCGAGCGGCCGGGCAGCGCCGGCTTCGCGCAGTTCGAACCCGTCGACGCGCAGCGTCGCGCCGAACGGCCGCTGGAGGTCGAAGCGCGCGGGGTCGGTGCGGCGCAGGTCCAGTTCCGCGGCAACGCGCGCCCCGAGCGCCGCGTCGGCCGCCGTGCCCGACAGCCGGGCGGCGAGGTCCGGGGCCACCCTGTCGAGCGCTCGGGTGTCGATGCCTTCGGCCCGCACGTCGAGGCTGGCCGACGGCGACAGCGCGAACGGCAGCAGCCGCAACTCGGCGCGCAGCGCGCGGCACAGCGGCGCGAGCGCCACGTCGGCGGTGAATTCCGCGGCGGGCGACGCGGCGAGATCGGTCGCGGTGGCCCAGGGCTGCGCGAGCCGCACGCGCAGGCCGAGCGACAGCGGCTCTGCCGCCGGCGCGCGCTCGTCGGTGAACGTGAACTGCCGGCACTCGACGTCGAGCGAGTCCAGGCGCAGGGCCGGCAGCACTCCGGGCGGTGCTCGCGGCGCGGCCGGTGCGGTGGGCGGTCCGCCGGCGGGCGGGACCGCCAGCAGCAGGAGACCCGGCACGCGCAGGCCGTCCGCCGTGCGGGCCGCCGACCCGCGCAGGCCCGCGACGCGCAGCGCGGCGACGTGCACGAGGTCGGCGCCGAGGTGCGGGGCCTGCAGTTCGAGCCGGTCGAGCGCGGCAAGTTCGGCCTCGCCGTCGCGCAGCGCGAGGTCGGCGACCGCGAGTTCGAACCCCGAGCCGCGATCACCCCGGCGCAGGCTCGCGGTGAGCCGCGCGCGCAGGGCGCCGTCGGCCGTGGTCGCACGCAGGCCCGCGGGCAGCAGCGGCGCGAGCGCTGCGCCGTGGATGCCGCGACCGTCGAGTTCGGCCGTCGCGCGCAGCGCTGCGGCCGCCGCGGTGAACTCGCCGCGCAGCGCGAGCGCGTCGACGGCGTCGCCGAGCCGCACCGTCGCCGCGAACGTGGTCGGCGCGCCGTCGCCGCGGTGGGCGCCGAGTTCGGCGTCGAGTCCCACGTCGAGTCCCACGTCGAGCGCGCGGCCGCCGCCGCGGCGGTCCTGCCACTGCAGGCGCGCGCCGCGCAGCGCGATCGGCGACCAGCGCGGCAGATCGAGGGCACCGGCCGGCGGCGCTGCGGCCGGCGCGGCCGCCGGAGCGGTGGCTGCGCCGGGGGCCGCGACGAGGCGCACGCCGGCCACGCTGAGCCCCGCGACCTCCTGCACGCACAGGGCCTGCACCGCGTCGACCTGCAGCGCGCCGAGATCGAGGCCACGTTCGTCGCGGCAGAGGCCGCGCAGGGCGGCGCGGCGCAGGCCGAACAGCTCGAGGCCGCCGTCCTGCAGGCGCACGTCCGCGAGTTCCGCCGCGAGCGTGGTGCGGCCGTCCTGCTGGTCCACCGCGAAGCTCGCGCGCAGCCCCAGCGTGCCGGCCTGCCACTGCGGCTCGATGCCGAACGGCGCGAGCCAGGGGCCGAGCCCGCGCGCGGTGAGGCCTTCGGCGTCGAGTTGCAGCGAGCCCTCGTGCCCGCTCGCGGCCGGGCGCAGCTCGGCGCCAAAGCGCAGCCCGTCGACGCTGCCGGGCAGCCGCAGGCTGCCGGAGAGGCGGCCCGACGCGGTGCCGCCCTGCAGGCGCAGTCGTTCGCCCGCCACGGCGAGGTCGGCGACGGCCAAGGCCGGTTCGCCGGGCAGCGTGCCGTCCACGAAGCGCAGCGAGGCGCCGCGCCACTGCAGCCGCTGCAGTTGCAGCGCCGGACCCGCCGGGGCCGCTGCCTGCCGCGCGTTCGCCGCGGCCGGCGGCGGTGCCGTTGCCGCTCGCGGCAGCAGGCGGATCCCCGCGAGTTCCAGCGTGCCGTCGGCGCGGCGCGCGACCTGCAGGTCGGGCCCCTCGATCTCGATCGCCTCGATCGACGTGCCGCCATCGTCCGACTGCAGGCCCAGCACGCGCAGGGCCTGGAGCCCGAGCCGTTCGTCCCCGTGCTGCACCAGGACGTCCTGCAGGTCCGCCGTCACGGCGCCGCCCGGCTGCCTCGGCCAGGCCGCCGCCAGGGTCGCCGCGAGGTCGACGCCGCCCGGACCGATCGCGAGCCCGCGCGCCGCGAGCAGGTCCGCGAAGCGCGCGAGCGTCAGGCCGCGGCACGACAACCGGCCGCGCGCGGCGATCCGCGCCGCCGCCGGCTCGATCGCGCCATCGGCGAGTTCGAGCTGCTCGACGAGGCCGGGCGCCTGCAGCGTGGCGGCGAACGGCGCGCGCCAGGCCTCGCCGTCGCGCGCCGTCGGCCCGACCGCCGCGCGCACGCGCAGCCGTTCCTCGCCGTCGAGCACGAGCGACCCGTGCAGCGCGGCCGCGACGTCGAAGCCGGCCCCGTCCGCGGCACGTCGCACGTCGCACGAGCCGTCGCAGTCCGCCGCGGCCGCGGCGGCGCCGCCGAGCAGTTCGCGCGCCGCAGCCGGCAGCGGCAGCGCGCGCAGGTCCGCGCCGCGCAGCAGGAGCCGCCACTGCAGCGCGAGGTGGTCCGCCGCCGTGGTCGCCGTGACCTTCGCCGAGGCGTGGTCGACGAGACCCGGGCCGTGCACGCGCAGGGCGAACTCGGCGGGCCGGTCGGTGCGGCCGAGGTCGCTGGCGTCGAGGTCGAGCACCAGTTCGCGGAACGGGCCAGCGCCGGGTCCGGCCCAGCGCAGGCGCAGATCGTGCACGCGCGCCGAGGCGACCTGGAACGGCAGGGGGAAGCGCAGCGGCCGCGGTCCATCCGACCGATGCGACCGGTCCGACCGATGCGACCGGTCCGACCGGTCCGACCGGTCCGGTCCGGCGGGGGCATCCGCGGGCGTTTCGCGCGCGCCGCCCGGCCAGAGCCACCTGCCGTCGCCGTCGCGGCGCAGGTGCACGGTGGCGCCGCTCAGCGCGGCGTCGACGACGACGAACTCGCCGTGCAGCAGCTGCCAGGTCGACGCGTCGGCGGTGAGCTGCTGGGCGCGCAGCAGCGGCGGTGCCGTGGCGTCGCGCGCGTCGCGCAGTTCGAGGTCCTCGACGTGCAGCGACAGCGACAGCAGCGACAGCGCGAGGCTGCGGTAGCTCGCCGTGCAACCGAGCGCGTCCGCCGCGAGGCCGACGAGCCAGGGCAGCAGCGCCGCCAGCAGGACCCGCGCGGCGACGGCCGCGGCGGCGGCCCACAGGAGCCACCTTCGCCAACGGCGGGCCCGCGGAGCCGTCATCGGCCACCCTCCGCGGCCTCGGCGCGGGCCGCGGCGGCGCGGCGCAGGGCCTCGCGGCGGGCCTGCTGCGGCAGCAGCGGGTCGAAGCCGGGCACCGCCGCGCCGCGCGCGGCGAGCCAATCGTGCGCGCGCACGCGCGGGGCCGCCCGGCGGTCGCCGAGCGCCGCGAGGTTGCCGTCGCGCAGCGCCGCCGCGAACGAAACACCGTCGGCGCAGGTCTGCAGCAGCAGTTCCACCGCCGCGGGGTCGTGGGCCAGGGCGCCGAGCTGCCGCAGCAGGCACGCGTGCAGGCCTGGCGACGCGCCGCGTTGCGCGGCGGCGCCCGAGGCCGTCCAGACCTCCCGCGCGACCCGCCACGGCAGGTCCGGCGCCCCGGGCGGGGTCGGGTCCGGCAGCGCCGCGGTGATCGCCACGAGCGTCGCCTCGTCGACCGCGAGCAGCAGATCCTCGACGGCTTCGAGCTGCAGCCGGTGGGCCAGCGCCAGCAGGGCCGGCCGGCGGTTGCGTTCGCCGACCGCGGCCCGCGCCTGCGCGAACTGCCGGGGCAGCGTCGCGGCGCCCGGGCGGTCCACGGTCGCCTGGCGGGCTTCGGCCTGCGCGGTGGCCGCCGCCACGGTCGCGGGGTCGGCGTCGCCCAGTCGGCGCAGCGCGATCGCGAGGCCGGGCCGCCCGGCAGCGGGTGCGCGCCGGAACAGCACGGCGGCCGCGCCCGCGGCACCGAGGCCGTCCGCCACCACGAGCAGTTCGCGGGCCGGGCCGCGCAGCGCGAAGCGCACGGCGCCGCCCGCGTCGGTCAGCACGAAGTCGGGCAGGCCCTGCGCGCGCAGCACCGTCGCGAGCCCCGGCACGGCGGTGGCTCGGCTCCCGTGCAGCCGCTGGTGCGCGTGCGGCGGCGCTCCGGGCGCGGCGCGCAGCTTTTCCGCGGCGGGCTCGCCGAGCAAGAGCCGCAGGTCGCCGAGTGCCTGGGCCGCCCCGGCGAAGACGGCGCCGTCGCTGCCCGTGATCCAGGCCGCTGCGTCGAGCACGGGCGGACCCGGCGGTTCGCCGGTCACGGAGTGCACGCTGACCTCGATCTCGGGTGCTGGGGCTCCGGCGGGCGCCGCCGCGCCGGGGGCGGTGCCCATCAGGCCCGCGAGCCAGCCGGCGCGCTCGTAGTGCACGGCGACGGCGAGCGGCGGCTCGGCGAGCGGCACGGGGGCGCCAGCGCAGGCGGCGAGCAGCCACAGCGGGGGCAGGCGACGCATCGGTGGGTGGCGGCGAGGATCCGGAGGGGCATCACGCTACGCGCGGCGGCGGCCGCCGCAACGGCAGCGCCATCGCGCCGGCACGTTCCGCGGCGCTGTGGAGAACCGTCCACCAGCAGTCCTCGCTCCGGTGGCGTGCGTTCGCCACGGCGGCCCGCTAGCGTTGCCCGGTCGTACCCGACTCCAACCCCGTCCCACGAGAGGTCGTTCGTGTCCTCAGCCGCGCGCCTTGCCGCCATCCAGCTCATCGCCAGGAAGTTCCCCGTCGTCGCCGACAACCGCCCCGACACGCAGGTGCCCGACCTGTTCGGCGTCAACGTCTTCGGCATCGACCAGATGCGCTCGCGGCTGTCCGAGAGCGCCTACCGCGCGCTGCGTTCGTGCATGGAGCACGGCCAGGAACTCGATCCGGCACTCGCCGACCAGGTCGCCACGGCGATGAAGGAGTGGGCCGTCGAACGCGGCGCCACGCACTTCACGCACTGGTTCCAGCCGATGACCGGCTCGACCGCCGAGAAGCACGACAGCTTCGCGCACCTCGAGGGGGGCAAGCTGCTGCTCGACTTCAGCGGCAAGGCGCTGATCAAGGGCGAACCCGACGCGAGTTCGTTCCCGAGCGGCGGGCTGCGCGCGACGTTCGAGGCGCGCGGTTACACGGCCTGGGACCCGACCTCGCCGGCGTTCCTGCGCGAGACGGCGAACGGCAGCACGCTGTGCATCCCGACGGCGTTCTGCTCGTGGACCGGCGAGGCGCTCGACGAGAAGACGCCGCTGCTGCGCAGCAGCGAGGCGCTGAACCGCGAGGCGGTGCGGCTCTTGCGCCTGCTCGGCGACCAGCGCGTGCAGTTCGTCTACCCGACGCTCGGCTGCGAGCAGGAGTACTTCCTGATCGACCGCGACTTCTGGGTGTTGCGCCCCGACCTCGTCGCGACCGGCCGCACGCTGTTCGGCGCGAAACCCCCGAAGGGCCAGGAGCTCGAGGACCACTACTTCGGCTCGATCGCGCCGCGCGTGCTCGCGTACATGCAGGAGGTCGAGATCGAACTGTGGCGCCTGGGCGTGCCGGTCCCC
>VGXW01000167.1 GCA_016873195.1 Planctomycetota bacterium | reverse complement strand
GGGGGGAGTACGCGGGCGCCACGTGGAGCCAGATCGCGGGACCGGCGCCGCTGCGACTCGGTTCCACGATGGCCCATGATCCAACACGAAACCGCACGTTCACGTTGACTGCCGACCAGCCCAACGCCGCACACCAGACCTGGATCTGGGACGGGACGAGTTGGACGGCGCACAACGACGGCCTCGGCTGGGAGCAACTCCAGTTCGTCGCGTTCGACTACAACCGCCAGCGCGTCGTCGCGGTGACCAACCACCCGCTTTTTTGCGTCGAGTGGGACGGGCAGAGGTGGCACGTGAGCCCGGCTCCGCCGCAAGCCTACGCTTGCAGCGGCCTCGCGTTCGACCAGGCCCGCGGCCGCCTCGTCGCCATCGGCTCGGACACCTCGTCTCCCGCCGTCACATGGGAACACGACGGCACGAGCTGGGGACTCGCAGGCGCGGGACCGACCGCGGCATCCCCCTGGGCGCTGCTCTGGCACGGCGCACGAGGCCGCGTGATGCTGGTCTCCCCTGCCGGCCTCTACGACTGGACCGGGACGGCCTGGCTCGCGGTCGGCAGCGGGCCTGGCACGATGTGGTCCTCGGCCATCTATGACGCGGCCCGCGGCGAGATCGCCGTGCCACAGTGGTCCTGGGGCGGCCCCGCCGGTCTCGTCTGGGAAGTGCAGGTCTGGAACGGCACGTCATGGCAGACGCGCGTGCCGGCGACCAGCCCACCGCACCGCATCTTCGGGTCCTTCCAGACGATCGGCTACGACGAAGCCCGCCAGTGCGTCGTCGTGTTCGGCGGCCGCGATCCGGTGACCGGGTCGCTCCCGTGGGACTTCTACCGCTTCCTCGACGACCTGTGGGAATGGAACGGCACCGACTGGTCCCGGCGTCTGCTCGCGAACACGCCGCCGGCGCGCGAAGCCGCCGCGCTCGTCTTCGACCCGGTGCGGCAGCACCTGCTGCTGCTCGGCGGCTATCGGCAGGAGCACAACGGCGCCTACAAGATGTTCGGTGACGTCTGGGCGCTCGAAGCGGCGACGGCCGCGACGGTGACGGCGCTCGGCGCGGGCTGCGCCGGCGCGAGCGGCACGCCGACCCTCGTGCCGTCGGTGCCGCACGCCGGCGCCAGCGCCTTCACGCTCGACCTGCACGGCGCCGGGCCAGCCGCGCCCGTGCTGTTCGTGCTGGCGTTCGCGAACGCGAGAGCACCGCTCGGGCCGGCATGCACGTCGTTCGTGCCGGCCCCGGACCAGATCCGCTTCGCCGTCGCGAATGCCGCGGGCTTCACGAGTACGAGCTCCCCGATCCCGCTCGCGGCGCAGGGACTCGCGTTCACGGCACAGGCGGCCGTGCTCGACCCGACGGCCGCGCTCGGCTTCGCGGCGACGGCCGGGCAGCGCATCACTGTCGGCCGTGCGCCATAGGCGGCGACCCCCCGCCTCGGCGAGGGCCTGCGTGAGCTCCATGAGCTCGCTGAACGCGTTTCCCTCCTGCGCCGGAACCACCCTGCGCCACCGTTCGATCTGCAGGCGTTCCGCCCCGGTGGACGTGTCGCGGGTCAAGGTCTGCTCAGGGTCCGTGGGCGCAGGCCAGCGCGGAGTCGGGCCTGACGGTCGCAAGGCCGGCGCAGGATCGATGGCGGCAGCGCGCGAGGTTCCCATGGCCCGCGCGCTTCACGCAGCCGTCCGATCAACCGGCGCCGAACAACTCGCCGACTCGCTGCGCGAACCCCGGCAGCAACTCGCCGCCGTTCAGCATCGCAGCGCTGCCGAGCACCCGGCTGCCCGCGGGCGTGTAGACCGTCACGGTCGTCGTCCGCGGATCGCAGACCCAGACTTCGCGCACGCCGCACTCGATCCACAACAGCGCCTTGCTCTGCACCGCGGTGAACGTGTCGCCCGGCGAGACGACCTCGACGGCCAGGTCCGGTGGGCCGGGAAAGTACGCCAGCTCCTCGCGGTGCCGTGCTGCAGTGACGAACGCGACATCGGGCGCGCGCACCGTGTCCGGATCGCGCTCGATCACGAACCCCGTGTCGGCAGCGCAGACGGTGCCGAGCTGCCGTTGGTCGTTCCAGTTGGCGAGCAGCTGGCCGATGCGCGAAGCCACGGCACCGTGCCGGTAGCCCGCGGGACTCCAGACCTCCTGACATAGCCCCCCAGGAACTTGTCCGGTTTTCACCCTCGGCGGCGTCCCGTTTGCCGGGTGACGACGGGAGCAGCTGTCGCTTGGCTGACGGCGAATCGTAGTTGGAGTCGAGTTCCAGGAAAGCGGACGGCGGCGCGGTTCAGCTGATCGCAGACCGCCGCGATCGCGCGGGTGCGATGAGCCGAACTGAGGGGCGCGAGGGTGACGCGTAGCTCGGTATCGGTCACCTGCAGATCCGCTGCCGAGGCGAGCGCGGAGTGGAGGAGCGTGCGCCCTTCGTGATCGACGCGCTCGTAGTGGGGCGCGACCAGTCGGAGCAGATCGCCCTCGGCGTGGTAGGCCACCATCTTCAACAGGTTGGTCAGGTGCTTGCGCTCGGTGGCCAGCTTGACGACCTGACCATCGGCCACCTGCTGCACAGGGACGCGCCGGGGCACCGCAGCGCGTTTGGCCTCGAGAGCTGCCAAGCTCTGCATCGCCGCCAGCATCTGCCGTCCTTTCGAAGCGTTGGCGAGCTTGAAGCCGCGCATGGTCCTGCGCACGCTTTCGACGTTGGCGAAGGCCTCGGTGGGCCTGTCGGCGTGGATGCAGGGCAAGATCGGCGCCTCGGCCGCCGACGCGATGACTGACACCGGCAAGGGCTTCGGCAACTACCTGATGGCGCTCGGCATCATCGAGACCGTCGCGCTGTTCGTGATGGTGTTCATCGCCGGCCTGTTGTGACGCGCCGCCGGCGGCGCGGCCGATGCACGGTCGGCGCCACGTCAGACGCCGATCGTGACGCGCCAGGTGTCGGACAAGCCGAGCGCCGCCCCGGCGCAGCCCGTCGCGGAGCCGACGTCGGCCCCCTGCACGAGGAACGAGACGTTGACCAGCGCCGGATCGGGCGGGATCGAGAGCGTCAGGCTCGTTGCCGGCCGCAGCAGCGACCAATCGTGGCCGACGGTGCAGGTGCAGAACAGGACGTTGAGCGGCGTGAAACCGGCGCCGACGAACGGCACGCCCGTGGTGTTGCCGAAGTCCACCGCGAAGTGGCTCCCGATCGCCGGCAATCCCTGGAACGACACCGTGGTCGTACCGCAGCCCGACGCCGCCGACACCGCGAGGGAACCGGGGCCCGGCGCGACCTGCAGAGTGAACGATCCGGCGTTGCCGTGGGTGCCGACGCGGATGTAGTAGAGGCGTCCGGCGTTCAGCGTCGCGCTGGCCACGTCGCCGAGGCCGAAGTGGCCACAGTCGTCGTCGCCGCAGGCCACGAAGGAGAGTTGTCCGCACGCTCCCTCGTAGACTTCGACGGCGGTGTCCAGCGCTTGCGCCAGGTTGCACGCGCCGATCGAGTAGGGGCTCGAAACCGCCGGCACGAACTGGAACCAGCGGTCGAACTGCGCCCACGGATGGCACGTCCACGGCTCGGGCGACGTCGTGTAGCCGAGGTTGTGGGTCGCGAAGGATCCGACGCCGACCGGCGTCGCGCCGATGCACTCGTTGTCGGCTTGACCGCGGACCGCGGCCGTCAGGATCAGCAAGACCGTTGCCAGCTTGGACGGGCAACTCATGGTGAACGGATGGGTGTGTCGATCGACAGGCGACAGTCTACCGCGCGACGCCCCGGCCACGCCGGTCAGCGCGTCTTGCGCTTCTGCGTCTTCTGCTCGCCGTCGCCGCTGGCGAGCTTCGGTCCCTTGCGTTCGCGGCGGAGGTGCTCGTCGAGCACCATCGCGACGCAGGCCGTCAGCCGCTTGCCCATCGGCACGTGCAGGAACTCGTTCGGCCCGTGCGCATTGCTCTGCCGCCGGCTGCTCGTGTTCCTCACCGACCCGCGAGTGATCAGCAGGATCCTGCGGCATCTCGGCCTGCCGGCAGAACCCCCGGCGCTGGCGCCGCCGCGGGCGGCCGGCGGCAGGTCGGTCGAGTTCTGGCGGGAGTGAGGCACGGGCGGCAGGTCGGTCGAGGGTGCGCCGGTGTCGCGGCGGCGACCGGGGCGGCTACCGGCGCGCCTGCGGGGCGGCGTCCGGGGAGAACTCCCCGAGTCGCGGCGAGCGAAAGTCGCTGCGAGTTGTCGTCCGAGCTCCCCCCCACGCCGTCCGGCCCTGTCCGCTGCGGCGGCGAGGTCAGAGGCTCACACCCTGATGGCGACCGGGAACGACACGTCGAACACCGACGCCATCACGTCGAACACGGCCCCGACGAAGTTGACC
Source organism: Planctomycetota bacterium (assembly GCA_016873195.1). Taxonomy (GTDB): domain Bacteria; phylum Planctomycetota; class UBA1135; order UBA1135; family UBA2386; genus VGXW01. The sequence continues at coordinate 6,237 of VGXW01000167.1, read as the reverse complement.
TGGACCCCCAGGAACACCGGGTTGCCCGGCAGCACGAGCACGTAGCGCTCCGGGTGGCCCGCGAAGCGGTGATACGGACTGCCCGTGTTGGGCCGGTAGAAGGTCGCGGCGGTGACGTAGGGGTTGGTCGGCATGCCCAGGTTGACGCCGACGAAGGCAAGGCCGGGGTTCGGCGTGTTCGGGATCGGCCAGCCGGACATCGTGGCGACGAACTCCTCGGTGCTGCCGCCCGGCGATCGGCGCCGGCTGACTGCGACCGCGATGCGGGCTGGTGCCGGGTAGATCCGCTGCTGCGGCGTCCCGATCACGTGGCTCAACGGCGGCTGGCTGCCCGGACCCGGGTCCAGCGCGCAGACGCCATCGACGTCGTCGATGCCGCCCGGACCCGACAAGCCGAGCCGGGTGCTCACCGGCTGCACGATGGGCGGGTTGCCCGCCGAGGTGCAGTAGACGAAGTTGCCGGGCGTGCCGATCCGGTGGTAGAGCACCGGATCGCGCAGCGGCGCACCCGGGGTCGCCGCGGGCCGCGTGGTCGAGAACAGCACGTGGCCGCGCAGCAGATCGACGGCCAGCGCGTCGACGTCCTCGCCGGCGCCGAGACCGAAGTCCGCCGGCGTGAAGGCCGGTTGGACCGGCGTCCAGGCACCGCCGATCCAGTCGCGGCGCAGGATCGTCGCACCGCTGGCGGGGGCAGCTCCCCACCACGCCGACGGCACCAGCGGCACCGCGGCCGCGGTCACCGAGAAGAACACCGACTGGAACGGCAGCACGGCAACCAGCTGCGGGTTGTCGCGGTAGAACAGGCCGACGTAGAGGTCGTGGGCGTCGATGTTGCCGGACACGCCGGTCGGTTGGGCGCTGATCTCGTCGCTGTCCTGGCTGCGCATCGTGCGGTCGACCAGTCCGGACGGCAGCGCGCTGCCCGGCAGCACGTAGAAGAAGACGTCGGCGGCAGCACCGCCGGGCCGCACGGCCTCGTAGGCGATCCTGCCGCCGGCGGTGCCAACCGTGCCGCGCGTGACCGAGAACGTGATGGCGGCCCAGTGGCCCGGCGGGATCACCGCGAGGCCGTTCGGAGTCGACTGGATGTAGTCCAGTCCGATCGAGAACGCGTCGAGGTCGAGCGGCAGGCCGCCGAGCATGGCGCTGAAGTCCGGCATCCCGGGCGCCGGCACCCAGGGATCGGGTGCGGTGTCGGAGAAGTCCGAGCGGGTCAGCAGCAGCGTCCCGGGTCCGGCGCCCGGAATCACCGAAGCGCCGTCGACCGAGAAGCCCTGGGCGAGGACGAGGGCTGGCCCCTCGGACGGGTCGGTCTGCTGTGCTTGCAGCGAAGAAGTGCCGAGCGCGAGGACGAGGCCAGCGGTGAGAGGACGAGGACGGATGGCAGACATGGTCAACGCTCCTTGTGCTCGATGGTCTCCACGAGCACCTTGCGGGCCTGCTGGGGCCGCGGGTCGTCGGGGGCAAGGTCGACGGCGAGGTCGAGCAGGTAGAGGCGCAGCCGGTCCAGCAGCGCGCCGTCGACGTCCTGGCCCTGCAGCAGCTCGGCGAGGTTCATGAGCTGCGTCGGGTTGCGCAGGTCCTTGCGCAGTGCGTCGAGGAACGGCGGCAGCGCCCGCCCGGGGTCGCCGTCGGCGATCGCCTGCGCGTAGTCGACGGCGAGGGCGGCGCTGCGCTGCTTCTGGTTGCCGGGATCGGCATCGCCCCCGGTCCGCCGATAGTGCTCGATCGCGGACAGGGCCACCGCGCGGGCCAGGGCCAGGTCGCCATCGCGGCGCGCCGCCAGGGCCTCGGCCAGGTCGACGTTGCCGAGTTCCCAGGATCGCCACCAGGCGGCCCTGACCTGCCGGGCCTCGGCCCGTGCGGCGTCGAACTGCTCCAGCGAACGCAGCACCTGGCACAGGCCGGCACGGCTGTTGTCGAACCAGGGCCGCAGCAGGACCGCCTGCTGCAGGCAGTCGCGCGCCTGCTGCAGGTGGCCGAGCCGCAGGTGCGCGTAGCCGAGGTTGTTCCACGGCCCGTGGCGGCCGGGCCGCAGGTGCAGCGAACGCTCGCAGCAGGGGATCACCTGCTCGTAGTGGCGGGTGGCCAAGAAGACCGCGCCGAGCGTGTGCTGGGTGCGCGCGGTCGGATGGCCGTAGCGTTCCTCGAGCCGGTTGGCCTCGTCGCGCGCTTCTTCCCAGCGCGCCGTGGCGAGCAGCGCGATCAGGCGCAGGTCGCGGGCCGGCAGGTAGTCGGTGGCGCGATCGAGCATCGTGATTGCCGTCTTGCCGTCGCGCGCCCGCAGCGCGTGGAAGCCGGCGACGAAGAAGTCCTCGGGCCGTTGCGGCTCCGGCAGGTCGGCGAACTGCACCGCCTCGCTGCCGGCCGTGCTGTCGGTGGCGCGCGCGTAGCACTCCGCCGCCGCCTGCAGGTAGGGGCTCGGGCTGCGCGCGGCCAGCTCGGCGAGTTCGCGCTGCGCGCCCCGGAGGTCGCCGGCATCGAGGCGCTCGGCGGCGAGCAGGAGCCGGGTCGCGAGGTCGTCGGGATCCAGCTCCAACAGCCGGTCGAGAACCGCGAGGCAGGTCGCGCGCTCGCCGATGGCGACGAGCAGCCGTTCGCGCGGGCTGCCCTCGAGCGCGAGCAGGGCCGGCAGGCTGGCGACGAGACGCTCCCGCTCGGCGCTGGCGCGGGCAGCCGCGACCGAGCGCCACAGCGGCACGACGACGAACAGCAACAGGACCAGCACCGCGCACGCGGCGATCGCCAGGGCCCGGGCCGGATGCCGGCGGACGCGGCGCAGGGTGCGGCCGAGCGGGCCCAGGGGTCGCACGCGGACCGGCCGATGCTCCAGGAACGCCTGCAGGTCGGCCACCATGCCGTCGACGCTCGGATAGCGGCCCTGCGGCGAGGGATCGAGGCTGCGGTCGAGGATCGCGCGCAGGTCGCGAGGGAGGCCCGCGTGCAGTCGGACTGCGGGCACCGGGTCGCGCTCCTTCGCCGCGGCCAGCACCTGCTGCAGATCGCCCTCGTGCGGCGGGTGCAGGGTCAGCAGGTGGTAGAGGGTCGCACCGAGACCGTAGACGTCGAGGGTCGGGGCCGGTTCGGTGCGGCCGCGCGCCTGCTCGGGCGGCATGTACCAGGGCGTGCCGAGCACCGCTCCGTGCAGGGTCGTCGACGGATCGCCGCTCTGCACGGCGATGCCGAAGTCGAGCAGCACGGCGCTGCCGTCCAGGCGCAGGAAGGCGTTGGACGGCTTGACGTCGCGGTGGAACACGCCGCTGCGGTGGGCCGCCGCGAGGCCGGTCCCCAGTTCGGCGGCCCAGCGCACGACCTGCCGCAGCAGGCTCGGTTCGAGATCGGCCTCGGGCAGCAGTTCGCGGAGCCAACTGGCCCGGGCATAACCCGCCGCGGTGGCGCCCTGCGGCATCGCCGCCTGCGCCCGCTCCAGCACCTCCTGCAGGCCGCGCCCCTGCAGCCACTCGGTCACCAGCCACAGGGTGCCGTCCTCGGTGCGGCCGCGGTCGTAGACGCGCAGCACGTGGCGGTGCTCGTGCCGGGCCAGCACCACTGCTTCGCGGAGGAACCGCTCCTCGGCCTGGGACGACGGCAACAGCCCGCGGTGCAGGATCTTCACCGCCACGTCGCGCCGGAGCTCGAGGTCGTGAGCGCGGTAGACCGATCCCGAGGCGCCGCGCCCGATCCGCTCGTCGAGGCGGTAGCGGCCCAGCAGTGCCGTGCCGAGCCAGCGGTCCAACTCGGTGCTCGCCGCGTGCAGCGCCGGCAGCGCGTGCCGCAGGCCGAGCGCTTCGGCCACCGCATCGGCCAGCTCGTGGTGTCCGGCGCACAGCGCCGCCGGATCGACGGCTGCGCCGGCCGCCAGCGCTTCCAGGCCGCGGGCCACGTAGTCCTCGAGCAGTTCCTCGCGGTTCACGGGCAGGTCTCCCCGGGCGGGCCGATGCCGCGCGCGCGCAACCGCAGCAGGAGACGCGCCTCTTGGACGTGGAACGCCTTGCGGGCCGCGTCTGCCGACGGATAGGCGAGGCGCCGCGCCAGCTCCTGGAACTCGAGGCCCTCCTCGAGCCGCAACGTCAGGAGGGCGCGCTCGCGATCCGCGAACGAGCACAGCACGGCGCGGTAGATCTCGACCTGTTCGCGCGCGGCGACGGCCATCGACGGCGTGCGGTCGTCGCCGGCGCCGGCCTCTTCCGGCCCGGCCTCGCCCTGGCGGCGCACGTCGCGGCGCGCGGCCTGGTGGCGGCGCACCAGATCGACCAACCGGTGCTCGACCAGCGTCGCAAGCAGGCCGACGAAGGCCTGCTCGTCGGCGCCGTCCCAGCGGTCGAGGCCGCGCAGCACCTCCACGAACACCTCCTGCACGATGTCGCCCGTGCTCATCCGCGCCAGCGCGCCGTGGCCGCCTCGGCGCAGCCGCCGCTCGACCTGGGCGTGCACGAGAACCTGCACGCGCGGGTAGAACCGGCGCACCAGTTCGGCCCGCGCCGGTTGATCGCCGTCGCGCGCTCCGCGCAGCAGATCCGGCAGGGACTCCACGGGCTGGATTATCCGCTGGAAGCGGGCCGGGCAGACAGGGGAGAGAGACATCACGCAGGCATGACCGCCAGCGGCCGTGGTCGGCGGAACGGAAACCGGGGATTCGCCCCGGCCCGGTTTCGCTTCCGGTCCGGGCCGGCGCTGGCGGTCCTCGGGTCGTTCCCGAACCAGAAAGGAAAGCCATGAACACCCCACGTTTCGTCCGCTTCGTTCGCTCCCTTCCCGCCCTGGCGCTCCTGCTGGGGCTCTCCCTCGCCACGCCGGCCCAGCAGGAGGCCAGCTTCTCCGTGCACGGCGGGCCTGCCACCGGCCTGAACAGCGCCAACGCCCCGTCCCGTCTGATGGCGCAGGTGAAGGTCGGCGGCGCGGTCGACCGGACCTCCGTGGCTCCTGCCGCGGGCCAGACCGCCGCCCAGGTCAGCGCGAGCCAGGAGGCCGCCTTCCAGGCCAAGGGCTACGCAACCCGGCGCGACGGCCCCAACGACTTCGCCGTCACGGCCGGGCCCGGCGGCGCGCCGCTCACCGACGGCGCCGGTGTCGGCAACGACGACACCGGGCTCGACATCGACTGCGGCATCAAGAAGCTGCCGGCCGCCCCCGGCGCGCCGCCCCCGGACCCCAAGGACAAGAACGGCGGCGGCGGCGTCGGTGTGCCACCGGATCACCAGCCGCCGGTGTCGTTGCCCCATCCGGTACTGATCATCATCATCATCGAGATCCGGCTCGCGAACGGCACCGTGATCGTCATCCGGGTGCCGATCCTGATCCTGCCCGGCATGGACGGTCCGCAGATCCGGATGGCCATCGAGCAGGCGCTGCGGTCGGCCGGGCTGTTGCCCAACCGCGTTCGCTGGCACAGCGTCCTGGATCCCTACCGGTGGGTCGACGGCTTCCAGCTCGACCGCACCGTGAACGGCGACCAGGTGCAGCATCTCGAGTACGAGTACGACGCGATGGCACGCCGGGTGCTGCCGCCGCAGGAGCTGACGGCCGGGATGTTCCCGAGCTTCGGCGCCACGGACTACGGCCAGGAGACCCGCGGTGCGGCGCCGGCGAGGCCATGGGCCGTCTCGCAGGGGAACCACCGGGTCGGCGGCTACTTCGACGTCGTCTACCACCTGGCGCTGCCGTCGGCCCCCGGCGGCGAGATCGTCAGCCTGGGCCGCCAGCTGCCGGCGACGCCGCTGTGCAACGGCTACGTGCTGGTGGACCTGCCGGGCGCGGTATTCGGCTTCGGTCTGCTGGATCCCTCCGGCGACCTGCGCCGCAGCTACCTCGTGCCGCCCGCGCCGGCACTGGTCGGCCTGCCGCTGAACTACCAAGGGCTGGCGCTCGACCAGGGCAGCGGCTTGCTGACGATGACCAACGGCATCGCGGTGAAGATCGGGCAGTGAGCTTCCGCTCGCGTCGCGCGCGCCGCCGTTCGGCTCGCGCGCTCGAGGCGACGCTCGCGAGGACTCGGATCGGGACGTGGCGATCTTCGTCGATCGGGTCCTCGACCGGACGGCACGATGGGATCTCCGACTGCGGCTGCACGCGTGGCTCGCCCCGGCGCACGCGGTCGATCTCGTCCTGCCCGACGACGCCCCGCCGCTGCTGGCTCACCGCGCGTTGCAGGGGCGCGTGCTGATCGAGCGTGACCGGACCGCCTTCACGCGCTTCTTCGTGCGCACGCTCGCCGAGGCCGGCGACGAACGCCACGCC
>VGXW01000166.1 GCA_016873195.1 Planctomycetota bacterium | reverse complement strand
GGGGCCCGCGCGGTGCGGCGCCAGCGCGGCCTGGTCAGCTGCCGCACGGCGCCTCGGGCTGGTCGATCACGTAGCCCATCGTGCGCACGCGCACGGGCAGCACCGGCACGAGCAGGAAACCCGTGCAGCGGTAGGCGACCAGCAGCCGCGGCAGTTCGCGCGCGTCGCCGGGCCGGAAGCCCGCGTGCGGTGCCGGGGCGCGGTGGCCCGGCGTGAACAAGTGCCACAGCGGCCAGGCCGGTGGGCAGCCGGGACAGGAGGGCAGCGGCGGGCCGGCTTCGACGAGGGCCGGGACCGGCACGGAGCCGAAGCCGGGGCAGGGCGCCTGGGCGCGGCCTGCACCGCTGGAGGCCACCAGGGCCACCAGGGCGGGCAGTGCCGGCAGGAACGTGGACAGGAACGGCGCGCGGCGCGCGCGTCGGATCGGATGGTTGCGCATGCCCTGGTGGAGCGGCGCGCGCGCAATCCGCCGGGAAATCCGGCGCCGCGGCGCGAACGGTCCGCCCGGGTCACTTGCCGAGTCTGGCGTGCGAGCCGTCGCAGACCGGCTTCGTGCACGTGTGCTTGCAGCCGCACCACGCGACCTTCTTCGCCGCGTCGATCACCTCGATCTTCGGCGTGAAGCCGGTGCCGGCGTGCGCGCCGTCGCAGAACGGCTGCTTCTTGCTGCGCCCGCAGCTGCACCACGCGTACTTGCCCGGCTGCACGTCCTGTACGTAGGGCCTGCGCGACGGGATCTGGGGTTCCATGGTCACTTCTCCTTGGTCCGCGAGTCGAACAGCATCCGCTTGCCGGCGTCGTCGAGGCCGTTCCACTTCGCGAGGCACTTGTCGCAGCAGAAGCCGACCTTGCCGCCCCGGTAGTCCGCGGTCGGACCGCTGCCGTCGAGGGGATCGCCGGTGACGAGACAGGAGTTGTTCAGCAGCACCGTCGCGGCCGGGCCGGCGGCGCAGCCGGGCAACCACGACGCGGCCAGCAGTGCTGCCGCGACCAGCAGGTTCTTCATGCCGGGATCTTGCCGCACGCGCCGCGCCGGGCAAGTGCCGCCGCGATCCGCGCGGCGGGCGGTGCTGGGACGCAGCCTGGACCCGGGCGGGGCGCGGTGGTCTGCTCTCGGGATGAAGCTCTCGCCGGCCGAACGCATGAACCTGCTGAAGTTCGTCTGCTCGTTCGCCTGGACCGACCTCCGGGTGGCGCAGGCCGAACGCGATCTCGTGATGCGCATCGCCGGGCGACTGAACCTCACCGACGCCGAGGTGAAGCGGGTGGCAGAGTGGCTGCGCGTGCCGCCGCGGGCCGACGAGGTCGATCCGTCCAGCGTGCCGAAGGACCACCGCCAGTTGTTTCTGCAGGCCGCCGAACTGGCGATCCAGGCCGACGGCAGGGTCGTGCCGGCCGAGCGCGACGCGCTGGCGTTGTTCCGCAACCTGCTGCGCGGCTGATCGGCCGGAACCGGGTGTGGGCCGTCTGCCGGCGGGGCTCAGCGGCCGGTTGCGGGCGCCGTCGGCGCGGTGGTCGCCGACGGGTGCGCCACACGCGTCATGACCACCGTGCGGTTGCCCGGGTCGGCGCGCACCATCTCCGTGGTGCTGTAGGAACCGTCCTCGTGGCGGTACCAGTCGACGCCAGCGCTGCTGCGCTCGACGCCGACGATCGGGCTCCACGGCCAGTTGCCCCAGTAGCTCGCGAGCGGCTCGGGATCGATCGCGCCGTTCAGCGCGGGCACGTAGGTGCCGTCGGGCAGTTCCAACTCGTGTCGCCGGTCCCTGGCCTTCGGCTCGGTGCGCGTCGGGGCGGGCACGCCGACGGCCGGCAGCGGTGCTGGGGAGGCGGCGGGGGAGGGCGAGGGGGCAGGGGCCGCAGGCGCGAGCGCAGGTGCCGTCGGCGCGGTGCTGGCTCGCGAGAGCCAGTAGACCGCGCCGCCCACCGCACCGAGCACCGCGAGCAGGGTGATCGCGCGCAGCATGCCGTTCAGAAGTGCGAGGCCTGCGCGTTGGTCCACTCGCCGTAGCCCGTGTTCGGATCCCAGACCATCGCCTGGAACGCGAGATGCCGGCCGACGAGGGCCGGCGGGATCGTGCCGGGCAGCGCGATCTGGCGCTCGTGCAGGCCGTTCTGCAGCCAGTTGACGCCGAGCGGGATGGGGCGCGCCGGCGACCCGTCGCCGATATGGGCGTAGCCGATCAGCAAGCCCATCAGCTGCCAGTGGAAGTAGGGCGGCTGCCAGCCCCCCGACGCGCCGTAGGCGACGAGGCCGAACGGATAGAGGTTGTCCGTGACGCGCAGCAGGATGCCGTCGCTGCGCGGCGTGCCACCGACGTCGGGGTAGACGCCGTTCAACCCGTAGTTGGGGCCGGTGACGCCCGGCGGCAGGCCGAGGCGGTTGCTGGTCGGATCCGTGGCGCCGACGTGCAGGTTGGGGCTCGTCACGAACGGGCCCAGGATGTAGCTCCACGGGGTGCGGAACGACGGCGCCGCGGTGAGCCCGGCCCAGGTCGTGGTCACGGCGCCCGCGCGGTGGTTCTCGCCGACGGTCGCGCCGGTGTTGGCGTTCAGCATGTCGGCGCGGAACAGCGAGTGCCCGTCGGTCGCCGGCCACAGCGGGTTGGCCGGCAGCCCGAGGCCGACGTAGATGCGCGGCAGCATCGTGCCGAGGAAGTAGTCGCCGGGCACGATCACGCCGCCCGGGATGTTGAAGCCGTCGTGCATGATCCACGTGCCGCGCTGCGTGTTCGTCGAGGGCGGCGTGGTCAGGTTGTAGAAGCGCGCGACCTGGCCGGCGGCCGTCATGTCGGGGCCGTTGCCCGCGAGGTCGGGCTTGCGGATCACGAGGTCGTAGGTCTCGACGGTCGACAGCTTCTCGTCGGCGACCCAGTGGTAGACGCCGAAGATGCGCATGAACCCGTTCGCGTCGCCGACGCTGCGGAAGTGCTGCTGGTCGATCTCGAGCAGGGCCTCGGCGGCCCGGTTCCAGTCCGGCCGGCCCACGAACGAGGTGCAGGTCACGGTCTGACGCTCCGGATCCTGCGGGTAGACGACGAACGGGTTGACCTGGCCGAACGCGGCGCCCGCGAGGGCGACGGCGGCGAGGAGTCGGTGGTGCTGCATTGGATGCCCCAGTCTAGCGGGACCGGTCGCGCGGGGCCGGTCCGGTGGGATGCAGCGTGGGAGAGGCGACGGACCCGATAGTAGTCGCCGTGGCCCCGGCAACAGCCGGTGCGGGGGTTTTCCGCGGGCCGGAGGCGTCGACCGGTCGAAGCCGTGACATGGCCGGGTCCCGGCGGGGCGGCGGTCCGACGAGGTGGGGGGGCAGGCGCGCGCCGCCGCGAGCGCACCCGCGGCCGTCAGCCGGAGGCCCGCCCCGCGAGCCCGAGTTCCGCGGCGTGCGGGCGCAGCGCCTCGATCACCGTGGCCACGTGCTCCTCGAGCGCGACGCCGAACAGCTCGCAGCCGCGCAGGATCTCCTCGCGCTCGACCTTGGCCGCGAAGGTCCGTTCCTTGAATCGCTTCAGCACGCTCCTGGGCTGCAGCGACAGGAGGCCGTCGGGGCGGATCAGCGCGCACGCGACGACGAAACCGGTCAGCTCGTCGGTGGCCACGAGCGCGCGGCTCAGGGCCGTGTCGTAGGGCACGTTCCACTTCGTGTAGTGCGCCGAGATCGCCTGCGCGATCGCGGGCTCGCCGAGGCCGCGGAGCCGCGCGACCACGCGCTGCGGATGCTCCTCGGGCCAGCGCTCGTAGTCGGCGTCGTGCAGCAGCCCGGCCGCGGCCCAGACGTCCTCGTCCTCGCCGGCGCGCAGGGCGAGCGCGCGCATCACGATCGCGACCGTGCGCGCGTGGCGCAGCAGGCTCTCGGTCGAGGTCATCTCGTGCAGGATCGCCAGGGCCGCCTCGGGCTTCATGCCGGCAGTATCCGGCGCCGGGTCCGGGCTGCCATGGGCGGGGGCGCGATCCCGGGTTGGGCGCGGTGGCAGCGCGGCCACGGCCGCGCCGGCCGGCACGCGGCGCGGGCCGGAGTAGGCTTGCCCGTGGGAAACCGATGAGGAGACCGCTGCCGATCCCGTTGCTGCTGCTCGCCATCGCGGGCGGGGCCGTGGCCCAGACCACGCACGCGGTCGCCGCGGGCATCGTGGTGCAGGCTGGAACGGCCGCGCCGGTCCAGGTGCTGTCGGGCACGAACGTCGATCCCGGCGTGTTCCGCGCCGTCGCGAACACCACCGGCGGCGCCTCGTTCGGCGCCGTGCACGCGACGACGACCGCGGCCGTGGAGCTGCGCTGGGACCTCGCCGTCGCGGCGCAACACGCGGGCGCCGTCGGCGCGCAGGGCGCGATCCGCTACGAACTCAGCGCGCCCGAGACCGTCGCCGGCGAACTCGTGGTCGAGTGGACAGCGGCCTCGTCGGGCACCGGCGCGGCCTCGTTCGCGTTCGACCTGTTCGACGACCAGATCGACGTGGTGACGGCGCCGGCGAGCTACGCGCTGCAGCTGGGTCGGGCACCGCTGCCCTTCCGCGCATGGGCCGCCGCGACGGCCAGCGCGGGCACGGTGTCGGGGCCCTGGGGAACGCAGTGGAGCTACCGGGGAACGGCCGCCGGCACGCTGGTGATCCGCTTCGTGCCGCGGCACTGCACCGTGGTCGTGGTCGCGCCGGGCTGCGCCTCGCCGCAGTTCGACGCGGTCCCGAACCTGCTCGGCGGCGCCGACCTGCGCGGCCGCTGCGGCCAGGCGGGCGATCTCGCCGTGTTCGTGCTCGGCTTCGACCAGCAGCCGATGGTGCTGCCGCTCGCGCCGGGCTGCGCGCTCGCGACGACGCCGGTCGCGACGATCTGGTCGGTCCCCGACGCCCGGGGCGAGGCCTCGTGGTCGTTGGCCATCCCGGCCGCCGCGCGGCCGGTGGCCTGCACCGCGCAGCTCGTCGGCATCGACCTCCTCGCGGCCCTCGCCACGACGAGCCGCGCGCTGCGCCTGTCGTGCCGGTAGCGGCTCTGCCGGATGCGGCCGGTGACCGCCGGTCAGCGGCCCGCCACCAGCGTTCGCCACGCGGCGTAGCGCCCGAGCAGCCGCACCGCGCGGTCCGCCGCGCGGAACACCGGCAGGCCGCCCTGCTCGAGCCGCGCCGCGAACGGGTCGTAGAGCGAGCCGCTGTCGACGACCACGACGAAGGCCTTGTCCGTGGCGCGCCACAGCGACGCGAGCCGCGCGGCGACGCCGTCCTGCCGCGCGAGATCGCCGGGCAGCGTCGCGAGCGCCGCGGTCAGCGGCACGCAGCCGATCACGCCGACGTGCACGCCCGGATCGCCGAGCACGGCGGCGACCGCGTCGGCGAACGGCTGATCGCCCGCGATCGGCGTGAGGTCGAGCGGGTGGTGCACGTCGACGAAACCGTCGATGCGCGCGGCGGCGAACGTGGCGCACAGGCGCGCCTGGGTCGTGTCCGCGAGCGTGGCGAGGTGCAGCGGCCCGAGGCTGTCGGCGATCGCGACGCACTCGAAGCCCGCGTTGGAGACGACGCCGGCGCCGAGACCGTCGATCGACCGGTGGGCGAGCGTCGCGGCGAGCCGCAGCAGATCCTCGAAGTCGTCGATCGACTCGGCGACCAGCGCGCCGGCCTGCGACAGCAGCGCGCGCGTGGCGGCCCAGTCGCCGGCCAGCGAGGCGGTGTGCGACGCCGAGGCGGCGCTGCCCTCGCGCGTGCGGCCGGCGCGGTAGAGGACCACGAGCTTGCCGCGCGCCGTGAGTTCGCGGGCCAGGCGCGCGCAGCGTTGCCCTTCGTGCAGCGGGAAGCCCTCGACGTAGCAGGCGAGCGTGTGCACGGCCGGATCCTGCGCGATCGTCTCGACCCAGTCCGCCACCGTGAGGTCGAGCTGGTTGCCGGCGGTGACGACCGCGCGCGGCAGGAGCCACGGCAGCCGCGACAGCCGCGCGATCGCGAACGCGCCGCTCTGCGACACGATCGCGAGCGGGGCCGGCGCGCCGGTCGGCGGCGGCAGCTTCGTGTGCGGGATGAACAGCGTGTCGACCTTGCCGTCGTGGCAGCGCAGGCCGAGGCAGTTCGGGCCGTTGAGCACCGGGCCCGTCCAGGCGGGGTTGCCGCGCGCGCCGTGCAGCGCCCGGTGCAGCCGCGCGACCGCGTCGCCGGAGCCCGCGCGTTCGCCGATGCCGCTGGTCAGCAGCACGATGCCCTCGGCCTTCTGCGTGCGCACGACCTGCTCGACGACGCCGGGCACCTCGGCGGCGGGCACGGCGACGACCAGCATGTCGACCGGCTCCGGCAGGGCGCCGAGGTCGGGCACGCAGCGCACGCCGTCGACCTCGGCCTCGCCGGGCTTGACGGGGGTCATCGCGCCGGCCGGGAAGCCCGCCGCGAGCGTGTTGCGCAGCACGATGCGGCCCGGGTTCTCGCCGCGCGAGCTGACGCCGAGCAGCGCGATGCGGCGCGGGCGCAGCAGGCCGGCGGCGCGCTGCAGCGGCCGCGGCGGCGGCAGGGCTGGCGCCGGTTCGCCGAGGCGCACCAGCGCGTCGAGCGCGAACGGCCGGCCGCCGGCGAAGGTGACCGGGTTGCACTCGATCTCGGCGATCGGGAAGGGCACGGCGGCGGCGGCGAACGCCGCGGCGCGCTGCACGAGCGCGACCAGGTCGGCGAGGCTCGCGCGGCCGGTCCGGCCGCGCAGCCGACCGGTGCCGAGCGGCGCGAGCGCGGACCGCTGCAGGTGGCGTTCGATCTCGGCGGCGGAAGCGAGTGCCGGCGCGAAGATCGCGGGCTGCTCGTCGGCGGTCATCGCCGACGCGAGCTTCTCGGCGGTGACGCCGCCGAGACCGAGCGTGACGAGCGGACCGAACTCGCGGCTCCAGCGCAGCCCGAGCAGCAGTTCGCCGCCGGTCTCGTGGTCGTGCGGCACGAACTGCACGACGAGGAAGCCCGCGACGGCGGTGCCGTGCAGCCGTTCCTGCATCGCCGCGATCGCCGCGGCGACCGCGCCGCGCTCGCGCGGCACGATCGCGACCCCGCCGACCTCGGTCTTGTGCGCGACGTCTCCGGACAGCACCTTGACGACGACCTTCTCGCCCGGGAAGGCGCCGAGGTCGAGCGGGGCGCGGGCATCGGGCACGACTTCGTGGTGCGGCAGTTCGAGGCCGAGTTGCCCCGCGACCGCCATCGCCTCGTGTTCGAGCAGCTGCGCGCGGCCCTCGGTGCGGGCCGCCGCGAGCAGCGCCTCGAGCCGGGCGCACAGGGCCAGGGCGGGGTCAGCCATGGACGGGCGGGGCGCCGCCGATCGCGGCGCGGCCGGCGGCCAGGGCCTTGATCGCGGCGTCGCGTTCGGCCGCGGTCCAGCGTTCGGCGCGCTTCTGCACGATGCCGCGCAGCTTGCCGCGCGTCAGCGGCAGCAGCGAGAACGCCGCGCCGGCGACGACGAGGTTCTCGGCGCGCACGGAGCCGGCGGCGACGGCGAGCGCGTGCGCGTCGATCAGGATCGTCTCGGGGAACTGCCGCAGCGCCTCGAGCACCTTCTCGATCGGCGGGTAGTCGGGCACGTTCGCGATCGGGCGGATCGCGGTGACGATGCGGCCGCCGGGCGCGAGCCAGGCGATGTTGCGCAGCGCCTCGACCGGCTCGAACCCGACCAGCAGGTCGGCGCGGCCGCGCGGCACCTGCGGCGACTCGATCGGCTGGTCCGACAGGCGGAAGTGCGCCTGCACGGCGCCGCCGCGCTGGCTCATGCCGTGCAGTTCGCCCTGCACGACGTGGAAACCGTCGACGGTGGCGGCCTCGGCCAGCAGCCGCGCCACGGTCAACACGCCCTGGCCGCCGACTCCGGCGAGCACGACGTCAGCCTTCATGCGTCTTCCTCTGGCGTGCGGTCTGCACGCATTCGCGCTTGACGACGATCACGGACAGGCCGCGGTGTTCGATCTCCTTGCGGATCAGCGCCGCCAGCTCGGGCACCTTGCGCGGGTGCGCGGCGAACACGTGCACGTGGGCCGGGTCGGCGCCGAGCCCCAGCACGACCGGCAACAGGCGCGTGTCGGGCAGCTCGGTCGGCTGGCCGCCGGTCATCGCGGTCGTCTCGTTGTCGAGGATCAGCACCGTCATGTCCGTGTCGTGCGCGATCGCGTCGACGAGCGGCTGGATGCCGGAGTGCAGGAACGTGCTGTCGCCGATCACCGCGATCGCCGGACGCAGCCCGGCGTCCGACGCGCCCTTGGCCATGCCGATCGACGCGCCCATGCAGACGCACGAGTCGATCGCCTGGTAGGGCGGCAGCGCGCCGAGCGTGTAGCAGCCGATGTCGCCGGTGATCGTCGCCACGCCGATCTCCTGCATGACCTGCAGCATCGCGCCGTAGCTGTCGCGGTGCACGCAGCCGTCGCACAGCCGCGGCGGTCGCGCCGGCAGCTCGAGCGCCGCCTGCTCGTGCAGGCGCAGCGCCGGCAGGCCGAGCGCCGCGCGCACGTTGACGACCGTCAGTTCGCCGCTCGCGGGCAGGGCGCCGCTCTCGCGGCCGAGCACCTTGCAGCGCGCCGGCACGATGCCGGGCAGCAGCCGTTCGACGTAGGGGTAGCCGTCCTCGAGCACGAGCACGCTGTCGAGCTGCCCGGCGAACGCGCGCACCCTGGCCGCCGGCAGCGGGTAGGTCGCGACGTGCAGGTGCGGCGGGGCCTGCGCCATCTCGGGCAGCACCTCGCCGAGGTAGCGGCGGCCGACGCCGGTCGTCAGCACGCCGAGCCGGCCGGCGCCCTCGCGCAGCACGTTGTGCGGCGACGACTCGCTCGCCTGCCGCATCGCGGGCTGCTCGGCGAGCAGCTGGCTCCACAGTCGTTTCGCGTTGGCGGGCAGCAGCACCCAATCCTGGCGCGGGCCGGCCTTCTGCAGCGGCTTCTGCGGCTCGGCCGCGCGGGTCTGCACGCGCGCTCGTTCGTGGCACAGGCGCGTCACGAGCCGCACGACCACGGGCACCTGGAAGCGTTCCGACAGCGCGAACGCCTCGCGCGTCATGTCGTAGGCCTCCTGCGCCGTCGCGGGTTCGAAGCACGGCACGCGCGCGAAGTCGGCGAGGCAGCGGCTGTCCTGTTCGTTCTGCGAACTGTGCATGCCGGGGTCGTCGGCGACCGCGAGCACGAGGCCGCCGCCCAGCCCGAGCAGCGCCGAGTTGACGAACGGGTCGGCGGCGACGTTGAGGCCGACGTGCTTCATCGTCACGATCGCGCGGCGCCCGGCGAGCGACGCGCCGATCGCGCCTTCGTAGGCCGACTTCTCGTTGGCGCACCAGTGCGCGGTGACCTGGTGGGCCTGGGCTTCGCGGACCAGGCGCGTGAAGATCTCCGTCGAAGGCGTGCCGGGGTAGGCGTAGGCGTTGCTGATGCCCGCGTGCAGGGCGCCGTAGGCCACGGCGTCGTCGCCGAGCATCAACTCGGCGGCAGGAGTGGTCGTCTCGGGGGCGGTGTTCGTCATGAGGTCGGCTCGCACGCGGAACGGTGCACCATGCGCGATGTTTCAGCACTGGGGCCCCATTTGCCATGCGTCGAAGGTGGGACTCCGGTGGTCCGAGCGCGCGGGCCTCGTGACCCGGCTGGCGCCGGATTTGTGCGTAGTGGCGCCGACCCGGGCCTGGGTCCGCTCCCGCCTGCCGCGCCTGCTGCCGCGGTCACCGCGGGATCGGGCCGATCGCTTGCCGTGGACGCGCGCGGAGGACGCGGGGATCATCACGGCCTGCGCGCCGGGTGTTCCGGGGCGCAGTTCGGAGGTCTCGTTCCCCTCATGTGGGCCAGAACCGAGATCCGCTTGCGAATCGCCGCGGTCCTGCCGGCACGGGGCATCGTGCTGGCCACCGCGTGGTTCGGCGGCTGCAACAGCCTGCCCTACCCGCCCCGGCTCGTCGAACCGCCCGCGGGTCGGACCGCCGTGCGGTCGCTGGCGATCACCGTCGCGCGCGGCGAGTTCGCCGTGCGCGAGGAACGCCCTCCGGACGGGCCGTTCGGCGGTTTCTGCGCCGGCACCGCGCACGGCTACATGGTGGGCATGGATCTCATGCCCCGCATGGCCGACCTGCGCGCCGCCGGCATGCTGGTGTTCGGCGTGCTTACCTTGCCCGTGCTCGTCGGGTGCACCGTGGTCGACGGGGTCTCCGGTGCGTTCACCTACCTGTCCACCGCGGAAGTCGCCGCACACCTGGCGACGGTCGAGCGCGCGTTCGCCGCGGCGCCGCCGAGGTTCGGGCTCGACGTCGCGCTGCCGGCCGCCGCCGCCCGCGCGCGGCCCGGGCTCGCGCTCGTCTCGCCGGGGCAGCCGGCGGACGCGGCGCTGTGCGTGCGCATCACCGGTGCCGGCCTGCTCGGCCGGTGCGGCGTCGATCCCGACGTGGCGGTCGTCGTCGAGGTGGAGACAGAGTGGTCGGCCGGGGACGTGCATCACTGCGCGGCGTTCCAGTTCCGCAGCGACGTGGCCCCGCTGACCAGCTGGACCGCCGACAGCGCCCGGATCCGCGCGGAACTCGACCTCGCCGGCGCGCTGCTCGCGGAACGCATCGCCGACGAACTGCTGCTCGTCGCAGGCAGTCGCCCCTGAAGACGTCGGGG
>VGXW01000165.1 GCA_016873195.1 Planctomycetota bacterium | reverse complement strand
GGTGCCGTCAGCCTCGTGCTGTTCGCGCTGTCGGTCGTCTGCACGGCGGGCTTCGGCGACCACCTCGTCGTGGCCGTGTTCGGCAGCACCGCGGCGCTGATGGGCCTCAGCACCGCGCTCTACGTGCGCGACGGCTTCCGGCAGGTCGCGGTGGCGCGCGCGCTGCGGCCGGCGGCGGAGCAGTCCGGCGATCACTCGCGCAACCGGTAGCCGACGCCGTGCACGGGTGCGGACCCCGTGCGACCGCCCCGGTATAACCAGCGCACCCCATGGCCACCCGCACGCTCGTTGCCGTTCTCGTCTCCCTGCTCGCGGCCGCCTGCAACTCGGCGCCGCGCGCCACCCAGCAGGAGCCCGCGGTCGCGCCGCCGCCCGCGACCGCCGACAAACCTGGCGACAAGCCTGCCGACCCGAAGGTCGCCGACAAGGCCGCCGACGAAACGAAGCAGAAGGCCGAGGAGAAGCAGCAGAAGCAGAAGGACCTGAAGAAGGAACTGCAGAAGAAGCAGCGCGAGCTCGACTACGCGCGCATCGAGCAGGGGACCGGCGAACTCGACCGGACCGTGCGCACGATGACCGTCGAGGCCGCGCTGCAGCGCACCGCCGCCGACCTCGAGCAGGCCCGCACCGCGCTCGACCTGTTCCTGACCGAGCAGAAGCCGCGCGAGCTCGAGGACAAGAAGATCTCGCTCGACCGCAGCACCTACTACGCCGAGGAGTCCAAGGACGAACTCGCCGAGCTCGTGGCAATGTACGAAGCCGACGAGTTCGCGAAGACCACCAAGGAGCTCGTGTTGAAGCGCGGCCGGCGCCAGCTCGAGATGGCCGACCGCAGCCTCGCGATCTCGCGCCGCGAGCACCGGGAGTTCGAGCAGCACACGCTGCCGCAGCGCGAGCGCGACCTGCGGCGCAAGGTCGCCGACGCCGAGCTCGAGCGCAGGAAGGCCGAGATCGAGGCCGAGAAGGCCAAGGTCGAGCTGCAGGTGGCCGAACGCAAGGCCAAGGAGCGCGGCGCCGACCTCGAGGAGGAGATCGCCGACCTGCAGGAGAAGCTGCAGAAGCTCGCCAAGGAGTCGCCGTGACGCGTCGGCCGTTCGCCGCGGCTCTGCTGCTGGCGCTGCCCGCGTTCGCCCAGGAGCCGCCGCCGCCGCCGGTGCCGCCGCCGCCTGCCGGCGCCGCACCCGCCCCGGCCCGCAGCTCGCGCGAGGCGGCGCTGGCCGGCGTCGACCGCGCGCTCGACTTCTTCGTCCGGACCCAGAACCCCGACGGCAGCTGGGGCTCGACGTCGTGCGACACGACCTTCGAGATGAGCTTCTCGGTCGAGACGCACTACGCGTGGAACGTCGCCGCGCACGGGCTCGCGACGCTGGCCCTGCTGCGCGCGCGCGAGACGCCCGAGCGGCGCGCCTGCCTCGACCGGGCCGTGCGCTGGCTCTGCGACTGCCGCATGACGATGCGCGGTTCGAACTGGGACAACGACGCCGTGTGGGGCTGGCTCTACGGCGCCGTCGCGACGACCGAGATCGCGCAGGATCCGCGCTTCTCGACCGACGAGTGGCGCGGCCCCGTCGTCGCGCGCGGCCGTGAGTTCGTCGGCTGGCTCTGGAAGAACCAGGAGCCCAACGGCGGCTTCGGCTACTACGACGACCCGCCCCACACGCGGCGGCCGAAGTGGGGGACGAGCTTCTCGACCGCGGCGGTGCTGCCGGCCCTGGGCATCGCGCTGCAGCTCGGCTGGCTGCCCGACGCCAGGACGCGCGACCGCGCGGCGGACTACGTGCGCAGGTGCCGGCTGCCGAACGGCGCCTACGCCTACGACCTGACGCCGATCCCGCGCATCGACGGCGGCGAGGGCATCAACGACGTGAAGGGCAGCCTCGGCCGCATCCAGATCGGCAACTGGGCGCTGTGCCGCGCGGGCGACCCGTCGATCACCGACGCGGTGATCAGGAAGGGGCTCGAGCAGTTCTTCGAGCACCACAAGTTCCTCGCGGTGGCGCGCATGCGCCCGCGCCCGCACGAGGCCTACTACGCGAACGCCGGCTACTTCTACTTCTTCGCCCACTGCTACGCGGGGTTCGCGATCGAACTGCTGCCTCCGGCCGAGCGCGAAGGGTTCCGGGAGCGGCTGCGGCGGAAGGTGCTCGAGACGCAGCGGGCCGACGGCTCCTACTGCGACTTCCTGGGGGCGAGCTACATGGTGACCTCGTCGACGGCGTTCGCGACGCTGGCGCTGCAGGCGGGCCTCTGACCCCAGGTCCCCGCCCCGCTGCGGTCGGCGCGGTGGGAAGGGGCAAACGCTGGACCCGGGGCCGGTCCGGGCCGACGATGGCGACCCGGCGGCGTTGACCCCGTTCCGCCCGAACCCTATCGTCCCGCGGCTTTTCCCCTGCTGCCACCCCCCCGAACGACCGTGCGGAAGACGATCCAGCTGGGCCCCGGCCTGCAGATCGGCGGCGACAGCTTCGTCGTCATGGCCGGGCCCTGCGCGGTGGAGACGCGCGAACTGCTGGACCAGGTCGCCGACGCGGTCGCGGCGGCCGGAGCGGGGGTGCTGCGCGGCGGCGCGTTCAAGCCGCGCACCTCGCCGAAGTCGTTCCAGGGCCTCGGCCTGCCCGGGCTCGAACTGCTCGCGGCGGCCTCGGCGCGCACCGGGCTGCCGGTCGTCACCGAGGTCATGGACCCGCGCGACGTCGAGATGGTGGCGCGCCACGCGGCGATCCTGCAGGTCGGCAGCCGCAACATGCAGAACTTCCCGCTGTTGCGCGAGGTCGGCCGGCAGCCGAAGCCCGTGCTGTTGAAGCGCGGGGCGGCGGCGACGCTCGACGAACTGCTGCACGCGGCCGACTACATCCGGCAGGAGGGCAACGAGCACGTGATGCTGTGCGAACGCGGCGTGCGCGGCTTCGACCCGTCGACGCGCTACCTGCTCGACCTCGCGGCGGTGCCGGCGCTGCGCGGGCGGACCGACCTGCCGATCGTCGTCGATCCGAGCCACGGCACCGGGCGTCGCGAACTCGTCGCGCCGATGGCGAAGGCGGCGCTCGTGGCGGGTGCCGACGCGCTCTTGATCGAGGTCCACGGCGCGCCGGAGCGCGCGCTCTGCGACGGCGACCAGGCGCTGCGGCCCGCGGATTTCGCGGTTCTGACGGCGGAATTGCGCCGGCTCGTTGCCCTGTGTGGACGCCGATGGTCGCGTCCGGAGACGACCGGCCGGGTTGCGTCTGTTCCCGGGCCGCACGTGCCCGGCTCACTCGACGACGAGGTCGTGGCACCGTGACGAACCGAGCCCGCAAGCCCTACATCGCCGGCAACTGGAAGATGAACCTCGACCGCGCGCGGTCGCTCGACCTGATCAAGACGGTCAAGGGGCGGCTCGGCGACGGCGGCGACCGCGAGGTCGGGTTCTTCGTGCCCGCGATCTACCTCGCCGACGTGACCGCGGTGGCGCAGGGATCGCCGCTCGGCGTCGGCGGCCAGAACATCTACTTCGAGGCCAACGGCGCGTTCACCGGCGAACTGGCCCCGCGCATGCTGCGCGAGGTCGGCGCCGACCGCGTGCTGGTCGGCCACAGCGAGCGCCGGCACGTGTTCCGCGAGCCCGACGACTGGATGGGCAGGAAGGTGCGCGCCGCGCTCGACGCCGACCTGCTGCCGATCTACTGCGTCGGCGAGACGCTCGACGAGCGCAAGGGCGGCAAGACGGACCGCGTGGTCAAGCGCCAGCTCGAGACGGGCTTCGAGAAGGTGCGGCCCGACGACGCGCACCGCGTGACCGTGGCCTACGAGCCGGTCTGGGCGATCGGCACCGGCGAGACCGCGACGACCGAGCAGGCGGCGCAGGCGCACCGCACGATCCGCAAGTGGCTGGTGCAGCGGCTCGGCGAGGCGCCGGCGCACCTGATCCGCATCCTCTACGGCGGCAGCGTCAAACCCGACAACGCCAAGGAGCTGATGGCCGTCGAGGACGTCGACGGCCTGCTCGTCGGCGGCGCGAGCCTGCAGGCCGACACCTTCCTGCCGATCATCGAATACGACCGGTGACCGGCGAGTGCATCCATGCAGCCGGCCCCCGGCTGCGACCGAATCGACCATGATCCTCCTCCACTACCTCGGCTGGGTCCTCTTCTTCGCGGCCGCCGTGCTGCTGACGATCGTCGTGCTGCTGCAGGAATCCAAGGGCGGCGGCCTCGCCGAGGCGTTCGGCGGCGTCGGCGCCGAGACGTTCGGCGTCAAGACCGGCGGCATCAACCGCTTCACGTTCCTGCCCCCGGCGTTCTTCTGCGGCTCGGCGATCCTGATCAGCGCGACCTGGAACGTCGGCTGAACCACGCGGCGCCGGCCCTCGCGGTCCGGCGCCCGCAGCGCGCGCCGTGGACCGCCCTCCGCACAGCATGACCGGCGCCGGCTTCGCGGCCGGGGTCTGTGAGTTCGGCGAGGTGCGCATCGAGGTGCGCACGGTGAACGGCCGCACGCTGGCGGTGCGGTCGCGCGTGCCGGCGGCGCTGGCGGGCCACGAACCAGCACTCGAGGACCTCGTGCGCAGTCGGCTGCAGCGCGGCATGGTCACGGTCGCCGTCGAGGTGCGCGCCGGCGCGCCGCTGCTGCCCGACCGGGCGGCGCTGCGCGCGGCCGCCGCGCAGCTGCAGGAACTCGCGCGGGAGCTCGGCCTCCCGCCGCCGTCGCTCGCCGAGGTCGTGCAGCTGTTCGGCTCGCCCGGCCGGCCCGAACCCGCCGCCGGCCGCCCGCTGCCGCCGCGGTTCGCTGCGCTGCTCGAGCAGGCGCTCTTGGACCTCGAGCAGCACCGCCGCAGCGAAGGCCTCGCGACGGCCGCCGCGATCGAGCGGGAACTCGCCGGGTTCGAGGGCCACGTCGCCGCCGCCGCAGCCCGCGCGCCGCAGCTCGCCGGCCTCTACCGCGAGCGGCTGCTGCAGCGCGTGCAGGAGTTCGTCGCCGCGCACCTGGCCGGCCCCGTGCCGGCCGTCGACGTCGTGCGCGAGGTCGCGCTGCACGCCGACCGCATCGACACGGCCGAGGAACTGCAGCGGCTGTCCGCGCACCTGGCCGAACTGCGGGCGGCCCTCGCCGCCGGAGGGTCCGGCCGCCGCCTCGAGTTCCTGCTGCAGGAACTGCTGCGCGAGACGAACACGCTCGGCGCGAAGTCGCCCGACGCGCCGATGGCGCACCTCGCGGTGGCGATGAAGACCTGCATCGACCGCATGAAGGAGCAGGCGGCGAACCTCGAATGAGCACCGGCCAGGGCAAGCTCGTCGTGATCTCGGGTCCGTCGGGGGCCGGCAAGACCTCGGTCTGCCGCGCGTTGAAGCGGCGGCCCGACGTCGAGTTCTCGGTGTCGGCGACCACGCGGCAGCTGCGCGCGGGCGAGCGCGACGGCGTCGACTACCACTTCCTGACTCGCGAGGACTTCCAGCGGAGAGCCGCGGCGAACCAGTTCCTCGAGTGGGCGAGCTACAACGGCAACCTCTACGGCACGCCGCGCTGGCCGATGGACCAGGCGCTCGCGCGGGGCCGCGTGTTCCTGCTCGAGATCGAGGTCGCCGGCACGCGGCAGCTGCGCGAACGCGGCGTGCCGGGGCTCTACGTGTTCATCGCGCCGCCGAGCCTCGCCGAGCTGCGTTGCCGGCTCGAGAAGCGCGGCAGCAACGGCGCGGCCGAGATCGACCAGCGGCTGCGCATCGCCGAGGCCGAGATGGCGGCCGCGCGCGAACTCGTCGCCGGCGCGCCGCTCTACGACGTCACCGTGACCAACCGCGACCTCGACGCGACGATCCGCGAGGTCGAGAGGTTGATCTGGCCATGACCGCGCGCGTGCTGCTCGGCATCGGCGGCGGCATCGCCGCCTACAAGATGGCGTTCCTCGCGAGTCGCCTCGTGCAGCAGGGCGCCGAGGTGCGCGTCGCGATGACGCCGCACGCCAGGGAGTTCGTCGGCGCGCTGACGTTCGAGGGCCTGACCGGCAGGAAGGTGATCCTGTCGTCGACGCAGATCGACCCCGACGGCAGTTCGCCGCACCTCGACGCCGCGCGCTGGGCCCAGGTCTACGTCGTGGCGCCGGCGACGGCCGACCTGCTCGCGCGCCTCGCGCTCGGCGCCGCCGCGGACGCCGTGTCGCTGCTCGCGCTGACCTGCCGCTGCCCGCTGCTCCTGTGCCCGGCGATGAACGACGCGATGTGGAACTCGCTGGCCGTGCAGCGCAACGTCGCGACGCTGCGCGGCCACCGCGCGCACCTGCTGGGGCCGGTCCTGGGGCACCTCGCCGAGGGCTACGACGCGATCGGGCGCATGGTCGAACCCGAGGCGATCCTGCAGCGCGCGCTCGAACTCGCCGCCGGGGCGCCGTGACCGGGCCGCGGACCTGCGTGCCCGCCGGCGAGGTCGGCGCATCGTCATCGCGCCTGCCGGCCGAACCGGGCCACGTCGCAGTGGTGGCATCGTTCACGGCGTTCGCTCTGCGCAGGCGCCGGGCTCAGCCCGTCACCTGCCCGGTCAGGTAGACGTCGAAGCGGACCCGGTCCCCGGCGACGGCGAACGACGGTGGCCCGCCGAGCGGCGGCAGCGACCGGCCCCGCTTGACGACGACGCGCTCGCGCGCCGCGGCGACCGCCAGCGCGAACAGCCGGGCCTCGTCCGCGGGCCGCCCCGCGAGCTGGCGACAGACCTGCATCTCCTTCTTGACCTGCGCCTTGCCCGGCTCGGTGAACATCGGGTCGAGGCAGACCACGTCGGGGCGCCCTTCCGGCGGCTGCGAACCGAGCCAGTCGAGCGCGTCGCCGGCGACGACCTCGAGGCGTCCGCCGAACCCGGCATCGCGCGCGGCCTGCTGCGCGAGCAGGGCCAGGGCAGGAATGCGTTCCAGCGCAACCACGCGGCAGCCGAGCTTGGCAAGCACCATGGCGTCTCGGCAGAGCCCGGCGGTCGCGTCGACGACGAACGGCGGGCTCGCGCGGCGCGCGAGACCCACGGCGCGCGGCAGGGCGTCGTTGCGATGGGCGGTTCCGAGCCGGCGTGCCAGCGAGCCGCGGCGCGGGTCGAGCGCGAGCCGCAGAGGAGCGGGTCCGGGCCCGCGCAGCACGAGGGCGCCCTCGACCCGCACCAGTTGCCATCCCGACGGATCCCGCTCGGTGACGACGCGCAGGCCGCAGCGCGCCGCTGCCTCCCGATCCGCCGCTTCCGCGGGGGCCAGCAGGGTTACTTCCGGCGCGCGCCATCTAGGTGGCTCTTGCATGCTGTGCGGTTCGCCGTGCAGGCGGGCCCTACAGCATGCACGGGGCGACGCCGCGTTGCCAAGGCCCCGCCCCGCCTCGGTTTCGTCCAGGGACTTCTGGTTCTGTCGAACAGATCTCACTTCCTCTGGGAAGTGATAGGCTTTCGCAGATCGCGATCGGAAGTTCCGCAGCGGTCCCGCTTCTCCCTCCTCCGTCCCGACAACCTGAACCCATGCGGCGCCTGCACCTGAAGCTGTTCTTTCTGCGTACCCGCGTCAAGCGCGAAGCCCAAGGCATCACCGCCAAGACCCTCGGGGTCCGGCCTGCCACCATGTCGCACCTCGAGCAGGGCCGTTCCCTGCCGACCCTGCCGATGCTGCTCGCCCTGTGCAAGCACTACGACGTGACGCCGACCTACCTGCTCGACGACGAACGGCCGATCGAACCGGGCAACCGCGATCGCTGGAGCGAACGCGACGGCGTCGTCGCGCGCGGCAGCTGGCTCGAGGTGGGCGACGGCGCCCTGGTGACGACCCACGACGGCGCGCGGCTGGTCGCCGTGCAGCCCGGCGCGCGCTTCTTCGACGGCAACGCGCAGGCGCAGCGCATGATCTGCGCGAACGCCAACGCGGCGCGGGAACTCGAGAGTTCGCTGCACGCCGCCGGCAGGCAGCGCGACCGCGAGCTCGAGGAGACGCTGAACCGCGAGTTGCTGGGCCAGCGCAAGCCGCGCAACAAGCCGGTCGCCAGGAGCGTGCTGAAGTCCGCCCTGGCGCACGCCGCGCAGGCCTGATCCGGCGCGCGGTCTCAGCCCTGGTGCGCGATCGTGCGCTCGATGATCGCCGCGATCGCGCCCGCGAAGCTCGCCAGCGCGTAGCGCTCGCGCGCGTGGGCATTGGCCGCGGCGCCGAGCCGCCCGCGCAGCGCGCCGTCCCGCAGCACGGACCCCAGCGCCGCCGCGAGCGCTGCAGGGTCGCCCGGCGGCACGAGCAGGCCCGTGGTGCCGTGTTCGACGAGTTCGGGCACGCCGCCGATGCGGCTCGCGACGACGGCACGGCCGGCGGCCTGCGCTTCGGCGATCGCGCGCGGCGCCGACTCCGGCGCGGTGCTCGGCACGGCGACGGCGTCGAGCTGGGTGAGCACGCCAGCAACGTCGTCGCGGTGGCCGAGGAAGTGCACGCGGCCCGCGAGGCCGAGTTCGGCGGCCAGCGCCCGCAGCCGGTCCTCGAAGCCGCGCACGCGCGGCAGGCTGCCGGCGAGCGCCTCGGCGCCGACCACGGCGAGGTGGGCGTCGGGCGGCACCGCCCGGCCGGCGAACGCGCGCAGCAGCACTTCGTGGCCCTTGTGCGGGTCGAGGCGGCCGACGATGCCCGCGAGCGGGGTCTGGTCCGGGATGCGGAGTGCCGCGCGCAGGCCGCTGCCGCGCGCGGTGAAGAACGCGTCGGAGACGCCGTTCGGCACGACGTGGAGCCGGCCCGAGTGCGCGAGGGACGGAGCGACCGCGAGCGCGCCGGCGCGCGACGGCGCGACGACCGCGGCCGCCCGGCGCAGGGCGAACGCCGCGAGGCGCGACGGGGCGGCCGTGTGCAGATGCCACAGGCAGGGCAGCGTCCGGCCCTGCGCGAGCACGCCCGCGTAGCCGGCGATCATCGTGTTCGCATAGAGCAGCCGGGCGCCCGTCGCCGCGGCGAGGCGGCGCAGGCCGTGCGCTGCGCGCGGCAGGCAACGCAGCTTCTGCCACGCGGAGTGGCCGCCGATCGGCAGTCCGTGCACCGGCACGCCCCGCTCGCGCGCGGAGCGCGGCAGCGGGCCGTCGCCGGGGCAGGCGAGGTGCGGCAGCAAGCGGGAGCGGTCGAGCGCGCCCAGCAGGTCCGCGAGCACGGTCTCCGCGCCGCCCCAGTCGACGACGTGGCTGATGAACAGGATCGGCGTCGGCACGCGCGAGCAGGGTAGGCGGGAACGGGGCCGGGCGCCACGCCGCACCGCCGGCGCCATGGGGACTTCAGCGCGGTGTTGCCGCGCGCCGATCAGCGGGGCGGTGTCCGAACCCGCCAGAACCGCACTGCCGGAGTCGCCCGAGTCGCCCGAGGTCGCCGTCGTGGTGCCGTGCTACCGCTACGCGCACTACCTGCCCGACGCGGTGCGCAGCGCGGCCGCGCAGACGTGGCCGAACCTGCGCATCGTGATCGTCGACGACGGCAGCCCCGACGAGACGGCGGCGGTCGCCTTCCGGCTCGCCGCGGACCTGCCGCACCGCCGCATCGACTTGTTGCGCCAGCCGAACCAGGGCCTCGCCGCGGCGCGCAACGCGGGCATCCGCGCGACGTCGAGTCCGTTCGTGCTGCCGCTCGACGCCGACGACGCGCTGGCGCCGGACGCCGTCGAGAAGCTCGTGCGTGCGCTGGCGGCGGCGCACGCCGACGTCGCGACCCCGCTCGGGCGCACCTTCGGCAACGAGGACCGCCGGCTCGTGACGCTGCCGGCGACGCGGCGGCGGCTCCGAGCCGGCAACTGCCTCGTCTACAGCAGCCTGTTCCGGCGCGGACTGTTCGACCGGATCGGCGGCTACGCGCTGAACCTGCGCGCGGGCTATGAGGACTGGGACTTCTGGCTCGGCGCGCTCGAACGCGGCGCCCGCTTCGTGCACGTGCCCGAGGAGCTGTTCCGCTACCGGCGCCACGGCACGACGATGCTGACGGGCGCCGACCGGCAGGCGATGGCGCTGCGCGCGACGATCGTGACGAACCACCCGAGCCTCTATCCGCGCTGGCGCGTGCGTCTGGCCGGACGGCTGCTGCGGGCGGCGGACCGGCCGCCGTCCTGGGTGCGCGCCGGCATGCTCGCGACGTTCCTGCTCGACCGGCGGCTCGAGCTGTTCTGGCGGCAGCTGCGCCGCCGCGGTGAGCCGCGCCCGGCCTGAGCGGCGGCTCACGCGGCGCGCCGCGCCACGAACAGGCTGTCGACGTAGCGGTGGTCGACCCAGGCAGGGTCGCGCCGCACGAGTTCCTCGACGACGCGGCGCGGGCCGTCGTGCACGGGGTGCACGACGTCGTGCATCGCGAGGTAGCCGCCCTGCTGCACCTTGCCGGCCCAGTCGCGGTAGTCGCGCTGCACGGCCGCGAACTCGTGGTCGCCGTCGAGGAACAGCAGGTCGATCGGGTCGCGGAAGCCGGCGGCGTGCTCGTGGCTGAAGCCGCGCCGCACGGCGACGATCTCGCGCACGCCCGCGGCGGCGAGGTTCTGCTCGAACGCGGCCTGCAGCGGGCCGGCGCGCTGCGCCCGGCCGGCGTAGTCTCCGGCACTCGCGGCGTCGCCGGACGCGTCGAACGGGTCGATGCAGACGAGCTGCGGCAGTTGCTTGCCCGCGAGGCCCTTGGCGAGGCAGACGCTGGGG
>VGXW01000164.1 GCA_016873195.1 Planctomycetota bacterium | reverse complement strand
CCTGATGCGCCGCGTCGAGGCCGAACGCGAGCGCTTCGTGCAGGCCACCATCCGCATCCACGAAGACGTCGAGACCATGGGCAAGACACTCTACGAACGTGCCGTCGAGGAGGGCCGCGAGAAGGGCCGCAAGGAGGGAGTCGAGAAGGGTCGCGAGGAGGGTGTCGAGAAGGGTCGCGAGGAGGGGGTCGCGAAGGGCCGCGAGGAAGGCCGCTACGAGGGGCAGGCACGCGGACAGGCCGAGGGCCGGGCCGCGGTGCTGCTGCGCCAGCTTGGCAAGCGCTTTGGCGCCCTGCCCGCCGAGGTCACGGCCCGGATCCGCGCCGCCGACACCGACACGCTGGACCTCTGGGCCGAACGCGTGCTCGACGCGAAGTCCCTCGGCGACGTGTTCGCCTGACGCGTGAGTCCGCCAACCGGCCCGACGCGGCGAATGCCCTCGAGCTGCGCAAAACCTCCGTTGTGACGGCCGCGAAGGGGAGCACGCACGACGACGGCGCTCGGGCCAGACGCACCCACGTTCCGCTATCCTGCCGCAGAGAGGCCCCATGCCCCACCGCACCGCCCCGCTGCTCGCCGCGCTCGCCGCCCTCTGCCTGCCGCCCGCCGCGCTCGCGCAGAACCCCGTCGACAGGAAGGCCGAAGCCGAGTTCCGCCGCGCCGAGAAGGCCGTCGCCGACTCGAAGTACACCGCCGCGCACCAGATCTACCGCGACCTCGCCGCGCGCTATCCCCAGTCCGCGTGGGGCAAGATGGCCGCGTTCCGCACCAGGCCCACCGCCTACCTGGGCCAGGGCGACCTGCTGCGCCACGGCCCGTCGAACAACCGCGTCGACGTCGTGTTCATGGGCGACGGCTTCGGCCTCGACGACCAGAACGAGTTCGAGGACGTGGCGCGCGCCGGCGTCGACGTGTTCAAGAACCACAAGCTGCTCGGCGAGTACTTCAGCTACCACAACTTCCTGCGCGCGAACCTCGTCAGCAAGGACCAGGGCGTCAGCGGCTACGGCCGCGTGAAGGACACGGCGCTCGGCGGCTTCATCGCGGGCCAGGTGCAGGGCCAGGTCGGCGTCGACCAGGGCAAAGCCGAGGCGATGTTGCACCAGCTCGACGAACACGACGGCTACGCGGTCGCGATCGTCAAGGCCGGCTCGATGGGCACCGGCGGCGGCGGCATCGCGGCGATCGGCGGCCGCGCCGACGACACGATGGTGCACGAATGGGGGCACGCGTTCGCTGGCCTGTCCGACGAGTACAGCACGTTCACCGGCCACCGCGGCGCGGCGCGCAACGGCCGGAACGTCAGCACCACCGACGACCTGACCAAGGTGCCCTGGCGCCACTTCGTCGAAGCCGGCGTGCCCGGCGTCGGTGCCTACCGCGGCGCCGACGGCCGCATCAAGGGCGCGTGGAAGCCGACCTCGGGCAACTGCACGATGGAGAACGGCGTGCAGTTCTGCCCCGTGTGCCGTGAGCAGTTCGTGCTGCAGATCTACCGGCGCGTCGACCCGATCGAGGCGGAGAAGCCCGAACCCGTGCGCGACAAGGCGCGCGCGCTGCGGGTCGCCGGCACGGCCGACTTCGAGGTCACCGCGATGCAGCCGAAGACCCACCAGCTCGACGTGCGCTGGCACGTGCTGCCCGAGGCCGCGGGCATCGTGCCGGCCGACCCGGCGCGCCGGAAGGACCGCAACCAGCGCGGCGCGCTCGCGCCGATCCAGGGCAAGGGCGACCCCGGCGGCTACCTCGGCGGCGGCCGCACGAAGTTCCGCCTGTTCACGCGCAACCTCGAGCCGGGCAAGTACCAGGTCGTCTGCCGCGTGCGCGACGACGCGAAACCCTCGGGCCAACAATGGCCGTGGGTGCTGAAGGACGACAAGCAGCTGCTGCAGAGCGAACGCGCGTGGTGGATCGAGGTGCCGGCGCGGTGACGGAACAGGCGGGGCGGACTTCGCTGCACGGGGCCCTGGCGGACCGCGGTATGCTGCCGTGCGATCCATGGCGGCCACGAACTTCAAGACCGAGAACAACACGTTCCGCAAGCTGCTCGGGAACGGGTTGACCTACCGCGTGCCGAGGTTCCAGCGCGACTACAGCTGGACCGAAGAGGAGTGGGAGGATCTCTGGCAAGACCTGCTCGGCACCTTGCGGCCGGACGGCGAGCCCGCCCACTACATGGGCTACCTCGTGCTGCAGTCGTCCGACGACAGGTCCTTCGACGTGATCGATGGCCAGCAGCGCCTTACGACGTTGAGCGTGCTCGTGCTCGCCGTGCTCAAGGGACTGCAGCGCCTCGTCGACGCGGGCCAGGAGCCCGAGAACAACCAGCGGCGCATCGACCAGATCCGCAACGCGTACATCGGCTACCTCGATCCGGTGACGCTCGTGCCGCGGCCCAAGCTGGCGTTGAACCGCAACAACGACAACTACTACCAGGCCTATCTGGTGCCGTTGGCGCATCTGCCGACCCGCGGTCTGCGCGCCTCGGAGCATCTGCTGCGCAAGGCCTACGAGTGGTTCGACCGGCGCATCGGCGAGCACGTGGCCAAGGCCAGCCATCCGGGCCGGGCCCTCGCCGAGTTCGTCGAGGCCGCGAGCGACCGCCTGTTCTTCACCGTGATCACGGTCACCGACGAGCTGAACGCCTACAAGGTGTTCGAGACGCTGAACGCGCGCGGCGTGCAGCTGTCGGCCACCGACCTGCTGAAGAACTACCTGTTCGCCGTGCTCGACCGACAGCCGCGCGACGAACTGGAACTGCGCAGCCTCGAGGAACGCTGGGAGGCCATGGTCGGCCGGCTCGGCGCCGAGAGCTTCCCGGACTTCCTGCGCGTGCACTGGAACAGCCGGCGCACGTACACGCGCCAGTCGGATCTGTTCAAGACGATCCGCAGCGTGGTGAAGGCACGCGAACAGGTGTTCCGGCTGCTGCGCGAGATGGAGGAGGACCTCGACACCTACCTGTCGCTGTCGTCGCCGGAGACGTCGGCGTGGACGCCCACCGAACGCGAGCACGTCGCGACGCTGGGCACGTTCGGCGTGCGCCAGTCCTTCTCGATGCTGCTCGCGGCGCGGCGCCAGCTGGGCGCGGTCCCGTTCGAAGGCCTGCTGCGCGCCTGCGTGGTGATCTCGCTGCGCTACAACGTGATCTGTGGCTTCAGCACCGGGGAGCAGGAGAGCGTCTACGGGGCCACGGCACTGCGCATTGCCAAGGGCGAGATCCGCTGCCTGCCCGACGCACTGGCTGCCCTGCAGCCGGTCTACCCCGCGGACACGACGTTCCAGGCCGCGTTCGCCGAGAAGGTGATCCGGACGACCCAGTCGCGCAACCACAAGGTCGTGCGCCTGCTCTTGTGCGCCATCGAGCGCCACCTCGCCACCGAGGTGCCGGAGCCCACCAGCGACACGTTCACGGTCGAACACGTGCTGCCCCAGAACCCGGGCCCCGGCTGGCGCGGCTTCTCGGACGCGGAGGCCGAGGCCATGGTCTACCGCCTCGGCAACATGACGCTGCTGCATCGCGACGCGAACAGCCAGCTCGGCAACGACGACCATGCCAGGAAGCGGCCGGTGCTCGCTGCGAGTTCGTTCGCCCTGAGCCGGCGGCTGGCCGCCGAATACGCCGACTGGGGCCCCGAGCACGTGGCGGCGCGGCAACGATGGCTCGCGACCCAGGCCGCGGCGATCTGGCGCATCGCGCAGTTCGGCTGACGGTCGGGGGCACCGCTGTGAGGCGCGCGCCGACGGTGGCACGGCGCGTTCCGGCCGCGCACCCGCCCTGCCCGGCCCCCTACGGAGACCGGCGCCTTGCGCCCCTGACCGTGGCATGGGACAAGCAGGCCGCCAGAGCCCCAGCCGCCAGAGAGACCTCCATGCGCCACCACCTGCTGCTCGCCGGCGTGTTCCTCGCACCGTTCCTGTCCGCGCAGTCGCCCGACGCCCTGCACTACAAGCTCGAGATCGAACTGCTGTTCACGACCTCGACGATCCAGGGCACCAACACCGCGACCTTCCGGAGCCGCGCGAACGGCACGCAGTCGCTGTCGCTCGACCTGCTGTCGCAGCTCACCGTGAGCTCCGTGCAGATGAACGGCCTGCCGGTCGCCTGGACGCGACCGGCCGACCGCATCCTCGTCACGCTCGACCGCCCCTACGACCTCGGCGAGGACTTCACCGTCGCCGTGACCTACGGCGGCGCGCCGCCGATGCCCGCGGGCTTCGGCGGGCTGCAGTTCACGACCACGCCCGGCAGCCGCCCGATCGCGTGGACGCTCAGCGAGCCGTGGGACGCGCGCGGCTGGTGGCCGGGCCAGGACCAGCTCGACGACAAGGCGACCTGGGAGATGTGGATCACCCACCCGGCGAACATGACCGCGGCGAGCAACGGCCTGTTGCAGGGCATCGACGTGCTGCCGAACAACCGCGCGCGCACGCGCTGGCGGACCAACTACCCGCAGGCGGCCTACCAGGCCTCGCTGGTCGTCACCGAGTTCAGCCGCCGCACCGACACCTACACGGGACTCGGCGCGAACATGCCCGTCGAGTTCTACGTGTTCCCCGAGAGCTTCGCGGGCTGGACGACCGGCATGGACCGCGTGGTGCCGATGATCACCGCGTTCTCGGGCGTGTTCGGCCAGTACCCGTTCGTGAACGAGAAGTACGGCATCGCGCAGTTCACGTGGGGCGGCGGCATGGAGCACCAGACGATCACGAGCCAGAGCAGCGTCAGCGAGTCGCTGACCGCGCACGAGCTCGCGCACTCGTGGTGGGGCAACGCGATCACCTGCGAGACGTGGAACCCAATCCGGCTCAACGAGGGCTTCGCGACCTTCAGCGAGGCGATCTGGTACGAACGCAAGGCCGGCGGCACCCTGGCGAGCTACCTGTCGGCGATGGTCGCGCGCAAACCGTCGTCCACGTCGGGCACGGTCTACGTCTACAACCCGACCGGCACGAGCACGATCTTCTCGAACACCGTCTACCGGAAGGGCGGCTGGGTCGTGCACATGCTGCGCGGCGTGCTCGGCGACGGACCGTTCTTCCAGGCGCTGGCCGACTACCGCGCCGCCTACGAGGGCGATTCGGCGACGACGGCCGAGTTCCGCGCGTCGGTCGAACAGACCACGGGCCGCGACCTCGGCTGGTTCTTCGACCAGTGGGTCATGAACGGCGGCTCGCCGGCCTACACCTACGGCTGGCAGAACAAGACCTTCGGCGCCGGCAACTACCTCTACCTCGAGCTCGACCAGACGCAGACGTCGCAGCCCGTGTTCAAGATGCCGGTGCGCGTGCGCGTGACGACCGGCTCGGGCACGGTCACTGCGACGGTGTGGGACGACGAACGCGACGACCAGCTGGTCGTGCCGCTGCCGGCCGCGGCGACCGCGGTCGCGATCGACCCCGACCAGTGGATCCTGCGCAGCACGCCGGTCTCGCGCGCCTACACGGTGCCGTTCTTCGGCACCGACCGCGAGGAGATCGACACCGTGCAGGGCGGCACCGCCGAGTTCCACCTCGACCTCGGCGGGCCGTCGGCGAATCGCGGCTTCGCGCTGATCCTCGGCATGTCGGGCAGCACGCCGCCGTGGGTGGTCTACGGCCTGTCGATCCCGGTCGCGCGCGACTTCTGGACCGACCTGTCGCTGCAGAACGCCAACAGCGCCTACTTCCAGAACTTCCTCGGCAACCTCGACGCCACGGGCAAGGCGCGCAGCGCGGTCTACGTGCCGCCCGGCCTCGCCAACGTGCTCGCGGGCACGACGATCACCGCCGCGGCGATCCGCATCGACGCGTTCGACTTCGCGTCGCGGCCGGTCACGGTCGAGCTGAAGTAGCGCGCCGCCGGGCCGTGGTGTTCACGCGCCGGCGAGGCGCACGACCTCGTCGCCGATCGCGAGCGCGGCGGTGAGGCCCGGCGACTCGATGCCGAGCAGGTGCACGAGCCCGGGCTGGCCGTGCTGGGCGGGACCGAGGATCGCGAAGTCGGCCGCGGGCTCGCCCGGGCCGGTGATCTTCGCGCGGATGCCGGCGAACGCGGGCACCAGCGCACCGTCGGGCAGGCCCGGCCAGTAGCGCCGCACCGCCGCCGCGAACGCGGGCGCGCGCGCCGGGTCGACGTCGTAGTCGTCGGGCGCGTCCGGCGGCAGCCACTCGGCGTCCGGGCCGAAGCGCACCTGGCCGGCGAGGTCGAGCACCACGTGCACGCCGAGCCACGCGCCGTCGTGCAGCGGGTAGACGAGCCGCCGGAACGGCGACGGCCCGGCGAGGGCGAAGTAGCAGCCCTTGTTGCGGTGCCCGCGCGGGGCGAGGTGCTGGGCCGGGCCCTCGATGGCCGCGGCGAGGCCGGGTGCGCCGAGGCCCGCGCAGTTGACGAGGTGCCGCGCGCGCAGCTGCACCGGTTCGGCCCCGCCGACGTCGACCTCGAGGCCACCGCGGCAGCCGCGACCGCCGAGCACCGGGCTCTGCAGCAGCACGCTGGCGCCGTGCGCCTCGGCGTCCTCGCGCAGTGCCCGCATCAGGCCGTGGCTGTCGACGATGCCGGTGGTCGCGCTGTGCAGCGCCGCGACGCAGCGCACCTCGGGTTCGAGTGGGCGCACCTGCTCGGCCGTGCACCAGTCGAGCCCCTCGACGCCGTTCGCCCGCGCCAGTTCGACGAGCGCCCGCAGTGCGTGCAGCTGGCCCGGTTCGGTCGCGACGACGAGCTTGCCACAGACCCGGTGCGGCACGCCGCGCGCCGCGCAGTAGGCGTAGAGCTGCCGCCGCCCCGCGACGCACAGGCGCGCCTTCGCGGAGCCCGTCGGGTAGTAGAGCCCCGCGTGCACGACCTCGCTGTTGCGCGAACTCGCGCCGGTGCCGATCGCATCGGCCGCCTCGAGCACGACGACCTCGCGCCCGGCGAGGGCCAGCGCCCGCGCCACGGCGAGGCCGACCACGCCCGCGCCCACCACCACCACGTCGAATTCGTCCATCGTCGCCGTCCTGCCGGCGCACGCCGGCCCGGACATGCTGCCGGCCGGGCCGCGCCGGGCCCATCACCTCATCGGCCACCCGCGGCCGGCCAACGTGCGACCTTCCGGCTCACAGCTGCACGCGAACCTGCTGCCCGGCCGACTCCACGCGCGCGGGCTTCGGCGGCTCGTCGCTGCCGTAGAGCTGCACCGTGTAGGAGCCCGGGCTCCGGTGCAGGAACACCGCGCGGCCCGCTTCGTCGAGTTCGGCGGTCGCGATCACTCGACCGCGGCGGCGCAGCTGCACGAGGCCGCCCTCGCGCGCGCGGCCCGGGCCGACCTCGACCACGATCGCCGAGCCCGGTTCGAGCGCGATCACGAGCGGCGGCTCGGCGAGCACGTCCTGCGGCAGGCGCAGTTCGACCGTGCGCGGCGCGAGGCCCGGCGCGCGCACGACCAGCGACGATGCGCCGGTCGTGATGCCGCCGATGCGGAACGACCCGTCCGGCCCGCTGCGCACCTGCGGCTCGAACAGGTCGAGGTCCGCCTCCTCGCCGACCAGCACGCACGCGTTCGCGACCGGCGCGCCGGCCGGATCGACGACCCGGCCCTGCAGCACGCCGCCGGGTTCGAGCAGCACCTCGCCGAGCTGGTGCTCCTCGTTGGCGACGAGGTCGCGTTCCGCCGTCCACGGCGCGTAGCCCTGGCCGACGATCTGCACGCGCACGCGGCCCACCGGGCACAGGGGCCAGCGCAGTTCGCCGCCCTGCATCTCGACCCAGCGCGAGCGGTCGCCGGCTTCGCCGCCGTCGAGGGGCAGCAGGCGCAGCAGCACGCCCGGCAGCCGCTGCCGGCCCGGCAGCCCCGCGACCTGCGCCACCAAGGTGCACGACGGTGGCGTGTCGAGGCGGACGTCGACCTCGGCCTGCTCGCGGCGCACGGGCACGACCGCGCGCCGCGAACGGTCGCCCAGCGAGACCTGCAGTTCGACGGTCGCCCGGTCCGGCAGCTCGAGCGCGAAGCGGCCACCCGGGTCGGTCAGCGTCGGCTGCCCGGCGGCGCCGCGCACCGTGACCAGCGCGGCGGGCACCGGCTGGCCGTCGCTGCCGAGCACCGTGCCGCGCAGCGTGCGCCCGGCCTGCAGCACGAGCGGACCCAGTTCGGTCAGCTCGCCCGCCAGGGTGACGTCGGCCTCGGCGTTCGCGGTCGGCATCGACGGCAACCGCGCGCGCACGCGGTAGGCGCCCGGCGGCAGGTCCGCGACGGTGAAGCCGCCGTCGCCGCTGGTCACCGCCGTGCACAGGGCCTCGGCGCCGGACACGGTGACCGAAGCGCCCGCGAGCGGACTGCTGCCGCGCAGCACGCGGCCGCGCAGCCGGCACGCCGCCGGCATCACCACGTCGCCGAAGTCGCCCGCGCCCTGCGGCGGCACGGCGAGGCGCAGCCAGCGGCTGCCGCGCCCGGGCAGGTCGAAGCGCGCGAGCAGCGGCCCGGGTTCGAGGCCGCGCACCTCGAAGCTGCCGTCCGCGCCGGCGACCGCGAGCAGCAGGTCGCGGTCGCGGCCGACCAGCTGCGCGACCTGGCTGCCGAACGCGCCGACGTCGAACGCGACCGCCGCGTCGCTGATCCAGCGCGCGTTCTCGGCGAGCTGCCTGGTCCGCTGCACCGTGGCGCCCGCGAGCGGCCGGCCGTCGCCGTCGACGATCCGGCCGCGCACGCGGGTGGCCGGCACGAGCACGAGTTCGACCGAGGTGGCCGCGCGTTCCTCGATCCGCACCTGCACCTCGGCGGCGAGGCTGCGCTGGAAGCAGAGGTCGCTGCCGACCAGCGCCAGCGTGGCCCAGCCGGGCGACAGCCGCGCCGGGAACTCGAACCGGCCCGCCGGATCGGCCGCGGCGTGCGCCAGTTCGCCGGCGGCGTCGACCACGTGCAGCACCGTGCCGCTCCAGTCCGCGCGCGAGCCGCCGTCGAGCAGCAGCTGGCCGCCGACCGCCGACCGGCCCGGCAGCTCGAACACGAGCTCCGCCGCCGTCGCGCCGAGCGCGAGCGTGCGCCGCACCGCGCCGTGCTCGGGGTGGCGCACGAGCACCTGGGCGTTGCCGCGCGCGAGCCCGGTCAACTCGAAGGCGCCGTCGTCGCCCGTGCGCGCGGCGACCACATCCGCGAAGCCCGCCTTGCCGGCCGGCGGCAGCACCTCGACCGTGGCCCCGGCGATCGGCGCCTGCCCGGCCGCCGCCACGACGCGGCCGCGCAGCGGCGGCAGCGCGGGACGGTCGAACGCGAGGTCGTGCACCGAGACGGCGCCGACCACGACGGCCGGCGCCGTGGCCGGCTGCCACTGCGGGTGCCGCGCGACGAGGCGCACGGGCCCGGCGGGCAGGTTCGTGAACCGGTAGCGGCCGTCCGGCCCGGTGGCGACCCACGCGGCGCGGCGCCGGTCCGCGAGCACGGACTCGGCCGCGACGCGCACGTTGGCGAGCGGACTGCCCGCGTCGTTCGTGACGAGACCCGACAGCGCGAAACCCGGCAGCAGGCGCAGGTCGACGGCGTCGCGCAGCGCCGGCACCTCCTCGAGCCCGCCGGCGGAGGCCGGGTGCTCGAAGCCGAGCAGCAGGTCCAGGCGCAGGTCGACGCCGAAGCGGAAGGTGCCGTCCGCCCCCGTGGTCGCGCGGTCGAGCAGCTCGCGGCGCCACTCCGGCCACGCGGTCGTCGCGCGGTAGAGCGTCACGCTGGCGCCAGCCGCCGGGCCGCCGTCCGGCAGGCGCACGATGCCGGCGACGGTGCGCGCGTGCGCGCCGCCGTTGGCCGCCGCACCGCCCGGCCCGGTGTCGAGCCGCGGCACGGCGGGCGCCGCGGGCGCCGCACCGAGCTGGCCGCGCAGGGTCGAGGGGTCGACGGGGCGGCCGCGGCCGAACAGGGACCACAGCGCGACGCCGACCGCCAGCAGCACGCCCGCGCCCGCGAGCCACGCGGCCCGGCCGGGATGGCGCCGTCCGGTCATCGAGTGCCTCCCGGGGCAGCGGCCCCGAGCAGCGCGCGGAAGGTCCGCGCCTTCTCGAGCACGATCTCGCGCCGGCCGGGTTCCGCCCGCTCCGCCGCCTGCTCCCAGACGGCCGCGACCGCCGCGAGCGTTTCGGCGCGCGCGACCGACCGCTGCACCGCGGCGATCGCGTCGTCGAGCGCCGCCTCGAGTTCGCCGCTGCGCAGCCGCGCGCACATGCGGCAGAACTGCGGTTCGGGGTCGCCTTCGGCCGCGGCGATCCACTCGAGCAGCAGCCGGGCCGCCTGTTCGGTGCCGGCGAGGTCGTGCAGCTGCGCGGCCACGCGCAGCATGCCGGGCAGGTTCGGCTCCTTCTGCCGCAGCTGCTCGAAGCGGCCGAGCCACAGCGGCGCCATCTCGCGCGGCGGCGCCGCGCGCAGCAGGTCCTCCCACGATGCGAGCTGCAGCAGCGCCGGCAGCGGGCGTCCGTCGTCTCCCACCAGCGGGCCGCGCTGCTGCGGTTCGCGGATCAGGTCGAGCACGAAGCGCCAGCCCTGCAGCGGCGAGTCGGGGTGCGCGCAGCGCGCGACTTCCTGCTGCGCGCGCTCGGCGATGCGGCGCACGGCGGCGGGTTCGCCGCGCCGCGCGAGCATCTCCGTGGCCGCGGCCAGGAACCGCCGCGCGAGGCCGGTCGGTTGGCCGGCCTGGCCGACCTCGGCCGGCGGGCCGGGCAGGAGCCGCGCCCCC
>VGXW01000163.1 GCA_016873195.1 Planctomycetota bacterium | reverse complement strand
TGGAACGTCTCGCGCAGACCCACGTGCGTCCACGTGGTGCCGCCGTCGGTCGACTTGTAGACGCCGTCGCCCCACTGCACGGAGTTGCGCGCGTTCTCCTCGCCGGTGCCGACCCAGACCACGTCGGGGTTGCTCGGCGCCACGGCGACGTCGCCGATCGACACGGTGCCCGCGTGGTCGAACACGCTGGTCCACGTGGTGCCCGCGTTCGTGGTGCGGAACAGGCCGCCGCCGGCGGTGCCGACGAACCAGGTGCTCTGGCGCTGGCTCGGCACGGCGATGTCGGTCATGCGGCCCATCGGGTTCGCGGGGCCGAGGTTGCGCCACGGCAGGCCGTTGACCTGGTCGAGTCGGAACACCGGGTCGGGCAGGGCCGACGGCCGCGGCGCGCGCGGTTCCTGGGGCTCCTGGCGCTCGGGGCGCTGGGGCGCTTCGGTCTGTTCGGGCTCCTGCGCGCAGAGCGTCGCGACGGGCAGGAACAGGGAGAACACGAAGAGGGAGCGGAGCGGCGGGCGCATGGTGCGCGCAGCATACGGACCGGGCCGCGGCGCGGCGGGGACTGCGCGGCCGGAAGGATGTCGCAAAGTCGTGAACGCGGGGCGTCCCCGGGGTCCAGGGCCGCACCCGCACCGCCTAGAAGCTGTTGCCGAACGCCAGCGTGAAGTTCGAGCCCTCGTCGCCGTAGCCGACGTCGATGCGGAACACCGCCTCGCGCGAGAAGCCGATGCGCAGGCCGAAGCCGAAGCTCTCGTGCCACCGGGAGTCGTGCAGGTCCTCGATGCCCGGCGCCACGGTGCCGACCTCGCAGAACAGCGCCGCGTTGATGCGCTCGATGCGGATCGCGTCGGTGAAGGTGATGCCGCGCGGCACGAGGCCGATGCGGTACTCGATCGCCGCGTGCGCGGCCGCGCGGTCGGTGAAGCGGTTCTCGATGTAGCTGCGCAGCGTGTGCGAGCCGCCGAGCGACGGCAGGCTGTGGAACGGCAGGTCGCCGACGGTGTCCAGCACGAACGCGCCGACGGCGAGGCAGTCGGTCGGCGGATGTTCCTCGTTGCCCTGTCCGCCCCGGTGCAGCAGCGGCGGCAGCGGGAAGACGTGCTGCGCGTCGGCGCCGAGGATCGCGCCCTGTTCGCCGCCGGTGCCGATCGCGCAGCGGCAGGAGACGCCGAGCCGGTGGCCCGAGTAGGGCTGGTGCAGGCTGTCGCGCGTGTCGTAGCCGAAGCTCGCGGAACCCCACAGCTGGTCCCGGTCGTCGCCGGCGGCGAACGCGTCCGGGAAGCTCTGCTCGGTGCTCGGCACCGTGCGCACGTGGCCGCGCGCCAGGTTGTGGTGTTCGGCTTGCAGGTCGAGCCGCAGGAGCCAGGGGCTGCCGGGATCGGGCAACGACGTGCGCCAGCCGAAGCCGAGGGCGGACACTTCCTCGGTGTAGCTCGTCTCGGCGATCTGTGGAGTGCGGCTGCCGAAACCGAAGAAGCGCCGCGTCAGCGTCTTCTCGTAGCCGATGCGCCCGAACAGCCGTTCGCGCTCCTCGCGCAGCACGCCGCCGTTCTCGAGCTCGCGCCAGGCGAGCCAGCGCGACCAGTTCAGGCGGTAGGCCTGCTGGCCTTCCTCGCTGTAGGTCAGCAGCAGGTTGCCGAACTCGCGGTAGCGCTGGTCGCGGAAGTCGACGTCGGTCAGCGCGAACCCGCCGCCGAAGCCGACGTCCTCCTCGCGGAAGAACACGGGTGCGACGAAGGTGCTGACCAGGAACCGCTCGAACACGTTGCCCGGCTTGATGCGCCCAGGGGGGATGTAGCGCCAGCGTTCGGGGTGCGGCAGGTCGTCGGGGAACTGAGGCTTCGGGATGCGGCCGTCGGGGTCGACGCCGTCGAGCGGGTCGTAGGGAGCCGGCGACTGCGCGGCGAGGGCGGTGCCGAGGCCGAGGGCCAGCAGCAGCGGCGGTAGCCGCGGCGACGGGAGGCGGGGCATCGGGCGCATCTTCGCGGCCGGGGCGCGCCGCGCAACGAGTGGGTGCCGCGGGGGCACGGGTTCCGGCGGTGGGAGCGGGCGGCAAGACCTGCTTGCATCATGTCGGAACTGACATATGCTGGCGCCGCTCACGATCACCCGGACTGCTGCGGACCGACTGCGGCGTTACGACGCCACATGACATCTGCGAGGTTCCTCCCATGAAGGCCACCAAGAAGAAGCGTCTGGAAGCTGCCGGCTGGCGCGTCGGCAGTGCAGCGGAGTTCCTCGGGCTCTCGGCTGCCGAGGAGCGCATCGTCGAGATCAAGCTCGCCCTGGCGGTGGCCGTCCGCCAGCGGCGCGCGCGGCTCGGGCTCACGCAAGGCGAGCTCGCGCAGCGCATGGGCTCGAGCCAGTCGCGGGTCGCCAAGCTCGAAGCGGGCGACCGGACCGTGTCCATCGACCTGCTCGTGAGCGCGCTGCTGCGCCTGGGGCTGACGCGGCAGCAGTTGGGTCGCATCCTCGCCTCCGACGCTGCCTGAGCGGGGGATCGGCGGCGCGGGAGCGAGAACGGCGGCGGGGTCCGCCGCGCAACGAGCAGGTGCGGGCGGCCGGTCCCGAGCGCTATCGTTGCACCAATGCGCGCCCTCCTGCTGCTCGGTGTCGTGTTCGCCTCCGCGGTGAGTGCCGGTGCCCAGAACCAGGTGCTCGACTACCCCAAGCTGCTCGAACGTCTGACCGACGTCGACTGGCTGTGGCAGCCGCCGGCGCCGGGCGAACGCTGCGTGCAGTTCAGCAGCTACGACCGCAAGAGTGACAAGGGGCCCGGCGACTTCGACGCGTGGTACGGCAACGACGACCGCGGCCAGTACCTGCGGGTCGAGGAGAAGGACGGCAGGAAGGAGTTCGTGATGGTCGACGTCGACGGCCCGGGCGTGCTGTCGCGGATCTGGTCGGCGAACCCGTCGGGCGAGCTGTTCTTCGACGTCGACGGCGAACGCGTGTGGACCGTCGACTTCGAGGCGCTGACGACCGGCAAGGTCGAGCCGGTCGGCGAACCGCTCGCGGGCCTGCGCAGCCGCGGCGCCAACTGCCACCTGCCGATCCCGTTCGGCAAGCACCTGAAGGTCTCGGCGAGCAAGGGCGACTTCTACTACCAGTGCAACGTGGTGCAGTTCGCCGCGGGCACCGAAGTGCCGAGCTTCCGGCCGGCGATGCTGCAGCAGTTCGGCAAGGAGATCGCGGCGTGTGCCGGCGGGCTCGTGCCGCCGGTCCCGCAGGAGCGATACGGCGGGCGTTCGCCGCGGGTGGTCGAGGTGCCGCGGGGCCATGTCGTGCGCGAGATCGAGATCACCGTGCCGCGGACGACCGGCGTCGACGTCGGCGCTGTACTGCGCAACGCGCTGCTGCGGGTCGCGACCCCGACCGAGGAACTCGTGCGCGTGCCGCTGCTCGACTTCTTCGTCGCCGGTCCGGACGGCAAGACGTACCGGAGCACCCGGCTCGAGATCCTTCCGCTCACCTTCGGCGACGGATCCGGCAACGGCCTGCTCCTGCGCAGTCGCTGGCCGATGCCGCTGCCCGACGGCGGCACGGTCGCTCTGGAGGACGCCGGGCAAGCCGAGTGGCGTGTCGCCTTCGCGCCGCTGCCGCGCACCGAGGCGCCGCCGCTCCTGTTCCGTGCGAGTTACCACCAGGAGAAGGGCTTCCCCTCGCGCCCGTTCCGCGACTTCCTCGTGCTCGACGCGAGCGGCGGCCCCGGCCGGTTCGTCGGCTGCTCGCTCCTGGTCAAGAACCCGACGCGCGGCTGGTGGGGCGAGGGCGACGAGAAGTTCTTCGTCGACGGCGAGACGTTCCCCTCGACGTTCGGCACCGGCACCGAGGACTACTTCGGCTACGCGTGGTGCGACCCGCATCCGTTCCAGTCGGCGTTCCACGCGCAGACGCAGTGCGACGGCCCCGGCAACTACGGCTTCACCGCCGTGCACCGGACGCAGGTCCTCGACGCCGTGCCGTTCCAGAAGACGTTCCGCTTCGACCTCGAGGTCTGGCACTGGGTTGCGAACCTGAAGCTCGACTACGCGACGGTCGCCTACTGGTACGGCGCCGCCGGCGCGCGCTCGGGCCTGCCGCCCGTGCCGCCGGCCGCCGAGCGCACGCTCGATCGCCTGCCGCCGCCGCCCGTGTTCGTCGCGAAGGACGCGATCGAAGCCGAGGGCCTGAAGGTGCTGTCGATCCGCGGCGGCGAGCACGAGGTGCAGCAGATGAGCTTCCTGGAGAACGCGTTCTCGCGCGACGCGCAGCGCTGGTGGAAGCACGGCAAGCCCGGCGACACGCTGGTGCTCGCGCTGCCCGTGGCCGCAGCCGGCGAGTACCGGATCACCGCCGCGTTCTGCAAGGCCGACGACTACGGCGTCGTGCAGTGCTCGGTCGGCGGGAGCAAGCTCGGCGAACCGTTCGACGGCTACGCCGAGCGCGTCACGCCGAGCGGGCCCGTCCTGCTCGGCACCGTGCAGCTGCCTGCCGGCGAGTTGCCGTTCACGCTGACGATCACCGGCAAGCACGCGAAGGCGAAACCCGCCTACATGGTCGGCCTCGACTACCTGCGGCTGGAGAAGGTGCGATGAAGGGCCGTGGCAAGCCGCGCCGCGAGATCTTCGCGTGCCCGCACTGCGGCGCCGACGTGCCCGTCGGCAGCCGATCGTGCAAGGAGTGCGGCAGCGACGCGAGCACGGGCTGGCAGGACCAGGAGGAGATCGACTACCAGGGCCTCGACCTGCCGCAGGGGTATTCGCGCGACGAGGACCACCCCGCGCGCGGTGGCACCGGTGGCTTCCTGCCGGAGCGGCGGCCGCTGTGGTTCGTCGTCGCCGCGATCCTGCTGGTGCTCGTATTCGTCGCGTTCGCGGTGTTGCGCTGGCGCGGCTACGGGTAGGCGACCGACCAGACGTTCGTGGCGGGCAGCGGCAGCACGAGGTTGCCGAGGTCGAGCACCACGGCCTGGAAGTGCAGCAGCGTCGCGAAGCCCGCCGGCACGAACAGATCGCAGCGCGCGATGCCGGTCAGCGGGTCGTGCGGGAACGTGCCCGGGAAGACGAACAGGTCGTTGCCGCCGTTGCCGATGCCGAGGTTGGCGAGGCCGGGGAACGTGGTCGGCAGCAGCGAGTCGCTGAGGGCGATCGCGGACAGCCCGGGGCCGGTGAGGGGGCCCGAGTGCACGAGCAGGTGCTGCACG
Source organism: Planctomycetota bacterium (assembly GCA_016873195.1). Lineage (GTDB taxonomy): Bacteria > Planctomycetota > UBA1135 > UBA1135 > UBA2386 > VGXW01. Next base: position 5,493 of record VGXW01000163.1, on the reverse strand, counting down.
GTCCACGCGGGCACCGCGGCTTCGCTGATGAGCCTCGGCGCAGCGGGCGCCGTCAACGTGATCGGCTGCGTGTTGCTGCGCACCGCGGGGTTGAAGATGCTGAGCTGGTGGACGCCGGGCACTGCACCGGGGCGCGGGTGCAGTTCGAGGTGCTGGTTGTCGAGCACGGCGAACCAGCCGCCGAACCACTGGGCGGCACTGCGGCCGCCGACGAGGTCCCAGTCGACGCCGACGTAGTCGGTCCACGCGAGGTTGTCGCCCTCGATCACGACGCCCTGGTCGGTCAAGGTGTCCAGCGTGTAGGGCACCGCCGGCGGCGTGAGCACGGGGAACGGCAGCACCGGGAAGGTCGCGGTGAGGCCGAACAGCTCGACCGGCCCCGCGATCGCGATCGTGCGGCCTGCGGGCTGCGCGAGCAGGGTCGGCGCGAACGCCCCGTAGAAGCCGCAGTAGGTGTTCGTCTGGTTCGCCGCGCCGCCGACCTGCGTCGCCACGGTCTCGGCGAGCGCGATGCTGCCGCCGGCGTTGAGGCCCTGGCCCGTCAGCGTGCCCGTTGCCGTCCGGTAGTAGCGCCAGTGGCCCGGGTCCATCGTGCCGCCGTTCTGCACGTAGGCGCCCGGCAGCATCTGCAGCACCGGACTGCCCGCGGGCGGGCAACCGGGCTGGCCCGGGTCGACGCGGTTCTGGAACTGCAGCGCGACGTCCCAGCGGTCGTCGAGCTGGCTCGGGCGCGCGAGCGTGCCAGCGAGTTCCGCGTGGCCGTCTGCATACTCGGTGAAGTCGCCGGCCGGCACGAACACGTAGTCGTCGGCGACGCCGGGCAGCACCATCGCGCGGCCGAACGGCAGCGCCGAGCGCGTGCTGTCGACCTGGGGGTGCGTCGTGTCGAGCGTGCGGTGCGGCGGCAGGTCGAGCCACAGCGAGGCGGTCGACAAGGGGCCTACCGTGCCGAAGTAGTTTTGCTGCACGATCGCGACCTGCAGGTTGGCCGCGAGGCCGAGGGCCGTGTTGCGGTTGTTGGCACCCGGGCCGAGCTGTGCCGGCGGGGTGGCGAGCGTGATCGCGAGCACCGCACCGTCGAGGTTGCGCACGCCGGTCAACGTGCCGGTCGCGGCGGTGAAGTAGACGAACTGGTTGGGATCGACAGGGCCGGCCGGCGCGTAGGCAGAAGGCAGCAGTTGCAGGTCAGGCGCGCCGGCCGGCGGGTACGAGGGGTGCCCGGGAGCCACGCGTCCCGTGAACAGGACGTCGACGAGGAACGCGCTGTAGATGCTCGCGTCGCTGAGCACGCGCCCGGTGAGCCGGGCCTCGCCGTTCGGCAGTTCGACGAACTGGCCGCCGCCCGCGAGCGTGAAGTCGGTGAGCAGGCCGGGGATCGACAGCATCACGCCACCCGGCAGCGCCGCGACGGCCGGGTCGGCGATGGGCTGGCGCGCCGCGCGGTAGATCGGCGACTGGGCAGCGAGCGGCGGGAGCAGCGTGAGGGCGGCGAGCCAGCAGGAGCGCGGGACGGGCATCGGAGGAGTCGCCAGCAACGGAGGTCTGCGCTTGCCGTGGCAGAAGTTCTCGGGGGACCGGGAGAAGGCTACCTCGCGCGCGGCAGTAGGTGCCGCGGCGGGAGGCTGGCGCGGGGGGGCGCCAGTTCCCCCGCGGCGTGGCGGCGGTGGCATCGGCGCGTCGTTGCGGGAGCCAACGTCCCGATCCGCTGCGGCATTCACTGCCAGGTCACGTGCACGATCTGCGCGTAGGGGATCGCGTAGCGCTTGCCTTCCGCCTCCAGCTGGAGCCAGCCGCCGGGGCCCTTCGGCAGTTCGTCGAGCAGCGTGCCGCAGAGGTCGCGATCCGCCCAGCGCACGGTCACCGTGGCCCCGGCCTTCGGCAGGCTGGCGGCACGGCGCGCAGGTGCGGAGGGTGGCTTCGCCGCGGTCTGCCGGGCGGGTGCCTCGGGCGCGGCCGCCGCGTCCCGCGCCGCGTCCCGCGCCGGGCGCGGCAACGCGTGCGCGGGATCCGCCGGACGGAAGCGTGCCGCCGGATCGTCGTCTCCGGCCGCCGCGATCGTCACCGTGACCGGGAAGTGGTCGCTGTAGGTCTTGCGCCACTGGTCGCGGTCGAGTCCGCCGAGGTCGCCGTGCACGGTCATGGAGTCGCGGCGCAGTTCGTCGAACCCGGGCCCGGCGGCGACCTGGTCGATCGGCTCCGGGAAGTGCAGGATCGTCGGCGAGGGCGTCGGCGGCACGAGGTACTGCAGCGAGCCGCCCCCCTCGAGGATCCTCTGCGGGTCGGTGCCGTAGGTGCTGTTGAAGTCGCCGAGCAGCACCAGGTCCTGGTCCTCGGCAGCGTCCTGGCGCAAGGACCCGATCCAACCGTGCAGCTGCTGCGCCTCGAGCCGGCGCTTCTGCTCGTCCTGCGCCTTCTGGCCGGCCTTCAGGTGCACGGTCACCGCGCGGAAGTCGCAGCCGGTCGCGCGCACGCGGAAGCAGGCGCTGACCGGCACGCGGTGGAAGATCGGCACGCCCTCGAGTTCGCGCGGCAGCGCGAGCAGTTCCTCGGCCTGCAGCAGTTCCACCACGCGCGCGTCGTAGAGGAAGCCGATCTGCTGCGACGTGACGCCGTCGTCCCAGCCGCCCGTGGTGCCGAGCACGAACCGCCACGACGGGCCGGCCGCGGCCGCGACCTTCTGCAGCGGCGCTTCGCCGCAGATCTCCTGCACCGCGAGCACGGCGACGCCGAGTGCGCGCACCTTCTCGCCGATCCGCTGGTAGTCGGCCTCGTCGCGCCGCGGCAGCTTGTTGCGGAAGTCGCCCTCCGCGCCGAGGAACTCGAGGTTCCACGTGCCGATCGTGAGCGTGGGCAGGTTCCCCTGGGCCGAGAGGCACGCGCCGAGCAGCAGGGGCAGGAACAGGCAGGAGCGGGGTTTCATGCGTTGCCTTCGGCCCGCGCGCGGATCGAGCGCATCAGGTCCTGGAGGAAGTGGATGTTGTGCAGCGACAGCAGGATGCCCGCCAGCATCTCGTCGGCGACGGCGAGGTGGCGCAGGTAGGCGCGCGAGAAGCGGCGGCAGCAGGTGCAGGTGCAGCCGTCGACCAGCGGCCCCGGGTCGTCGGCGTGCTGCGCGTTGCGCAGTTTCAGCGTGGTGCCGCCCGGGCCGAACGCCGTGTGGTTCCGGCCGTGGCGCGTCGGCACGACGCAGTCGAACAGGTCGACGCCCTGCTCGCTCGCCGCGAGCAGGTCCTCGGGCAGGCCCACACCCATCATGTAGCGCAGCTTGCCGGCCGGCAGGTGGTCGACGCACGCCTCGAGCGCCACCGCCATCTGCTGCTTCGTCTCGCCGACCGACAGCCCGCCTACTGCGTAGCCGTCGAAGTCCATCGCCGCGAGCGCCCGGGCGCTCGCCGCGCGCAGTTCGGGGTCGACGCCGCCCTGGCAGATGCCGAACACGGCCTGCCCGCGGCCGCTGCCGCCCCAGCGCTCGTGCACCTCGCGCGCCGTCGCGGCCCAGCGCAGCGTGCGTTCGTGCGCGTCCCGCTGCGTCGCGGCGTCGGCGTCGCCGGGCGGGCAGTGGTCGAGCACCATCGCCACGTCGGGGCCGAGCTGCCGCTGGAACGTCAGCACCGACTCGGGCGTGCAGCGGTGGGTGCTGCCGTCGATCACCGACTGGAACGTGACGCCGCCGTCGTCGACCTTGACCTTGCCGCCGAGCGAGAAGACCTGGTAGCCGCCGCTGTCGGTCAGGATCGGGCCCGGCCAGCCCATGAACCGGTGCAGGCCGCCGAGCCGCTCGATGCGCAGCGCACCCGGCCGCACGTGCAGGTGGTAGCTGTTCGCGAGGATCAGCTCGGTGCCCGTCGCGGCCACCTGCTCGGGCAGCAGCCCCTTCAGCGCCGCGTAGGTGCCGACCGGCGCGAAGCACGGCGTCTCGAAGGTGCCGTGCGGGGTGTGGAACCGGCCGCGGCGCAGCTTGCCGCGCTGGCCCAGCAACTCGAAGCGGAAGGGGCTCACGGGCTCGGCGGGGGCCAGGCGAACGGCAGCTCACCCGGGGCTCGTTCGGGGGGACGCTGGCCCAGGTGCTCGTAGGCGAGCGGCGTCGCGAGCCGGCCGCGCGGCGTGCGCGCGAGCAGGCCGCAGCGGATCAGGTGCGGCTCGAGCACGTCCTCGAGCGTGTCCTCGGCCTCGTCGACCATCGCCGCGAGGGTCTTCAGCCCGATCGGATCGCCGCGCTGGCACAGCGCGCGCAGCAGCTTCCTGTCGACTTCCTCGAGGCCGAGGTGGTCGATGCGCAGCCGCTCGAGCCCGTCGCGCGCGGTGCGCTCGTCGATCGACGGCTTCTGCAGCACCTGCGCGAGGTCGCGCACGCGGCGCAGGATGCGCAGCGCCATGCGCGGCGTGCCGCGGCTGCGGCCCGCGCACAGTTTCGCCGCGTCGGGTTCCAGCGTGACGGCGAGGCGCGCGGCCGCGCGCAGCAGGATCTGCTCGATGTCGGCCGGCGGGTAGGGTTCGAGCCGTTCGACGATGCCGAAGCGCGAGCGGAACGCCGCGGTCAGCAGGCCCTCGCGCGTCGTCGCGCCGACCAGCGTGAACGGCTGCACCGACAGGCGCACGCTGCGGCCGCTCGGCCCGGGATCCAGCACGACGTCGATCGCGTGGTCCTCCATCGCCGAGTAGAGGTACTCCTCGAGGGCCATGGGCAGCCGGTGGATCTCGTCGATGAACAGCACCTGGTCGCGCTGCAGGCGCGTCAGCGTGCCGGCGAGGTCCTTCGGCGCGCCGAGTGCGGGGCCCGACGTGATCACGAGGTCGGTCGCCATGCCGACGGCGATCAGATGCGCGAGCGTGGTCTTGCCGAGGCCGGGCGGCCCGCACAGCAGCACGTGGTCGAGCGGTTCCCGGCGGCCGCGCGCGGCGGTGATCGCCACGTGCAGGTTGTCGCGGATCTGCTGCTGGCCGACGAACTCGCCGAACGAGGTCGGGCGCAGGCTGCGGTCGAACTCGCGATCGTCGCGGTCGGGCTGGTCGTGGAACACCATGGCGGGCGGCGCGGGATGGTACTTGCGTTCGCGCGGGGAATCACCACGCTGCCCGCGTGGCCGAGCCCGAGGAACTGCCGATCTACGAACTGCTGGGCGGCGAGCGGCTCGCCGCGATCGTCGCCGCGTTCTACCGGCGCGTGCCGCAGGACCCGATCCTCGGGCCGATGTACCCCGAGCATGACCTCGCCGGCGCCGCGGCGCGGCTCCTGGGCTTCCTGGTCTACCGGTTCGGCGGGCCGCCCGACTACGTGCGCGAACGCGGCCACCCGCGGCTGCGCCAGCGCCACGCGCCGTTCCGCATCGACCGGCAGGCGCGCGACCGCTGGATGGAACTCATGATGGCGGCGGTCGACGAGGTGGGGGTCGGCGCGGGACACCGCAACTACCTCGAGCGCTTCCTCGGCGACGTGGCGACGTTCCTGGTCAACACCGAGTAGCGGTGGCGGAGGCGATCCGCAGCCCTGTC